>CBIFVU010000089.1:0-13595 GCA_966185905.1 uncultured Lysobacter sp.
GTCCTGGATCGAGGGTGCGCGGCGGCGGGTCGAGCTCCGCCTGCCTGCGGCTCTCCTCGGAAAGTCAGGCGCGTGTGGCTGTCGCCGTCGCCTCCCGGCCGCGCTCAGGGATTGCGCGGGTGGTTCAGCACCAGCCAGTACAGCCCCACCTGCTTGACCGCCCAGACGAACTGCTCGAAGTCCACCGGCTTCTGGATGTAGCTGTTGACCCCCAGCGCGTAGCTGGCCTCGACATCGAAGGGCTCGGTGCTGGTGGTCAACACCACCACCGGCAGGGTGCGGGTGGGTTCGTGAGCGCGGATGGCCTGCAGCACTTCGCGCCCATCCACCTTGGGCAGGTTCAGGTCCAGCAGCACGATCGACGGCAGGTCGTTGGGGTCGCGATCGGAGTAACGGCCGCGGGCGAACAGGTAGTCCAGCGCCTCGGCGCCGTCGCCCATCACCACCAGCCTGTTGGCGATCTTGGCCTCGTCGAAGGCCAGCCGGGTCAGCTCGACGTCGTCGGGATTGTCCTCGACCAGCAGGATTTCCTTATGCATCTGCGTTTTCCTCGCCCGCGCCCTGCACGGGCAATTCCACGGTGAACGTACTGCCCGCATCCGGCCGCGCCTGCGCGTGCAGGCGGCCGCGATGCCGCTCGACCACCCGCTGCGCGATCGCCAGGCCGAGGCCGTGGCCGCCGCCCTGGTCCGGGCCGTGCAGGCGCTGGAAGGGCTCGAACAGTTTGTGAGCATAGCGCATGTCGAAACCCGAGCCCTGGTCGCGCACCCACAGGCGCAGGCGGCCGTCGACGGTCTCCCCGCCGACTTCGATCCGCACCGTGCCGCCGTCGCCGGCACGCTCGCGCGAGAATTTCCAAGCGTTGTGCATGAGCTGGTTCAGCATCAGCTTGAGCAGGCGCTCGTCGCCGCAGGCCTGCAAGCCGGGCTGGACCACGATCTGGCCGCGATGGCCCGGATCGGCGTCCTGCAGCTCGGCGCCGACCCAATCGGCCAGCAAGCTCAGGTCCACCGGCCCGGTGCGCAGTTCGGCGCGGGTGACATGGGACAGCTCGGTCAGCGCCGCCAGCAGCCCGGTCATGCGCGAGGCCGCGGCGCGGATGCGCGCGAGGTAGTCGCGGTCGGTGTCGCTCAGGCGTTCGGCGGCGCGGTCGGCCAGCAAGGCCGAGAAACTCTCGATCGAACGCAGCGGCGCGCGCAGGTCGTGGGCGACCGCGTCGGCGAACAATTGCAATTGCCGGTGCGAGGCGTCCAGCGCGGCGCCGTGCGCGGCCATCTGCGCATCCAGCGCCTGGCCGGCGGCGCGCTCGTGGCCGATGTCGCGCATGTGGGCGATGAAGTATTGCGGCGCGCCGCTGCTGTCGCGCACCACCGCCACGTTCAACTGCACCCACACATCGCGACCATCGCGATGACGGTAGCGCTTGTGTTCGTCCACCGAGGCCTGGCGCCCGCTGACCAGCGCGGCCACCAGGTTGCGGCTGATCGCCAGATCGTCGGGGTGGGTCACTTCGCTGTAATGATGGCCGCGCAATTCTTCGGTGCGATAGCCCAGCAGCGCGCACAGCGCCGGATTGACCTCCAGCCAGATGCCTTCCAGCGACACGATGGCCATGCCGATGTTGGAGGCCGACATCGCCTGGCGGAAACGATCGTCCCCGGCCGGTTCGGCGGCGTTGGCATGCGGCGGGTTCATCGGAACGGGCGGTGCGGCGGTCTGCGGGGCGGAGTGACCGCGGAGTGTAGCCCGAACCGCCGTGACGGGCCGGTGGACGCCGGACACGGCATCCACACGGCCAACTCGCGCACAATGCCGGCATGGACTTTTCCCAGATCGCCTTCCTGCTGATCCTCGGCGCAGCGCTCTACTTGTTCGTCAGCGAACGCCTGCGGGTCGATGTGACCGCGATGCTGACCCTGCTGGCGCTGGTGCTGACCGGGGTGCTGGACGCCAAGCAGGCCTTGTCCGGCTTCGCCAGCGAGCCGGCGATCATCGTCGCGGCGGTGTTCGTGATCTCCGGCGGCCTGGCCGCCACCGGCATCACCGAGCGCTTGGGCCAGTGGATCGGCCGCGCCGCCGGCCACAGCGAAAGCCGCGCCATCGCCGTGACCATGCCCGCGGTGGCGGCGCTGTCCTCCTTCACCCACCACGTCATGGTCACGGCCATGATGCTGCCGATCCTGACCCGCTTCGCCAAGGCCAAGGGCCTGTCGGCCTCGCGCCTGCTGATGCCGATGTCCTTCGCTGCCTCGCTCGGCACCACCCTGACCCTGGTCAGCGCGCCGGCCTTCTTGCTGGCCGACAACCTCATCGAGCGCACCGGCGCACCGGGCCTGGGCATTTTCTCGATCACCCCCATCGGCCTGGCCCTGGTGGTGGTGGGCGTGCTGTACATGCTGGCTGCGCGCTGGGTGCTGCCCAAGCGCAGCGGCGAGCACGGCGACGATGGCTACCTGCGCCTGGATCGCTACCGCACCGAGCTGCTGGTGGTGGAAGGCTCGCGCTGGAGCACGCGGCCGCTGTCGGAATTGCAAAAGGCGCTGGGCGATCGCTTCGTGCTGACCGGCTGGCTGCGCGACGGCGTGCGCCGCCAGGACCTGGGGCCGACCAGCCCGCTGATCAGCGGCGACATCCTGCTGGTGGAAGCCTCCGCCGACGCGCTGGCCTCGTTGCACGACGATGCCGGCCTGGACCTCAACGCCATCGCCCGTTTCGGCCAGCACGCCAGCGGCGACGGCGAGCCGCAACTGGTGCAGGCGGTGGTGGCGCCGGGCTCGGAATTCATCGGCCGCAGCGTGCGCGAGTTGGACTTCGCCCGCCAGTTCCAGGCGGTGATCGCCGGGCTGTGGCGGCGCCAGGGCGCGATCGCGCCGCGGCTGGCCGACGCGCGCCTGCGCGAGGGCGACCTGCTGGTGCTGTGGGGCCGGCCGGCGCGCTTCGCCGAACTGGCCGCGCACCATGGCTTCCTGATGCTGGTGCCCTTCGCCGGCGAAGCGCGGCGGCGCGTGCGCGCACCGCTGGCGCTGGCGATCCTGGCCGCGACCGTGCTGGCGGCGGCCACCGAGTGGCTGCCAGCGCCGCTGGCCTTCCTGCTGGGCGCGGTGGCGATGGTGGCCACGCGCTGCGTGGACGTGGAGCAGGCCTATCGCGAGATCGACGTGCGCATCTTCGTGATGATCGCCGGGGTCATCCCGCTCGGCGTGGCGATGGAGCAGACCGGCACCGCGCAGTTGTTGGCGCAGGGCATGTTGCACGTAGTCGCCGGCTGGCCGCCGCTGGCGGTGCTGCTGGTCATGTTCACCGTGGCCGCCCTGCTCACCCAGATCCTGTCGGACGCGGCGACCACGGTGCTGCTGGGGCCGATCGCGATCTCGCTGGCGCAGTCGCTCGGCCTGCCGCCGACGCCGTTCGTGGTGTGCACCGCGTTGGGCGCGGTGGTGGCTTTCCTGACCCCGATCGGCCACCACGGCAATCTGCTGATCCTCGGGCCTGGCCAATACCGCTTCAACGACTTCCTGCGCATCGGCCTGCCCCTGACCGCACTGATCGCCCTGGTCAGCGCCTGGATGGCGCGCTGGCTGTGGCTGGGCGGGCCGTTGTGGCCGGGGATGGGCTGAACCCGGCAGCGGCCGGCCGCGAGCCGCCCGCCATGCTCTGACCCAGCATTCGGAAATTTCCTACACGACGTCACGCCTTAGCCTGAGGGCCAAGGCTGAACGATTCAGTCATCTTGGGCGCGCCCCAGCAGCACGACTCTGCGCCGGCATGGATGCCGCTCGGCAATGGACATGAGTCGCCGCCTTGAGCAAGCGGTCAAGCGGGCTGGGGCGCTTTCTTCTTTCCCGGGCGCGACGCACCGCGCCGGGACCTCGGTGGCGGGCGCCGCGCGCGGCCTGGAGCCGGGCGGCGCGACGCCGTTGCAATCCGGTTGCAGCGATCGCTGCGGGGTTCAATCGCAGCCCGGTCGTGGTCCGAACGGGCTCCTGTCGAAATCCGCTCACAGCCCGGCGACGGTCCCTCGAGGGCCGTTCGTGGAGGGCTCGTGGACACCTGGATGCTTCGTGGGCGCTGGGTGGGGCGCTTCATGCACCCTCATGACGCCTGATGGCGCTACGTGAGCGCGTTGCCGCCAACGCACCAGCGGCCCCGCGACGCCGCCAACGCGTGTCGCCGAGGCCCATCATCACAACGCGCATTACCCACGGCTTCCAAGCCGGCCCAGCGAGCAGCGGACCACAGGCGCCGGGCCACGGACCGCGGCCGGACGCGGCGCGGGCATGCCCGGCGGCACCGGCCTCAGCCGGCGACCCAGCGGCCGCCGCCCTGCTCGCAACTGGCCGGCAATTCGGCCAGGTCTTCGGGCGTGCGCTCGTAGTAATAGCCATCGAACGCTTGGCCGAACAACTGCTTGCAACGGCCCTGCGACGGCGACGGGCAGGCGCTCATGTAGGTGATCTCGCCGGCCTTGCCTCCCATCTGCGCGGAGGTCTGCGCCAGGCCTTCGCAGGCGCGCTTGAGTTCGGCCTCGGTGGTTGCGCCGATGGTCTGCATGCAGTCGCGCGAGCGCAGCGTGCGACCGAGCAACTTGAACTCGCCGGCGATCATGCAGGCATGGCTCGTGCCCCCCGTCGCGGCTGCGGGATGGTTCACGCTCGCATCCGGCGCAGCCGGTGCGCCAGTGGGCGGGGCGGAGGCGTCTTGGCCTGCAACGACCGTGGTGGATGCAGCCGGGGCCGGCGCCGCTTCGGGCGAAGGCGCCGACCGGTCGCAGGCGACCAGGCCGATCAGGCACGCCAGCCAGAGTCCGTGTCGATGATGCTTGCTTGCGTCCATGCGGCCGTTTCCTTGAGGTTGGATGAGCCTGCGATCATACGGACGCAGGCTGCGGCGCGACAGCGAGCGCCGGCCCGGTCGGCCTGCGCCGCAGGGCACCATCGCCGCAGTGCGCCTGGAAGCGCGGCTTCACCGCAGCGCGCGCGGCCTCACTTGCGGACCGGCAGATAGCGCCCGGCAGCGCTGCCGTTGCGGCCGCAGTAGAGCGAGCGGCCCTCGTTGCCGCCGGCGGTGGGAAAGGATTCGTCCACCACCATTACCGCGCCGTCGCGATGGAAGCGCAGCTGCGCGCCGTGTTCGCCGCGAACGGTCGCCGTGTCGCCGTTGCGCACGGTCTCCTCGCCGATTTCGCAAACCCAGCGCGCGCGCAGCGGCTCGGAAGCGACCAGCGAGATATCGATGGCGTCCTCGCCGGAAGGCATCACTTCCAGCGTACCGTTGAGCATCGCCCAGTCGCCGGTCACGCCCTTGCGCGGCGCAGTGTCCAGCCGGCGCAGGAACTTCAGCCGCTCCTGCATCAGCTCGGCCAGATTATCGGGCACCGCATAGGTGGCCAGGCCCTGCTCGATCTCCTCGAACAAGCCGTCGCGCACCGCCAGGAAGTCGTGCTGGTCTTGCTTCAGCGCCGCCGCGGCCACCGGCTCGAACGCAGCCAGCTTGACCCGGTACACCTGGGCGATGTCGCGGTCGTGGCGCGCCAGCGCCGGGTCGGCGCAGATCGCGCGCTCCACGCCGCTGCGGGCCTTTGCGCAATCGAAGGAGGGCCGCGCCTTGGGGCCGGCGGCCATGGCCGGGCCGGCTGCCAGCACCGCGGCGATGGCGAAGCTGCGCGCGGCTGCGCGCAGGCAGCGACGGGAAAGGGCAAGGGCGACAATCGACATGAGATGGCCTCGTTCGCTGGATAACGGCTCAGGAATAGAACGGCGCGCGTTGCAGCTTGTACACGCCGCGGATCTTCTTGAAGACGCGTTGCTGGGTGTTGTCCTGGTTTTCCAGCAAGTATTCGCCCGGACCGATCGGACCGGTCGCCTGGACCTCGCCGCTCTCGTCGGCGGCTTCGTCGGCGGCTTGGCTGAAGGCGCGCCAGGCGCGCGCCTTCAGCGCGGCACGCACGGCCGGGGTGAAAATGCGCGCGTAGTTCGCTTCCAGCTCGCCTGCGGTGCGGCTGCTGGCGGTGGCGCGGTAATCGGCTGCGCTGCAATCGTCGGCCGGGTCCAGGCAGCTGCGGCCGCTGCTGTAGTCGGCATAGGGCAGGGCCACCATGCGCAAGGCCGCGCTGCGGTCGTCGGTCTCCACGGCGATGCGCAGGTCTTCGATGAACACGGCGAAATCGCCGTGCTGGCCGAATCGGTAGGCGTTGGCTGCGTGCGCGGTGTCGGTGGACAGGCCGGCCGCGGCGCTTTGTTGCTTGAGCGCGTCGATGCGCTCGCGATAGGCCTGGGCCAGGCAGGCGCGGTCCTTGCAGGCATCGCGGCGTCGCAGCCATTGCTGCTGCGCTGCGCCGACCGAGTCCGAGCGCGCGCCGGTCTCGCCGTCCCAGCCCGCGCTTTCGCTGTGCAAACGCTGGTACAGCACGTTCATGTCGCCATCCAGCCGCGACAGCTGGGGGTCGCTGCAGATCGAGATTTCGACCGCGCTGCGGGCGCGCTTGCAGTCGAAGCCGGCGGCCTGGGCGAAGCCGGCCGCAGTCAGGCACGCGAACGCGGCGGCGGCCAAGGCCAGGCGGCGAGGAATCACAGGGGACTGGTGCAGCGGCAGCAGGAGCAAGCGGGACATGAGGGCACCTCGCGGTCGAACCGCGGTAATCGAAGGGCGGGAGACGAGGAACGCGGAAGGCGGGCCGGCGGTATGCGCGGCGCGCGGGCAGGCCGGCCCGAGACGGGCACGGCCCGCCGGCCCTGCGGTGGCGGGCAAAGACGAAGGCGGTGCGTGGTCGAGTGAAAGCATCCGTGCGTGGTGTGTCTGCAAAGCCGATGGGCAGGCCCGCAACAGGCCGGGAGAGGCCAGCGCCGCGGCGCTGGGCGCTGCGGCATCCTGCGGCGGCGATACCGGCATTGTCGGCCCAGCGCGGCGCAGGCGCCAGTCCGGCCTGCGGGACGCAGCCGGGCAGCCTCTACAGGCGAGGCAATGCGGACGATCAGACGGCGCCAGGGAGACCGGGATCGCCTGCCGGCTGGCGGCGCGGAGCCGAAGATCCGGTGCAGCCGCAGAGGCCGAGGATCGTTGCGCGCCATGAGGGCGACCGGCCCGACTGGGTGCCCGGCGCCATCCAGAGCGGTCCCCGCGCGACGCTGAAAGCCCGTGTCTGCGTTTGCGCCGGGGTGAGGGTGCCCGGGCGCCCGGCGCGCGCGAGGGCGGCGGTGCCGGCTCACCGCTGCGGATCGCGAACGCACTCCCGCTGCGCAACGCGCTTGCGCCAATCCTCGCCAAGGCCCGGCGAACTCTCGCCCCGCAGCCTCTCGTTCAGAACAGCTCCATCTGCGGCGTGGGCTTGCGCGGCGGCACGAAGCGCGAAGTGTCCAACGCCGGCAGGCGCCCGAAGCCATGGCGGCGCCAGGCCTTGGCGAAGCGCTGAGCGATCAGTTCGGCGAACGGCCCCTGGCCGCGCTTGCGGTGGCCGAAGCGGCTGTCGTAGTCCTTGCCGCCGTGCATCTGCTGGATCAGGCTCATCGCGTGGGCGGCGCGGTCGGGGTAATGCAGTTGCAGCCAATCGCGCCAGACCTGCTTGAGTTCGTGCGGCAATCGCAGCAGCACATAACCGGCAGCGCGAGCGCCGACCTCGTGCGCGGCGGCGAGGATGCGCTCCATTTCGCCATCGTTGATGGTGGGGATGACCGGCGCGACCATCACCCCCACCGGCACCCCGGCCTCGGCCAGGGTGCGCATGGCCTTGAGCCGCGAATGCGGCGCCGAGGCGCGCGGCTCCATACGCGCGGACAGTGAGTTGTCCAGCGTGGTCACCGAGAAATACACCGACACCAGGCCGCGCTGGGCCATCGAGGCCAACAGCTCCACATCGCGCACCACCGAGGCGTTCTTGGTGATCAGGCTGAACGGATGCGAACAGGCCTCCAGCACTTCGATCACTCCGCGGGTGATGCGGTAGCGGCGCTCGATGGGCTGGTAGGAATCGGTGTTGATGCCCAGCGCGATCGGCGCGCAGCGATAGCCCGGGCGCGCCAACTCGTTCTGCAGGCGTTCGGCGGCGTTGACCTTGGCGAACAGCCGGGTCTCGAAATCCAGCCCGGGCGAGAGTTCCAGGTAGGCGTGCGAGGGGCGGGCGAAGCAGTACACGCAGCCGTGCTCGCAGCCGCGGTAGGGGTTGACCGACTGGGAGAAGGCGATGTCGGGCGAGTCGTTGTGGCTGACGATGCTGCGCGCGCTTTCCTCGGTGACCACGGTATCCGGCCGCGGCGGCGCGGCGCCGTCGTCTTCGTACAGCGAGCCCCAGCCGTCGTCCTCGCTGTGGGCCTGGGTGACGGCATAACGGCCGTGCAGGTAGGAGGCCGCTCCGCGGCCCTTGATCGCCGCCGGCTGCAAGGTGGTGCGGGTCTTCTGCGCCGAGTCCATGGCCACAGAGTACGCCCGCCCCGTCGCAGCACATGCGACGGGGCGCGGAAGGAGCGCGGGTCCGGCGCGGGCGCCCGGCCCCGATCGCGAATCCCAAATCCCCGTCCCACTCACCTGCTAGCCTAGCCCCGCGCCGCAATCCCCTGGAGTACCCCGTGCAGGACACGCTGCCCGCGCTGTGGAAAGACCTCATCGCCATCCCCCACCTGGGCGTCTACCTGACCGTCGGCTGGGCCGTCTACCTGGTCTGGCTCGGCACCTGGATCGTGCTGCAGAAGCGCGAGCCGGTGGCCACCATCAGTTGGCTGGTCAGTCTGGCGGCGCTGCCCTACGTCGGTTTCCTGATCTATTACTTCTTCGGCCCGCAGCGGATCCACCGCCAGCGCCTGCGCCGGGTAAGGGCGCGCGCCGCGCTGCCGCCGCCACCGCCGGGCCTGACGCCCTCGCAGGAAGCCATCGAACTGGCCAAGCTAGGCCAGGCCACCACCGGCCTGCCGCCGACCACCGCCACCCAGGCCAAGCTGCTGATCGACGGCGGCGCCAAGTACGCCTCGCTGCTGGCCGATATCGCCCAGGCCCAGGACCATGTCCACCTTGAGTACTACATCTACCAGCCCGACCGCACCGGCACGGCGCTGCGCGATGCGCTGATCGAGCGCGCGCGCGCCGGGATCCGGGTGCGGCTGCTGCTGGACGCAGTCGGCTCGGGCCGGGCCTCGCGCCGGTTCGTCCGACCGCTGCTGGACGCCGGCGCCGAGGTCGCCTGGTTCCACCCCATGAAGCTGCGCTGGTTCTGGCGGCGGCCGTGGCTGAACCTGCGCACGCACCGCAAGATCGTGGTCATCGACGGTCGGGTCGGCTACACCGGCGGCATCAACATCACCGACGAAGAAGACGAGCGGCTGCGCGCGGATGCCTATCGCGACCTGCACCTGCGCCTGGAAGGCGACGTGGTGCGCGAACTGCAGTTGGTGTTCGCCGAGGACTGGTGCTATGCCACCGGCCAGCCGCCGCTCAAGCTGAATCATCCGCCGCCGCAGCCGGGCACGATCGCAGCCCAGGTGGTCAGCTCCGGCCCGGATTCGGACTGGGAGGCGATCCATCGCGTCCACGTCGGCGCGATCCATGCGGCGCAGCGGCGGGTGTGGCTGGTCACGCCGTATTTCGTGCCCGGCGAGGCCGCGCGCATGGCCCTGACCTCGGCGGCGCTGGGCGGGGTGGACGTGCGCCTGCTGGTGCCCAAGAGCAGCGACAGCCGGCTGGTCACCTATGCCGCGCGTTCCTACTTCGACGAGCTGCTGCAGGCGGGGGTGAAGATCCACGAGTACGGGCCGCGCATGCTGCACACCAAGGCCCTGCTGTGCGACGACGAGATGGCCATCATCGGCACGGCCAATTTCGACCACCGCAGCTTCCGCCTGAATTTCGAGATTTCGGTGATGTTCTACAACGCCGGCCTGGCCGGCGAGCTGGCGGCGTTGATCGAACTGGAGTGCTCGCGCGCTCCGCGAGTGCGCGACGATCGCGATCGCTCGCTGTGGCGCACGCGCCTGCCCGAGGCCTTGGCCCGGTTGGTGTCGCCGCTGCTGTAAGGCCGGCGGCGGCGCAGTGAGTCCGCGGTCGCGCGCCGTCGCGCCGGCCAAGCTGAAATCGCTGAACGAATCGCTCGCTGCGGGACGGCCGGCGCGGCCGCGGGCCGGCCAGCGCCACCCGACTGAGCGATGCGGACGCCGGGTCGGGACGACTGTGGCCCGCAGCGGCGGCACGCTGCCCCCCGCTGTTCGGCCCGGCTGTGCCGGCCGTCGCAAGCGCGGGCGTCGCCGGCTGTGGCCCGCCAGCGCCCGCGCTAAACTCGGGCCGGGCCCGTCCGAGGCCCGGACGGTCCGCGCCCTGCGTGGCCCGGACCAGGGGACCGCCGACTTCGTCAGGGAGCACGCCGCAATGCCTTGGGTTTATCTGCTGCTGGCCATCGCCGCTTTCGCGATGTCGCTGAAGACCACCTCGCCGGGGCTGATGGCGGTCGGCCTGCTGGCCGCGTTCGGCCTGATGATCGCCGGGGTCATGAGCCTGCTGGCGCGCCGCCTGGACAGCAGCAGCCGCGATGTCTCGGTGATGATCGACCCGGCCGAGTTGCGCCGCCTGCGCGAGCAGGCCGAAGCGCGCAAGCTGGCCGCAGCCGCGTCCCAGGCCGAGCCGCCGCAGCCGCCGCGCTGACCTCCTTCGCCGCCGCGCGCGCCGGCGCCCCGATTGCGTACTCGCCCGGCGCGGCGCGCCGCGCTAGGCTGTGGCCATGACCGTCCTGAGCGTCAACGTCAACAAGATCGCCGTGCTGCGCAATTCCCGCGGCGGCAACGAGCCCGAAGTGCTGCGCGCTGCGCGCGCCTGCCTGGACGCCGGCGCGCACGGCATCACCGTGCACCCGCGGCCGGACGCGCGCCATATCCGCGCGGACGATGTGCACGTGCTGGCCGAGCTGACCCGAGCACGCGGGGTCGAGTTCAACATCGAGGGCAACCCATTCGCGCCGCCCCGGGAGGGCTATCCCGGCCTGCTGGCACTGTGTCGGCAGGCGCGTCCGGCGCAGGTGACCTTGGTGCCGGACGGCGACGGCCAGCTCACCTCCGACCACGGTTTCGATTTCGTCCGCGACGGCGAACGGCTGGCGCCGCTGATCGCCGAACTGCGCGCGCTGGATTGCCGAGTGAGCGTATTCGCCGATGCCGACCGAGAGGGCATCGAACGCGCTGCGGCGCTGGGTGCGCAGCGGGTGGAGCTCTACACCGGGCCCTATGCCGAAGCCTTCGCCGCCGGCGCGGCCGAACCGGCCGTGGCCGCCTTCGCCGCCGCCGCTCGCCGCGCCCAGGCCGCCGGCCTGGGCGTGAACGCCGGCCATGATCTGAGCCAGGCCAACCTGGGCGCGTTCCTGCGCGGCGTGCCGGAGGTGCTGGAGGTGTCGATCGGCCACGCCTTGATCAGCGAGGCCCTGTACGAGGGCCTGGACGCCACGGTGCGGGGATATCTGGCAGTGATCGCGGGCGCTCGCTGATCGGGGGCTGGCTTGCCCGGCAGGGCGGCCTGCTGGTTTGGCCTGCTGCTCCGGCCGGTTGATCCTCATATTCGATCCGCTGCAGTCGCCTGGCGTTGCTGATTCTGGCTGCTGTCGCTTCGCCGAAAACCAGGCCTGTGCCACCAGCCTGGTTGCTTGGGGCGTGCCCGGCCTGTTTTCTGGTCTGTATTCCGGCGAGCGGTTGGCCGTGGCGATCCGCCAGATCCGCGCTCCCGGCCGGCGGAAACCGCGCCGGCGCCGAGATCGCCCGGCAGCGCCGCTCCGGTCGCGACGCGACGCGACGCGGTGCGGTGCGGTGCGGTGCGGCGGATGCTCGCGCAACGATGCGACGACGACAACGGCCGCCTGGGCGGCCGTTGTCGCACGCCCAGCCCGCACGGCGGCGGTGCTAGGGCTGGGTGGAGATATTGCGGACCCCACTGTCCTGGGCGATCGCGAGCGCTCCGGCGAACGCCTGGTATTCCGCATCGCTGTTGGCGCCGATCTCCAGCACGGTATCGGGCTGGGCGCGCACGGCCGCGGTCAGGGCGGCGCTCAGTTCGCTGGTTTGCAGCGCGCGGCCGTCGAGCTCGTAGCCACCGTCCTGGCGCACGGTCAGATTCAGCCGCGGCGGCGGATCGCTCGCACGGTCAGGACTGAGCACGGGCAGGCGCAGGTCCAGGCGATTGGTCAGGACCGGTGCGGTCACCATGAAGATCACCAACAGCACCAGCATCACGTCCACCAGCGGAGTGACGTTGATCTCCGCGACGGCGGTATCGCGGTTGTACGAAGCAGCGGAGTACGTGGAGCTGGCCATATCGTCTCCTCCCTGGGCGGAATGCCCATCCTGACGTTAAACCCATCACAGTTTTCCTGGCAAGCCCAGGGGGCGCTGAGGCCGAGACCGGGCCAGCCGCCAGAGCATCACAGCGGCGCGCAGCGGACTCAGGCTCGCTCCACGCGCGGCCTGGAGTGGAACCGCTCAGGCGTGGCGGTCCCATCAGACCCAAGCCAGCCAGAAATGATGGCCTTGAGCCGCGAACGCAGGCCGTCCACGTGGAACTGCCGACAGCCCACCGCCGCCACCCGGCGATCGCGCATAAAAAAACGCCGCCCAATGGGCGGCGTTCTCACGACGGGTAAGCGTCGGTTCCGGCTCGTTACTTCTGGACGAAACCGATCTTCTTCATGTCTGCGTTCTTGGCGTAAGCCAGCACCTTGGCGAGGACGCCGTATTCGGCATCGTCGTTGGTGTCGATTTCTAGCAGAGGTTGATTGGTGGGATCGCGCTGGACCACTTCCTTCATCATCCCCGGGATCGCCGCGAGCGGCGTGGGGTTGTTGTTCCAGAACACCTGGCCAGTACCGTCGATGCGCAGCGAGATCGGCGGCGGCGGCTCTTGGGTCTGGGGCGGCGGGTTCAGCGTCGGCTGGGGCAGGTTGACGTCGATCGGGTAAGACACCGTGGGCGCCGTGACCATGAAGATGATCAGCAGCACCAACAGCACGTCGACCAGCGGGGTTACGTTGATATCCGAAATCGCGCCGCTATCGGAGTTGTTGCTGAAAGCCATGTGACGAGTCTCCGGTTAGCGTTCTTTGATCGCGACGAAGCCGACCTTGCGCATGCCTTGGCGCTGCGCAATGGTCACCACCGAGTTGATGATGCTGTACTTGGTGGTCCGGTCGCCGCGGACGTTGATCTGCGGCTGCGGGGTCTTCTGCGCCTCTACCGAAAGACGGCTTTCCAGCTGGTCCTTGGTGATCGGCTCGTCGTTCCAGTAGATCGAACCGTTGTCCTGGATCGACAGAGTGATCGGCGGCGTCTTCGGCGCCTCCTCGACCTTCGCGAGCGTGGCTTCGGGCAGTTTGATCTCGACCTTATGGGTCATCAGCGGTGCAGTGATCATGAAGATGATCAGCAGCACCAGCATCACGTCCACGAGGGGCGTGACGTTGATGGTGGCCATCGGGCCGTTGTCGTTGCCTGTACTGAAGGCCATGTCCGAACTCCAACTACGCTAAAGAGGTGAAGGCTTGGTGCGGTCGCTTAGCGCTTGTTCGCCACTTCGCCGACGCGCGAACCGGTGGCGAAGAAGTCGTGCAGGTCGTGCGCGAAGGTGTCGAACTTGTTGTTCGTGAC
>CBIFVU010000090.1:0-13531 GCA_966185905.1 uncultured Lysobacter sp.
GCGTGTAGGGATTCTCCGAATACGCGCGGGCCCTGCGATGACCGACCCGATCCGTCCTGCCCTGTTCACTCCGCCGCCGGCGCCCTCGGGCGAGGCGGCGGCGGCCGTGGATCCGCGCCGTCTGGCCGAGGCCGAGGCGCCGCAGGCGCGGGCCGAAGTCGCGGCGATGACCCCTTCGCAGGTGCAGGCGCTGGGCGAACAGGTCCAGGCGCTGCCGCTGGCCGAGCGCGACGGCCTGGCCAACACCCTGGCCGGCAAGCTGGAAGCGCCGCAGTTGCTCAAGCTGGAACCAGCCTTCGGCCGCGAGCGCATCGCCGCCGCGGTCGCCGACCGGGCCGGGCCGGAGGTGCGCGAGGCCTACGCCGCCGGCGCCGAAACCCCGTCCCGCGAGGAAGGCGGCGGCTTGCTGGACACGCTGCGCGAATGGGTGGGCCTGGGCACCAAGCCGCGCGACGACACCCAGCAGATCAGCGCCACGGTCACCAACCCCGACAGCGGCGAGATCAACGACGTGAGCTGGACCGTGGACGCCGAGGGCCGGCCGATCCACGCCGAGGGCACCCTGCGCACCGTGTTCAGCGAGATCGAGCGCAGCGACGCGGAGACCCAGGCCCAGCGCACCGCCGCCGACCGCGGCGTGGACGGCGACCAGGGCGGCCACGTGTTCGGCCACCGTTTCGTCACCGACCAAGGCATGAAGAACCTGTTCCCGCAGAACGGCAACTTCAACATGGGCGCCTACAAGACCCTGGAGAACGAGTGGGCGGCCTGGGTCGACAAGGGCATGGAGGTGCAGATCAGCATCGAGCTGACCCCGCACAACGTCGATCGGCCGGACCAGGTTCGCATTTCCTATGAGGTCATCGACCCCGCCGACGGCGACAGGGTTTACGATCAGCGCGTCAGCTTCGAGAACCGCGCCGGCCAGCAGTACGACCGGGTGGAGACCGCCTCGATGGACGACATGATCGCGACCCATTCCTGAAACACAGCGCCCAAGGCAGGACATGAATAGAGACCAATTGCTCGGCGAGATCGCGCGGCTGGCCGTGGTCGATCCCAAGGCCAGCGAAAAACCCTGGGACGGCTATGCCCTGATCGCCTGGTACGGCGAGGGCATCACCCGGCTGAACGGCTTCCGCTACACCAAGGGCCAGCCCGGCGAGGCGGCCACGCCCTCGGGCTTCGAGATCGAGAACCGCCTGGAAGAACTGCGCAAGGCCACCCAACAGCCGGGCAAGGCGCCGTGGCGGGTGTTCATCATGCGCATCCACCGCGAAGACGCCGAAGTCGCCTTCGACTTCGAGTACGACGATCCGGGCAAGTGGTACGTCACCCCCGACAGCGCGAGCGAGATCGCCGAGCGCGTGCGGCCTTGCTGAGGACGCCTTGCTGACGGCGTCCTCGCCGTCAGCGTCCTAGCCGCCCGCGTCGCCACAGCACGCCACACACGCCAGGCGAGCCGCATCGGCAAGGGCCAGGAGCGACGCACCGCCGCCCCGCCATGCCGCGCATGGCTCCGGCCTCCTGCATGGGCCAGAATGGGCCGTCGCCTGCACGCAGGCCGTCCGCCCGGTGGAGGCGCTTCCCATGCCCTGGCTCAAGCGCCTGCGCGTCGATCCCTTCACCCTGGCCCTGTTGGCCGCGGTCGCGCTGGCCTGGTGGCTGCCTCTGCATGGCGCAGCGGCGCAGGGGTTCGATGCGTTCACCAACCTCGCCATCGCCGCGCTGTTCTTCCTGCACGGCGCGCGGCTCTCGCGCGAGGCGATCCTGGCCGGCCTGCTGCACTGGCGCCTGCACCTGCTGATCTTCGCCAGCACCTTCGTAGTGTTCCCCTTGCTCGGGCTGGCGCTGAAGCCGCTGTCCGGATGGGTGCTGACGCCGGAGCTGTATCTGGGGCTGCTGTTCCTGTGCGCCCTGCCCTCGACCGTGCAGTCCTCCATCGCGTTCACCTCGATGGCCGGCGGCAACGTGCCGGCCGCGGTGTGCAGCGCATCGGCCTCCAGCCTGCTCGGGGTGTTCCTCACGCCGCTGTTGATGGGGGCGCTGGCCGGCGCCCACGGCGGCATGGCCGACCCGGGCGAGGCCATCGGCAAGATCGTGCTGCAGTTGCTGGTGCCGTTCGTGGCCGGGCACTTGCTGCGGCGCTGGATCGGCGGCTGGGTGGAGCGCCGGCGCGCGGTGTTGCGTTATACCGACCAGGGCACGGTGCTGCTGGTCGTCTATGCCGCTTTCGCCGCGTCGGTGGACAGCGGGCTGTGGCAACACACGCCGGTGCAGGCGCTGTACGCCTTGATCGCGGTCTGCGCCGCACTGCTGGCGGTGGTCATGGCCCTGACCACCTTCGCCGCGCGGCGGCTGGGTTTTTCGCGCGAAGACGAAATCGCCATCGTGTTCTGCGGTTCCAAGAAGAGCCTGGCCACCGGCGTGCCGATGGCCAAGATCCTGTTCGCCAGCAGCGCGCTGGGCGCGATCGTGCTGCCGGTGATGATCTTCCACCAGATCCAGCTGATCGTATGCGCGCAGCTGGCCCAGCGGTATGCGCGGCAGGGCGCGGCGGCGCGCGCGCTGGCCGAGCCGGCGGCGGATTGAGCTGGGTTCGGGAGCGAGCCGGTTGGCGGCCGCGCGGGATCGCGGCTTGCGCCGCTCCTGCAAGGGGGCATGCCCGCCTCAGCGCGCTTGCGGCCCGCCTCAGCGCTGGTCCTTGACCACTTCGCCGCCCTTGATCACCACCGGCACCGATTCCAGCAGGCGCACATCGCGGGTCGGATCGCCCGCCACCGCGATCAGGTCGCCCCAGCGGCCGGCCTCGACCACGCCCACGTCCTGCCGGCCCAAGGCCTCGGCAGCGTGCACGGTCGCCGCCTGGATCGCCTGCGCCGGGGTCATGCCATAGCGCACCATCACCGCGAACTGGCGGCCGTTGAGGCCGTGCGGGTACACCCCGGCATCGGTGCCGTACACCATCTTCACTCCCGCCCGGTGCGCGCGCTGGAAGTTCTCGCGCTGGATGTCGCCGACCTCGCGGTCCTTGCGCAGGTTGTCTTCCAGCACGCCGTTCTTCTTGCCTTCGGCCTGGGTGTAGTCGGTGTTGAAGATGTCCATCGACAGCCAGGCGCCCCGCTCCCGCGCCAGGCGCACGCCTTCCTCGTCGATCAGGCTGGCGTGCTCGATGGTGTCCACGCCGGCGCGGATCGCGTCGCCGATGCCGGCGGCGCCGTGCGCATGCGCGGCCACGCGCAGGCCCCAGCGGTGCGCTTCCTCGGCCACCGCGCGCATCTCCTCCAGGCTCATCTGCTGCTGGCCGGGCTCGGTATTGCGCGAGAACACGCCGCCGGTGGCGCAGATCTTGATGACCTGGGCGCCGTGCTTGCGCAGCTCGCGCACGCGCTGGCGCGCCTGTTCGGGCGAGTCGGCGTTGAACGGGCTTTTCTGCGCCATCGACGGCGGGAAATAGGTCGAATCGCAGTGCCCGCCGGTGGCGCCGAAGGAATA
Organism: uncultured Lysobacter sp.; assembly: GCA_966185905.1. Classification (GTDB taxonomy): domain Bacteria; phylum Pseudomonadota; class Gammaproteobacteria; order Xanthomonadales; family Xanthomonadaceae; genus Lysobacter. Next base: position 3,496 of record CBIFVU010000090.1, read on the forward strand.
GGCGGCAGTGACGATGCGCGGCCCGGCCAGCTTGCCCTCGTCGATGGCCTGGCGCAGGCCCACGTCGTTCCAGGCATCGGCGCCCAGATTGCGCACCGTGGTGAAGCCGGCCTGCAAGGTCTGTTGCGCGTGCTTGACCGCCAACACCGACCAGAAGCGGTCGTTGAACTGCAGCCCGGTGTAGCCGCCATAGCTCGGGTCCGAATCCAGGTGCACGTGCATGTCGATCAGGCCCGGCAGCAAGGTCATGCCCGGCAGGTCCAGGCGCCGGGCGCCCTCGGGCACGCTGTCGCCGGCACGACCGACGCTGGCGATGCGGCCGTCGCGGATCACCACCTGCGGGCGTTCGAGCAAGCGCCCGCTGCGCGCGTCGAACAGCTGCGCCGCAGTGACCACCAGCAGCGCCGGGGCCGGCGCGCCGGCGGCGGGAACGGGTTGGCCCGGCCCGGTCGCCGGGGCGGGCGCCGCGGAAGCCGGCGCGGCCGAAGCCGGCGCTTGCGCCAGCGCCGGAGCGGCCACTACCCCGCACACGGCCATCGCGGCCCCTGCCGCCTGCGCGCTCCAATTCCGCGCGCGACGCCCCACCCGCACATTGCCCTGCTTCATCGGCACCGGCCTCCCCGTCGGCGAAAGCCCGAGTATAGGCACGCCCCGGCGACGCTCCGCCAGTGCGTTCGGTCGTTGGGGGAAACCCGGCCGCCGAACGTCGCGCGGCGGATGCGGCCGGCGGCCGCCTCAGCTCACCGGCTGCAGCTCGAACGCCGCCGCCGGCTGCAAGGCCGGCAGCAGCCAGTGGTCCACCAGCAGGAAGGCGAACAGGGCCATCAGGTAGACGATGGAGTAGTTGAACACCTTCATTGCGTACAACTCGTCCGGCGGATCCATCAGGCGCCAGGCGTAGTAGAGGAACATCGCTCCCAGCACCAGCGCGCCGCCGAGGTAGAACAGCCCGCTCATGCCCGCCGCCCACGGCAGCACCGTCACTGCCACCAGCAGCACGGTGTAGAACAGGATCTGCCAGCGGGTGTACTGCACGCCGTGAGTCACCGGCAGCATCGGCACCATCGCCCGGGCATAGTCGGCGCGGCGGAAGATCGCCAGCGCCCAGAAGTGCGGCGGCGTCCAGACGAAGATGATCAGCACCAGCAGCAGCGCGTGCGCCCAGTCCCATTCGCCCTGCATCCCGGTCACTGCCGCCCAGCCCAACAGCGGCGGCGCTGCGCCGGCGATGCCGCCGATGACGATGTTCTGCGGCGTGGCGCGCTTGAGGTAGACGGTATAGACCACCGCATAGCCGATCAGCGAGGCGAAGGTCAGCGCCGCGGTGACCGCGTTCACCCACAACGCCAGGATCGTCATCGACAGCGCCGCCAGCGCCAGCGCGAACACCAGCGCCTGCCGCGGGGTGACCTGGCCGGCCACGATCGGGCGCCACGAGGTGCGCGCCATCTTGGCGTCGATGCGCGAGTCCAGCAGTTGGTTGATGGTCGCCGCCGAGGCCGCGGCCAGCCAGATGCCGAGGAAGCCCAGCACCGACTCCTTGAGCGGCGGCAGGCCGGGCACGGCCATGAACATGCCGACGATGGCGGTGAACACGATCAGCGCGACCACGCGCGGCTTGGTCAGGTCCCAGTACTGCTTGGCGGTGGGTCGCGGCGCGGCGTCCATCACGGCTCCGGCGTGCGCAGGCGGGCCAGCAGGGATACCAGCGCGAACAGCAGCAGCGCAGCGCCGCCGTTGTGCGCCACCGCCACCAGCAGCGGCAGGCCGGCCATCACGTTGGCGATGCCCAGGCCGACTTGCAGCAACAACAGCGCCGCCAGCAGGCTGGCCCAGCCGCGCATGCCCGGCGTGCGCAGCAGGCGCAGCGCCAGGAACAGCAGGTAGGCGAACACCACCGCCGCCATGAGCCGGTGCGCCAGTTGGATGGCGATGCGCGCCTCGCCGTCGAGGATGCCGCCCTCGTAGTCCACGCCGATGCCGCGCCAGAGCACGAAGGCCTCACCGAAGTCGTGGCGCGGCCACCACTGGCCGACGCACTTGGGGAAGTCGTTGCCGCAGGCCAGCGCAGCGTAGTTGGCGCTGGTCCAGCCGCCGAGCGCGATCTGCACGCCGAGCACGGCGATGCCGGCGATGATCAGCCAGCGCATGCGCACCGCATCGGCCAGGCGGATGGGCTGGTTGGTCGCGCGCCAGGCGATCCAGACCAACAGCGAGAAAGTCAGCAGGCCGCCGAGCAGGTGCGCCATCACCACGATCGGCTTCAGCAGCCAGGTCACCGTCCACATGCCCAGCAGGGCCTGGAAGATGATCACCGCCAGGGTCAGGGCCGAGGCGCGCGAGAGGTCGGTATTGCTCCAGCGCGCGGCGGCGGCGATCAGGATGCCCTCGCCGACGATGGCCAGGACCGAGGCGGCCACATGCTGGCCCTTCATGTACAGCGGGATGGCCACGGCCACCACCGCCGCAGCCAGCGCCACTTGCAGCACGCCGCCGCTGCGCCGCCGCGCCGATACCAGGGCCAGGGTCAGCACCAGCACGCCGAGCAGGCCGGCGATCATGCGGTGGAACTGTTCGCGCCAGGCCTTGTGCACTTCCACCGGGCGGATCTGGGTGGCGACGTGGTCGGAAGCCTCGTGCGGATGGGTCGGCCAGGCCGCACGGCCGTAGCAGGTCGGCCAGTCCGGGCAGCTCAGGCCGGCGTGGGACAGGCGCACGAAGGCGCCGAACACGATCACGCACAGCGCCAGCGCCACCGCCAGCCAGGCGATGCGGTGGAAGTTCTTGTACAGGCTGGTGGCCAGGGCCCCAGGGGCGGCCGGGCCGGTCTTGCTGGTTACGCTCATCAATCCACTCTTGGGTACGGTGCGCCGGCGGTGCGGCCCAGGCCGGACGCGGCCGGCCGGTCAAATCAGTTTCAGCAACTTGACGAGGTCGGCGCGCAGGCCGCCCGGCTCAAAGCCGGGAGCGTAGCGCAGAATCACGAAGCCGTTCGGGTCGATCACATACACCGGCACCCCGGCCGGGTCGTCCAGGCGCGGCAGGCGCTCGCGCAAGTCCGGGGCCGGCGCCAGCTCGCGCAGCGAGGCCGGGCGCGCCGCGCCGGCCGGAAGCGTTCCCAGCCACAGCACATCGACCTGGTCGGCATCCTTGCCGAACAACTGCCACACCTTGTCCAACTGCTGCGACAACTCGACGCACTCCCGGGCGCAGCCGGCCGGCGGCGCCACCAGGATGCGCCAGGTGCGCGCCGGCGGATTCCAGGCGTATTCGCGGCCGTCGGCCAGGCGCAGGGTCATCGCCCGCAGGTCCGGCTTGGGGTCGAGCAGGTCGCCATGCTGGCGGTTGACCGCCGGGTGGTGGCCGGTGAAGCGCATCACCCCGGCCACCAGCATCGGCACGAAGAAAAAGGCGGCGATCAGCACCAGCACCAGCCGGTTGCGGTTGCGTTGCGAGGTCGGGATCGAAGGCGTCGTCATGAGCGGTGGCCGCGCCGGCGGCGGAGAGTGAGGATCAGGGCGGTGGCGAGCACGGCGGCGGCCAGTGCGAACCATTGCAGGCTATAGCCGCGGTGCTTGTCCGGCGGCAAGGTGTTGGCGAGCAGTTCCAGGTCGCGTTCGTAGCCCAGCGGCAGGGCCGGGTCCAGGCGCAGCACTCGCGGCGCCAGCGGGCCGTCCAGGCCGACCGCCGCGGCGACCGCCGGCGGGTCCACCCGGGTCAGCAGCCAGCCCTCGCCTTCGCGGCCGATGCCCGGCCCCAGGCGCAGGCCCGGCGAGGGCGGCGCAGCCAGCAGGCCGGACACCGCGATCTCGCCCTGCGGCAAGGGGATCGACGGCAAGCGGCGGTCTCCGCCCAGCGGCAGCCACCCCAGGTCCACCAGCAGCATCGCGCCCTGGGCCGGCTGGAACAGGCGGTAGACGCGCACGCCGGAGCGGCCGCCGCGTTGCTGGTTGTCCAGCAGCAGGGCGCCGCGCGGGTCGAAACGCCCCAGGCCGGAAGCCCAGTCGTAGGCCTGGGCGCGAGCCGGGTCGCCGGCGGTCGACAGCGGATGCGGGAGGCGATCGCGCAGCACCTCGGCGGCGGCGTCGAGCATGGCCTGCTTCTGCACCGCGCGCCCGGCCTGCCACAGACCCAGTTGCGCGAACCCTCCGGCCAGGACCAGGGCCAGCGCCCACCAGGCCAACAAGCGCCCGCGGCCGCTCACCCTTTCCTCCGGGCAGGCTGCGATAATCCGCCTTTCGCATCCGCGCGCGCGCCGCGCGCGCCCGTGGAGAGCGCGATGAACGATTCGCTGAAGATCCTGCTGGTGGTCGGTTTCCTGATCGTCATCCTCTGGAACCTGGGCGCCGGGCTGTACTACATGCTGGTGGACAAGGGGCAGAGCAAACGCACGGTCAATGCGCTGACCCGCCGCATCGCGCTGTCCGTCGCGCTGATCTTGATCATTATCCTGGCGATCGCGATGGGCTGGATCACGCCGCACGGGGTGGGTTCCAACCCGGGCTGAGGCCGCGCTGGCCGGCGGCAGCGGCCGACATCCACCGGTATACCCCAGCCGCACACCACCGGGCGCCGATCGCGGCGTCCGAACCACGGCCCACCGCGCCCGCCCGCGACTTGCAGCCCAGCCTGGCACAGCGCCGACGCCTGGCGGCGCTCGGCCGTGTCCCGGTGCGCTGCGGCCGGCGGCAGCGGCCCAGGGCAGAGGGGCCCGGGGCCGGCCAGCGATGCGACCGCCGGGCGCCCAAAGCAAAGGGGCCGGCAACGCCGGCCCCCGCGGGATGCTTGGCTTGACGCCTTACAGCACGTACACGAACAGGAACAGGCCCAGCCAGACCACGTCGACGAAGTGCCAGTACCAGGCCACCGCCTCGAACGCGAAGTGGTTGTCCTTGTCGAAATGGCCCTTCAGGCAGCGGAACCAGATCACCGCGAGCATGATCGTGCCCAGGGTGACGTGCGCGCCGTGGAAGCCGGTGAGCATGAAGAAGGTCGAACCGTAGATGCCCGACCCCATGGTCAGGTTCAGCTCGGTGTAGGCGTGGATGTATTCCTCGGCCTGGAAGAACAGGAACACGCAGCCCAGCGCGACGGTGGCGCCCAGCCACACCAGCAGGGCCTTGCGGTGGCCGGCCTTGAGCGCGTGGTGGGCGGCGGTGACGGTCACGCCGGAGGTCAGCAGGATCAGGGTGTTCAGCAGCGGCAGGCCCCAGGCCGGGATGGTCTGGAAGCTGCCGCCGACGCCGCCGGGGCCGCTGCTCGGCCAGGCCGCGCTGAATTCCGGCCACAGCAGGCTGTTGGTCATCACGCCGTCGCCCTCGCCGCCCAGCCACGGCAGCGCGAACTGGCGGGCGTAGAACAGCGCGCCGAAGAAGGCGGCGAAGAACATCACCTCGGAGAAGATGAACCAGATCATCCCCATGCGGAAGGAGACGTCGACCTGCTTGTTGTAATGGCCACGCACCGACTCCTTGACCACGTCGCTGAACCAGCCGAACAGCACCGCCACCATCAGGGCCAGGCCGATGAAGAAGGTCGGGCGGCCCCAGCCGGCCTCGTTGAGCCAGCTGGCGACGCCGATCATCGTCGTGAACAGGGCGATCGAGCCGAGGAACGGCCAGCGGCTGCTGTGCGGGACGAAATAGATGTTGGCGTCTGGCGTGTTGGCGTGGGCCATGGCGGCGTTCCGGTGATGGTTCGGTAGGGCCTTACGGCGCGGCCATCGGCGAGGACGGGGTCTTGGAGACCGCGCCCTGCTGCAGCCGTGCGGTGAGCACGTCGTTCTTGAAGAAGGTATAGGACAGCGTGATGGTATGCACGTCGGCCGGCAGGTTCGGGTCGACGATGAAGCGCACCGGCATCTCGCGCGACTCCCCGGCCTGCAGGGTCTGCGCAGTGAAGCAGAAGCATTCGGTCTTGTTGAAATAGCCCGAGGCGCGCGCCGGCGCGACCGAGGGCGAGGCGCTGCCGACGATGGCGCGGTCGGTGGTGTTGCGCGCGTAGTAGGTGGTCTCGTACTGCTCGCCCGGTCGCACCTTCATGCTCACTTGGTGCGGACGGAACTCCCAAGGCAGCTTGGAGCTGATGCTGCCGTCGAACTGCACCGTCACCATCCGGTCGGCGGTGGGCTGGACCGAGGCCTTGGCCTCGACCACGCCGCGCTCCAGGCGGATGCCGAACACCTTCTCGCAGGCGATCCGGTAGAGCGGCACCAGGGCGAAGGTGAATCCGAACGCGCACAGCGCGACCACCACCATGATCCGGGTCATCTTCGGCCCGGACGCGGCGCGCGCCTCGCCCAGGGATGGCTCGGGACGCTGCGGCGCGCTCATGCCGCCGTCCCCGTCGCGCCCAGCACGCCGCTGAGGATGAACAGCGCGTACACCGCGACCGCGGCCAGGCCGACCCACAGCGCCGTGCGGCGCGCGGCCGAGCGGCGTTGGGCGAGGTCCTGCGGTTCGGTGGGCTCGTTCATGCTCTGCGTCCTGGCGTACGCGCCGCGATCGGTCGGCCCCTGGGGCCGGCGGACCGCGGCGCGGCGCCGGTCAATGGGTGACGTCGCCGTGGGCGAGGTCGCCGTCGCGGATCACCGGCGGAGTGCCGAAGGTGTGGTGCGGCGCCGGGCTGGGGACCGTCCATTCCAGGCCCTTGGCGCCTTCCCAAGCGCGCGCCTCGGCCTTGGCACCGGACTTCTTCGAGGCCAGCAGGATGCCGGCCATCATGAACGGCGTGGCGAACATGCCGAAGGCGCCGATCGAGCTGATCAGGTTCCAGTCGGCGAAGACCACGTTGTAGTCCGGGATGCGGCGCGGCATGCCGGCCAGGCCCAGGAAGTGCTGCGGGAAGAACAGCAGGTTCACGAACACCATGCTCCACCAGAAGTGGAACTTGGCCAGCTTCTCGCTGTACATGCGGCCGGTCCACTTGGGCCACCAGTAGTACACCGAGGCGATGATCGCGAACAGCGCGCCGGTCACCAGCACGTAGTGGAAGTGGGCGACGACGAAATAGGTGTCGTGGTACTGGAAGTCGGCCGGCACGATCGCCAGCATCAGGCCGGAGAAACCGCCGATGGTGAACAGGATCACGAACGCGATCGCCCACAGCATGGGCGCCTCGAAGGTGATCGAGCCGCGCCACATCGTGGTCACCCAGTTGAACACCTTCACGCCGGTCGGGATCGAGATCAGCATGGTGGCGAACATGAAGTAGATCTCGCCACCGAGCGGCATGCCGACGGTGAACATGTGGTGCGCCCACACGATGAACGAGAGGAAGGCGATCGCGGCGGTCGCGTACACCATGGCCTGGTAGCCGAACAGCGGCTTGCGGCTGAAGGTCGGGATGATCTCCGACACGATGCCGAACGCCGGCAGGATCATGATGTAGACCTCCGGGTGCCCGAAGAACCAGAAGATGTGCTGGTACATCACCGGGTCGCCGCCGCCGGCCGCGTTGAAGAACGAGGTGGCGAAGAACTTGTCGGTCAGCAGCATCGTCACCGCGCCGGCCAGCACCGGCATCACCGCGATCAGCAGGAAGGCGGTGATCAGCCAGGTCCAGCAGAAGATCGGCATCTTCAGCAGGTCGATGCCCGGGGCGCGCATGTTCAGCACGGTGGCGATCACGTTGATCGCGCCCATGATCGAGCTGATGCCCATCATGTGGATGGCGAAGATGGTGAAGGCGACGTTGCTGCCGCCCTGCAGCGACAGCGGCGGGTACAGGGTCCAGCCGCCGGCGGGGCCGCCGCCGGGCAGGAACAGGGTCATCAGCAGCAGCGAGAAGGCGAACGGCAGGATCCAGAAGGACCAGTTGTTCATGCGCGGCAGCGCCATGTCCGGCGCGCCGATCTGCAGCGGGATCATCCAGTTGGCCAGGCCGACGAAGGCCGGCATCACGCCGCCGAAGATCATCACCAGCGCGTGCATCGAGGTCATCTGGTTGAAGAACTCGGGGCTCACGAACTGCAGGCCCGGCTGCGACAGTTCGGCGCGGATCACCACCGACATGGCCGCGCCGATGATGAACATCACGAAGCTGAAGATCAGGTAGAGCGTGCCGATGTCCTTGTGGTTGGTCGAGAAGAACCAACGCTCGACAAAGCCCTGCTTGTGGGCGTGGTCATCGTGGTGATCGTGGTGATCGGCGACGGGGTGCGTGGCTGCCATGGCCTACCTCTGAGGAATGCTGGCGATCAACCGACGGCCGCGTCGCCCTTCGGGGCGGCGGCCGTGGCGTCGGGAGTCGGGTTGCCGGCGGCCGGAGCGGCGCCGGCGGGCGCGGCCTCGGCCGGGGCGGCGGCAGGCGCCGCGGGCGCGGGCGCCGGGGCGTTCTTGGCCTTCTGCTCGGCCAGCCACTGCTGGTACTCGGCCTTGGGCAGCGCGCGCACGACGATCGGCATGAAGCCGTGGTCCTTGCCGCACAGCTCGGCGCACTGGCCGCGGTACACGCCCGGCTCCTTGATCTCGGTCCAGGCCTCGTTGACGATGCCCGGGATCGCGTCCTGCTTCCAGCCCAGGGCCGGCACCCACCAGGCGTGGATCACGTCGTCGGCGGTGATCACGAAGCGGATCTTGGTGTCGGTGGGCAGCACCAGCACGTTGTCCACGTCGAGCAGGTAATGCTCGTGGTCGGCCTGGGTCACCAGCTTGCCGCCCTGGCGCAGTTCGTCGCTCTTGCGGTCCAGGCGCGAGGTGAAAGCCACGTCCTCGCCCAGGTACTCGTACTTCCACATCCACTGGAAGCCGGTGATCTTGACCGTCATCGCCGAATCGCGGGTGTCGTACATGGCGATCAGCTTGCTGGTGGCCGGGAAGGCCATCAGCACCAGCAGCACCACCGGCACCACGGTCCAGACGATCTCCAGCTTGGTGCTGTGGGTGAAGTCCTTGTCGGGCACTGCGCCCTTGGACTTGCGGAACTTGAACATGGCCACGGCCATCGCGCCGAAGACCAGCACGCCGATCACCACGCAGATCCACAGGGCCATCATGTGCGCCGAGTAGGCGTTCATCGATTGGGCGGTCACGCCCTTGCCCATGTTCAGCTGCCACGGCTTAGGGTCCGCGGACTGGGCCAGCGCCAGTACCGGCATTGCCATCGCCGCGATGCCCGCTGCCCACTGCTTGAAACGACCGGCTTTCATCAGTTCGAGCCCCGAAAAATCAGTGTGGTGATCTAACGCGCGCTCCGCGGGCTGCCCCCGCCGGCGCGTTCCGCGCCGGTGCAGCTGGGCGAGGGGCTCCGGTTCCAGAGGTGGCTGGCGAGCCCTGTCGAGGGCCCATCACGCCGGGTTCGGCGCTAACGGATAACCGCGAAATGGTAGCGGCCGCCCCGCCCTGCGGCAACCCGCCACTATCGTCGCAGAACCGGCTTGAAATACGCTGCCTGCGCGCCGCCGCGCGCTGGACGCGCCGAGCGGGCGCGGCACCGGCTCGCCGCGACGGCCCGGTCGAGTGTGACCCAAGACAGCTCCGTGCGCGCGCCGACCGAGCTTGCCGAACCGGTCCGGCGGCTTGGCCGGCCGCGCTGCGGGCCGCTGCGGCCCCGCCCCCAGGCCGGGCCGCGGCCATCGGACCGGCTGGGCGCGCCGGCCCTGCCCGGCCCGGCCATCGCCGCCCCAGGCCGCCCGGCCGGGTGCGGTTTCCGGTGGAGAGAAAGCTCTAAAATGGCGGACTTCCCACCCTCCTCCCGGGTCCGATGTCCACCAACGCCCCCACCTCCGTCGGCAGCGACGGTCCGCCGCCGCAAGCCGGCACCCCGCCGCTGTCGGCGATGATCAGCCCCGAACTGCCGCCGGCACCGGCCGCCGCGCGCGCGGCCCTCACCGCCGGTTGGGTCCGCGACGAGGCCGCGCACGTGCGCGGCCTGCTCGAGCGCGCGCGCCTGCCCGAGGCCGACCGCGCCGCCGCCCAGGCCACCGCCGCGGATCTGGTCCGCCGGGTCCGCGCCCGCGCCCAGGACCAGGGCGCGATCGAGGCCTTCATGCGCCAGTACGACCTGGGCAGCGAGGAAGGCGTGCTGCTGATGTGCG
>CBIFVU010000091.1:0-13498 GCA_966185905.1 uncultured Lysobacter sp.
AGAAGTACAAGGAGCTCAAGGACATCATCGCGATCCTGGGCATGGACGAGCTGTCCGAAGAGGACAAGACCGCCGTGGCCCGCGCGCGCAAGATCGAGCGCTTCTTCTCCCAGCCCTTCCACGTGGCCGAAGTGTTCACCGGCGCCCCGGGCAAGTACGTCTCGCTGAAGGACACCATCCGCGGCTTCAAGGGCATCTGCGACGGCGAGTACGACCACCTGCCCGAGCAGGCCTTCTACATGGTCGGCAGCATCGAAGAAGCCGCCGAGAAGGCCAAGAAGATGGGCGTGGGCTGAGACGCCCTGCGGGCGTCCGGCGATCAGGGATTAGGGATTAGGGATTCGTAGAGGCGGTACGCGGTGGACGGTGGCTTTCGCCGATCCCGAATCCCGAATCGCGAATCCCACGAGCGAAGCGAGCGAGAAAGACATGGCCACCACCTTCCGTTGCGACATCGTCAGCGCCGAGGACGAGATCTTCCATGGCGAGGCGACCATGCTCGTCGCCACCGGCGAGATCGGCGAACTGGGCATCGCGCCGCGCCACGCGCCGCTGATCACCCGGCTCAAGCCGGGCAAGGTCGTGGTCACCCTGCCCAGCGGCGAGCAACTGGATTTCGCCGTGTCCGGCGGCATCCTGGAAGTGCAGCCGCAAGTGGTGACCGTGCTGGCCGATACCGCCATCCGCGCCCAGGACATCGACGAAGCCGCGGTGCGCGCGGCCAAGGAAGAAGCCGAGCGCGCGCTGGCCAACCGCGGCCCTCAGATGGACGTGGCCGAAGCCCAGGCCAAGCTGGCCGAGGCGATGGCCCAGCTGCAGGCGCTGGAGCGCCTGCGCAAGAACATGAAGCACTGACGCGCCGCGAGGCGGAGTCGTCCAGGAACGCCGGCCTCGCGCCGGCGTTTTTCGTTGGGGCCATGGCTCGGGCTTGGAGCCGCTCCTGCCGCGGGCCGTCTGTGCTGCGCGCGCATGACGGGCGGGTGGATGCCGGGATGCCTGCCTCGGGCAGACCCGCGTGGTGTGCTTGCGGCCGGAACTCGGCATCAGGGGGCGCCCCAGGGCGCTATTCAGCGGCGATAGACCCAGTGGCGCGAAATCAGGAAGCTCAGCCCGCCGAGCGTCAGTTCCACCCCGGGCTTGGCCAGCCAGACCCAACCCAACCCCGCATGCTGGTCGATCGCGCTCAGTCCCCAGGTACTGGCGAGGGTCGTCCCCAGCCACATCGCCAGGAAGCGGCTGAACTGGCGCCGCCCCAGGGCCGTGTCGTGGCCTGCGAACGTGAAGCGCCCATTGAGCCAGTAGCCCAACAAGGCCCCGGCCACGCGCCCGGCCAGATTGGCCGCCGGCACGGGCACGCCCAGGTGGCTGAGCACCACCAAGATCGCCCAGTCCACCACGTACTGGACCAGGCCGACCAGGAGATAATAGCGCCCCTGCCGGCCCAGGCTCATGAGTGGGCTCCTGCGCCGGGGGGCAGGGAGGTGGAGGGGGCACGCAGTGCCTGCATTTTCAGCATTCCTTCCAGGGCAACGTGTACCATTTCCGCCGGCCAGCTTACCGGAGTGCTCCCTTGCGCATCGCCGTCTTGATCCCTTGCTACAACGAAGCGGCCACGGTCGCCAAGGTTGTTTCCGACTTCCGTCGGGAGCTGCCGGAGGCGCAGGTGTGGGTGTTCGACAACGCAAGCACCGACGACACGGCGCGTTTGGGGCGCGAGGCCGGCGCGCAGGTCTACCGAGTCCCGGCCAAGGGCAAGGGCAATGTGGTGCGGGCGATGTTCCGGGAAGTCGAAGCCGATGTGTACATCATGGTCGATGGCGACGACACCTACCCGGCGGGCAACGTCCGCGAACTGATGCAGGACGTGATCGACGGTCACGCTGACATGGTCGTGGGCACCCGCCTGGAGACTTTCGACTCCGACTCTTTCCGGCGCTTCCACGGATTCGGCAACAAGCTGGTGCGCTGGACCATCGGCCGTCTGTTCGGCCAGCCTGTGCGCGATGTCCTGTCCGGCTACCGCGTGTTTTCGCGCCGCTTCGTCAAGTCCATGCCGGTGCTTTCGCGCGGCTTCGAGATCGAAACCGAAATGACGGTGTTCGCGATGGCCAACGCCTTTGTGCTGACCGAGCGCACCGTGCCCTACGGTGTGCGCCCGGAAGGCAGCGAATCCAAGCTCAACACCTTCCGCGACGGTTACCGGGTGATGCGCACCATCGGTTTCTTGTTCAAGGACATGCGTCCGTTGCTGTTCTTCGGCGCAGCGGCATTGGTCGCGGCTTTGGCCAGCCTGGGCTTCGGTGCTTTCGTCATCCATGAGTTCCGCGCGATCGGCAGTGTCGAACACCCCTCCACTGCGGTGCTGGCAGCGGCCTTGGCGCTGACGGCCTTCATTCTGCTGGCTACGGGACTGATCCTGGATACGGTCAACCGGCGCTCGCACGAAATCCTGCGCCTGCTCACCGACCAAGTGGTGCGGCACAAGTCCGACTGAGCTGTCGAAGCGCTGTTTTCCAGGGGCCTGGGGCTGGTGTGGCTGGGTTGTTGCGCTCCTGGCGACAAGCGTCCGGCCTCACCGGCAGATCGGCGCGAACGGCTCGCGCGCCAGCGGGCACAGTTCGATCGGCGCCAGGTTGTCGCGCACCGGCAGGCAGCGGCCGTGCGGCCGCAGACCGTACAAGGCGATGCGCGCTTGCTGGGCCGGCTCGAAACGCAGCGGCCGCAGCAGCCACAGCGGGCCGCGGTGCTCGGCGATGCGTTGCTCGATCTTCGATTGCAGCCGGGTGCAGCGCTGCGGGTCGGTGAAATTATTGTGCACGCCCAGCACCGCCACCTGCGGCGGCAGGAACGGGACCGCGTGGCCGATGGGTTCCTGGGTGCTGGTCAGCACCAGGCTGTCGGCGGGCAGGGCGGGGAAGGCGACCTGGATCATCGGCGCCTGGAAGGGGTCGCGGCCCCAGCCGGGGTGTTTGGTCGGCGCGATCGCCAGCAGCGCGCCCATCACCAGTCCCGTGCGCGCCCAACGCCGGGCGAACAGCAGCGACAGTACGCCCACGATCAGCATCGAGAACAGCAACTCCAGCGCGTAGAGATAGCGATAGATGCTGTAGACGCCAAGCCAGATCGCATAGGCCGACAACGCGAAGGCCAGCACCGGCCAGTGCGGTGCGCGCACCTGCGGCGGTTCCGGGGCGGCATCGAGCGCGTCGGCATCGAGCCCGGCCGAGGCCAGGCCCACGCCGGTGGCTGGCTCGGCATGCGCGCGGCGGCCGGCCGCCGCAGGTTCGGCGCGACGCGCGCGCCACCACACCCAGCCGGCCAGCGCGAGCAGGCCCAGCATCACCCGCGCATCGGCCAGCGAAGCCTCGGAGAAATCGTTGCTCTTGCGCAGCAGGCGCAGTGGCGCGTCCAGCGCCTCCCAGAGGTTGTGCGGCACGAAGCGCAGGTCGCGGCCTTCTTCCAGGGCCGCGTCGGGCGAGCCGAACCACTGGTTGAAGTACGGGAACAGCGGGTTGCCGTGGCGGCTCCACAGGCGCCAGGCCCAGGGGCCCCAGCCCAGGGCGGCCCCAGCCAGGCCGCCGGCGGCCAGCGCCGCCAGCCGCACCGGCGCCCGGCGCAGCGGGCCGGCCGCCACCGCGGCGGCGATGAAGGCCGCGCAATACATGGCCGCGGTCAGCTTGACCCCGGCTGCCAGCCCGCCCAGCAGGCCGATCGGCAGCCATACGGCCCAGTCGCCGTGGCGCGCGCGCGCGGCCACCATCCACCACAGCCCGCCCAGCACCAGCGCGGCGACGAACTGGTCGTTGAAGGTCGCCGCCGTGCCCGGGTACACCGCCGCGCCGGTGATCGCCACCAGCCCGGCCATCCAACTGCGCAGGCGACTGCGCTGGGCCGGCATCAGGGCGTCGAGCAGGCGCAGGGCGAAGAACAGGGCCAACGCGGTCGGCAGCGCCAGCCACAGCGACACCAGCCAGCCGCCGGCACCGGCGCGCACCAGCAGGGCGAAGGGCAGATCGGCGACCGGGTTGTACCAGCTCTGCAACTGGGCCGCGGCGATGTCGCGGTCCAGGCGCCCGTCCAGCCAGGCCAGCGGCGTGTAGAGGTGATAGTTGCGCAGGTCCCAGTTGGCGTCCTGGCGCAGGACCAGGGCGGCGAGCGCGGTGAGGGCCAGGGCGACCAGGGCGGCGGTGCGCCGGGAAGCGCGCTCAGCGGTCATGCAGGGTCCTTGAATGGGTAATTGCTAAGATTCGCCCCCGACGGGGGGCCCACGTCACTACATCGAACGTAAGGATGACCCATGGCTCAAGAGCCGATGAACCAGTTGCATATCGTCATTCTCGCCGCCGGCGAGGGCAAGCGCATGAAGTCGGCGACGGCCAAGGTGCTGCAGAAGATCGCCGGACGGCCGATGCTGGGGCATGTGATCGACACCGCGCGCGCGCTGCGCCCGGCCGGGATCCACGTGGTCTACGGCCACGGCGGCGAGCAGGTGCGCGCCGCCTTCGCCGGGCAGGACGATCTGCGCTGGTCCGAGCAGGCCCAGCGCCTGGGCACCGGCCACGCCGTCCAGCAGGCCATGCCCGGCGTGCCCCAGGACGCGCGCGTGCTGGTGCTCTACGGCGACGTGCCGCTGATCGCCCCGCAGACCCTGGAGCGGCTGCTGGCCGCGCCGGGCCGGCTGGCGGTGCTGGTGGCCGACCTGGACGACCCGACCGGCTACGGCCGGATCGTGCGCGACCCCGAGGGCCGGGTCGGCCGCATCGTCGAGCACAAGGACGCCGACCAGGACCAGCGCGCCATCCGCACCGTCAACACCGGCATCCTGGTCGCAGACGGCGAGCCGCTGCGGCGCTGGCTGGAGCGCCTGGGCAACGACAACGCCCAGGGCGAGTACTACCTGACCGACGTGTTCGCCTCCGCCGCCGACGAATACAACGCCGCCGAGATGGTGCACGTGCTCGACCCGATCGAGGTCGAGGGCGCCAACGATCCCTGGCAGTTGTCCCAGCTTGAGCGCGCCTTCCAACTGCGCGCCGCACGCGCGCTGTGCGTGCAAGGCGCGCGCCTGGCCGACCCGGCGCGCTACGACCAGCGCGGCAGCGTCAGCGTGGGCCGCGATGTGGAGATCGATGTCGATGCGATCCTCGAAGGCGTGGTCGAACTGGGCGACGGCGTGCGCATCGGCCCGTTCTGCCGGCTCAAGGACGTGCGCCTGGGGGCGGGGACCGAAGTGCGCGCACATTGCGACCTGGACGGCGTGGTGGTCGAAGGCGCTGCCCAGATCGGGCCGTATGCGCGCCTGCGCCCGGGCACGGTGCTGGCCGACGGCGCTCACGTGGGCAATTTCGTCGAGACCAAGAACGCGCGGGTGGGCGTGGGCAGCAAGGCCAACCACCTGACTTACCTGGGCGATGCGGTGGTCGGCGCCGGCGTCAACATCGGCGCCGGCACCATCACCTGCAACTACGACGGCGCCAACAAGTGGACCACCACCATCGAGGACGGCGCCTTCATCGGTTCCAACGCTTCGCTGGTGGCGCCGGTGACCATCGGCAAGGACGCGACCATCGCCGCCGGTTCGGTGATCACCCGGCCGGCGCCGGCGGGCGAACTGACCCTGGGCCGCGCCCGCCAGGCCACGGTCGAAGGTTGGACGCGTCCGGTCAAGCACAAGCCGCAGGAGTGAGCGGGCGCGACGCAGGAAGCCCGCGGGCTTCCTGCGTCCGAGCCTGCGTCCGCGTCTGCGCATCGCTCGCGCACGGCTGCGGGGCGAGCCGGCATTCGACCGCGGCGCCGATCCGCCGAGCGGCGCTCAGGGGACGTATTCCACCGTTTCGGTCGCGCCGGCCTGGGCCTGCACGATCTGGGTGTAGTACTGCGCCGCAGCGGTCGTGCTGAGGAAGGCATTGGGCGCCCACACCATCACGCCCTGGTAGCCTTCGGCGGCGACGTCCGCAGCGATGGCGCCGGCCTGCGCGGCCGAGCTGAACTCCGGCGAGATGCCGAGGAACAGATGGCTCTTGGCCATGCCGTAGCCGACGTAGGGCGCCAGATGACCGACGCTGCCGCCATAGGTCATCTCGTAGCCTTCGGTGAGCTGGACGGCGGCGTTGTAGGGCGCGCGGAAGTAGATCGAATCCGACCACAGCGCCTTGCTCAGGGTCTTGCCGCCGAAGTAAGGATTGGCGCGGATCGCCTTGAGCACGGCGTAGAACGAGCTCGCGCTGCCCGAACAGGTGGAATACTCATCGTCCACGCTGATGCCGTCCAGGCCGTACTTGACCACGTCGGCGACCATCGCGTTGGCCAGCCGGGTCGCGGTCCTGGAGGTCATGTTGCACGACCAGCCTGCGTTCTGATGGTTGCCCAGGTAGGAGATCTGGACCTTGATGCCTGCGTCCTGCAACTGCCGGACTGCGTCGATGTTGTCGTTCAGGATCGCGCTCATCTCGGCGTTGTAGTGCAGCACCGGGGTGTTCGGCGTGCTGCCGTTGATGTTGGCGGCGAACAGGACCAGGTCGGAGAAGAACGGTTGGCCGGTGCCCGCGACGCGGTAATGGGCGATGTCCTTCACGTCCTGTGGCGAAGGGTTGTTCAGGAACACGACATTGCGCGCTGCGCAAGCGCCGGAACTGGCGAGAAAGGCCATTAGACCGAAACCAAGAAGCGTAGATTGGCGAAGCATTGGCGGATCTCCTCTTCCATTGTTTGGAAAAACAGCGTGGATTTGGCGGATGCGAACGCGCCGATCGCGTGCGTCCTGGCTAGAAACGAAGCGGTGGGCGCACCACCCTACGGGCGGCGCGTTCGGCTGGGTTCGGCCAATAGTCGGGACGGGCGCTGGAGGGTTCGCTGCGCCAGCGTGGTTCAACTCGCGCGCGAATAACCTGCGTGCGTTCGCGGTTCGCGCGAGTGCGACGCAGTGCGGGAAATCGCCGCTGCCATGAGGCAAGCGGCAGCGGTGCGGGCGGGCCGGGCGCGCGGCCGCGAGGGGCCGGCCGCTCCATTGCGATGCGCCGGGCGCCGGCGCTGTGGATTCAGTCCGGCAGCACCATCGACACGCACAGCCCGCCGCCGTCGCGGTTGAGCAGGGCGATGCGGCCGCCGTGCGCTTCGGCGATCTCGCGCGCCAAGGCCAGGCCCAGGCCGGTGCCGTTGCGCTTGGTCGAATAGAACGGCAGCAATGCGTTGGACAGCACCGCCTCGCTCATGCCGCTGCCGCGGTCGAGCACGTCGATGCGCCACGCGTCGGGGAGCCGGCGTAGTTGCAGGCGCACCTCGCCCGGCTCACTGCCGGATTCGTGCGCGTTCTTGAGCAGGTTGATCAGGGTCTGCTCCAGTTGCGCCGCATCGGCCATGGCGATGGCGTCCTCGGCGACATCCTCGCTGGCGAACTCGACCTGGCTGCGCAGCTGTTCCAGAAAGCGCCGCCATGCCAGCGGCTGCCGCCGCGGCGCCGGCAGCTTGGCGAAGCGGGCGTAGTCGCGGATGAAGCCCTCCAGGTGCCGCGCGCGTTCTTCGATGGTGTTGAGCGCGGTGGGCAGGCGCTCGTACTGCCCGCGCCGGACCAGTTCGGCGCCGGAATGGGCCAGCGAGGCGATCGGGGCCAGCGAGTTGTTGAGCTCGTGGCTGATCACCCGGATCACCTTTTTCCAGGTCTGCACTTCCTGGCGCCGCAACTCGGCGGTCAGCGCGCGCAGCAGCAGCAATTCGTGGATGCGGCCGTTGAGGCGGAAATGGCGCCGGGACAAGTGGTAGATCTCCTCGTCCTCGACGCTGCCGACGCTGAACATGCCGTCGCCGCCGCGATCGAGCGCCTCGCGCATCGGGCCGGGCGCGCGCTGCATCAGCGCCTCGAACGCCTGGCCTTCGAGCCGGCGTCCGCCCCCGAGCAGTTTGCGCGCAGCCAGGTTGCCGTGGACGATCCGGCGCGATGGGTCGATCAGCAACATCGCCACCGGCGTGTTCTGGACCATGGTGTCCAACAGCAGTTCGCGCTGGACCAGGTTCTGGCGCTGCTCGCGCAAGGTGTCGCCGAGGCGGTTGTGGCTGTCCACCAGGTCGCCCAGATCGCCCTTTCCGGTCCAGTGGAAGCTTACGGCGTAGTCGCCGTCGCGGTAGCTGGCCACCGAACCGGCCAGGGCGCGGAACAAGGAGTTCATCGGCGCGAACGCTCGGCGCACGTGATAGACCAGCAGCGGCGCCAGCGCCGCCATCGCGATCGCCAGGGCTTGCCACAGATGCGGCAGGTGCGTCGACAACCACAGCGCCAGCGCCGCGCCGGCCGCCAGGTAGGCCAGCGCGATGGCGGCGAAGACCAGGCTCAGGGGAAGGCGGCGCATGTTCGCAGGTTCCTCAGTCGCGGCGGATGCCGAGCCGTTCCAGGCGGCGATAGAGCGCCTGCCGCGACAGGCCCAGTTCGGCCGCGGCCTGGGCCAGCACGCCGCCGGCGCGCTCCAGCGCGGCTTCGATCGCGGCGCGGTCGGGCTCCTCGCTGGCGTGGGCGACGGTGGCCATCGGCGCCAGGGGCAGGCCCAGGTCGGCGGCACCGATGGCCTCGCCGCGGGCCAGCAGGGCGGCGCGCTGCAAGGTGTTGCGCAGCTCGCGCACATTGCCCGGCCAACTGTGCGCCAGCAGCGCGCGCTCGGCGTCTTCGCCCAGGCGCTTGCCCGCGCCGAGCGGATCGTGGCGCAGGAAATGCCGGGCCAGCGGCAGCACGTCGTCGCGGCGTTCGGCCAGCGGCGGGATCGCGATCTGGATCGTGTTGAGGCGGTAGTACAGGTCTTCGCGGAAGCGGCCGTCGCGGATCATCGCCGGCAAGTCGGCGTTGGTGGCGCTGATCACGCGCACCTTGACCTGGCGCTCGCGGTTGGAGCCCAGACGCTCGAAGCGCCCGGTCTCCAGCACCCGCAGCAGCTTCATCTGCCCGGTCGGCGGCAGGTTGCCGATTTCGTCCAGGAACAAGGTGCCGCCGTCGGCGGCCTCGAACTTGCCCTCGCGCGGGCGATTGGCGCCGGTGTAGGCGCCGGCGTCGGCGCCGAACAGTTCGGCCTCGATCAGCTCGGTCGGCAGCGCGCCGCAGTTCAGGGTGACGAAGGGGCCGGCGCTGACCGAAGAGTTGGCCTGCACGATCTCGGCGATCTTCTCCTTGCCCGCTCCGTTGGGGCCGGTGATCAGCACCGGCACGTCGGCGCGCGCGACCTGCCCGGCCAGCTCGATCACCCGCGCCAGCGGCTCGGAGCCGAACACCAGCCCGCGCAGGTCGTAGCGGGCTTCCAGCTCGCGGTGGCTGCGCCGCCGCTGCTCGTGCAGGCGCGTGACTTCGCGCGCGCTGGCGCCGAGCTCCAGCAGGTTCTCCACGCTGGCCAGCAGCTTGTGGTCGTCCCAGGGCTTGGCCAGATAGTCGGCGGCGCCGGCCTTGGCCAGGTCCACGGCGATGTCCAGGTGGGTCCAGGCGGTCAGCAGGATGATCGGCAGGTCGGGGTGGCGCTCGCGGATGGCGCGGAACAGCGCCACGCCTTCTTCGCCGGAGGTGGTGTCGGCGCTGAAGTTCATGTCCTGCAGCACCAGCCCGACGTCTTCGCGCGCGAGCAGGTCCAGGCCTTGCTCGGGCGAGGCGGCGACCAGCACGCGGATTTCGCGCAGGCCCAGCAGCAGGTCCAGGGCGGTGCCGACCGCGGGATTGTCGTCGATGACCAGGACCGTGCGCATCAAGGGCGGATATCTCGCTCAAGGGCGCTGGGCGCCGGTGGAGGAACGGTGTGGCGAGTATGCCAGCGCGTTGCAGTGGCCGGCGAGGCCGGCGGCCTGCGAGGCGGCGTGGAGGCAGCGGGCGCTATGGTCCGCAGCGCGCCGGGCGGCGTGGCGATCGGCCGTCTGCATGCCGGGGTCTGTGGGCGTTACTGCGAACCGAGCCTGCAATGCGAGCATCGAACCCGACCTGTGCCGCGCGTGGAGCGCGGGATCCGGTGCGCACCAGGGCAGCGCCGGACCGCACAGGGTCCGGCTTGCCGCGAGCGCTTTCGCCAGCGCCGCCCCGCGCCTGCGGGCGGTGCGGCCTGCAGGCGGGGTTGCTGCATACGGGGCCGTGGCCGCAGCGCGCCGGGCGGCGCGCTCAGGCCGCGCGCGTGGCCAGCGCCGGCGGCACCAGCGCCGCGCGCCGGGCCGGGCCGTACACCGCCACCTGGCCCAGCAGCCACAGGCTGAAGGCGCCCAGCGGCAGGTACAGCGCCGGCAAGCGCGGCAGTTCGTAATGCTGCATCAACAACAAGTTGATGCCGAATGCCAGGGCCATGCCCAGGGCGATGCCGAGGCTGGTCAGCAGGAAGTTCTCGGTCTGGAAGTAGCGCAGGATCTGGCCGCGGGTGGCGCCGAGCGCACGCCGCACGCCGATCTGCTTGGTGCGTTGCTGGACCCAGAAGCTGGCCAGCCCGACGATGCCCAGCGCGGTGACGATCAGCAGCGCCACGCACACGGCGCCGAGCAACCACACCATCGCCCGGTCGGTGCGGTGGAACTCGTCGGCCATGGCCTCGAGGGTGGCGTTGTCCTTGCCGAGGATGCGCTGGGCGCCGTTGCCCGCCAGTGCGCGGTTGGCCGCCGCCAGCACTTGCGCGCGCTGGGACGGGTCCTTCACCCGGATCAAGTAGAAGCCGTAGTTGTAGTTCATGCGGGTGGGGTAGATCACCGAATAGTCCGCGGCCGCTGGGCCGGTCATCTCATACGGACGCATCAGGTGCTCGACCACGCCGATGACCTGCGCGCCTTCGCTGCCGCCGGTGTAGATGCGCTGGCCGAGCGGGTTCTGGCCGGGATAGAGCTTGTCGGCCAGCGCCCGGGTCAACAGCGCGACCGGCGCGCGCGGCGAGTCGGGCTTGGCCCGATCGGTGAAGGTGACGACCTCGCTCTCGGTGAAATTGCGTCCCGCCACCAGCTTCAGGCCGAGGGTGTCGAGCAACTGGGTCTCGGCGTAGTAGTTGGTGGCGCTGGCAGTCTCCACCTGCTGGTTCGGCTTGGGCCCGACCCCGGAGTTCCAGGCCGAATCGCCGTAGCGCACCTGGTTGGAGATGGTGGCCGAGCGCACGCCGGGCAGCGCTCGCAGCGCGGCCAGGTCGGACAGGGTGCGGGCGTCGACATCGGCGCTGGCGCTGATGTCGGTGATCTTCAAGGCGATCAACTCGTCCTCGACCATGCCGCTGGGGCGGTCCAGCCGTTCGATGCGGTTCTGGATCAGGAACAGCGCGTTGCAGATGATCGCGCAGGTCAGCGCGACCTCGAATACGATCAGGGCCGCCGCGGTCTTGTGGCGGCGCAGGGTGGTCAGGATCGGACGGATGTCCATGTCGGCCTCACTGGCTCTTGAGCTGGATGGCGGGCGTCACCTGGCAGGCGCGCCAGGCGGGCAACAGCCCGGCCAGCACGCTGGCGGCGACGGCCAGGGCGAAGGTGGCGGCGAGCATGGTCGGATCCAGCCGCGCCAGGGCGGCGTAGCCGACCGATTGCTGGCGCACCGCCCACAGTCCGAACTGCGCCAGCACCAGGCCGAGCAAGCCGCCGGCCAGGCCGACCGTACCGGCTTCGACCAGGCATTGGGCGAAGATCGCGCGCTTGGTCGCGCCCAGCGCGCGGCGCACGCCGATCTCGCCGGAGCGGCGCAGGAACTTGGCCAGCAGCAGGCCGACGGTGTTGAGCAGGCACACGGCCAGGAAGCCCAGCGCCAGCCACATCTGCAAGCGCACGTCCGCCGGCACCACCCGCTTGTAGTCCAGCCAGCCCATCAGGCTGTCCAGTTCCGGCGCGGTGGGACGCGCGTAGCGCCCGGCGGCGCGCTGCTGGGCGCTGTAATCGGCCAGATAGCGTCGATAGGCATCGACCTTCTCCGGCGTGTCCAGTTGCACCCAGTACTGCAGCCAAACGCATTCGGCGTTGAGCGAGCGGTTGCCTTCCTTCAGTGCGCTGCTGTCGCCCCAACAGTCGATGTTGCCTTGCGGGTTCATGCTCAGGTCGCGGGAGGTGCTGAACGGCACGAACAGCTCCTCCGGTTCGCCGAAGCCGCGCTCCTGGCTGAGGTCGTAGAAGCTCGGCTGAGGGCGCCAGGCATCGGTGACGCCGACCACGCGCAGTTCCTGATTGTCGGCCCACACCGACTTGCCCACGCTGTTGCCGCCGCCGAACAATCGGTCGTTGAGCGCGCTGGTGATCACCGCCACCCGCGCGCGCCGCTCGTCGTCCTTGCCCGTCCAGGGGCCACCGTACTTGAACGGCACGGCGAACATGGGGAAGAAATCGGCCGAGGTGAAGCGCGAGTTCTGGCGGAAAGCGGGAAGATTGTCGCGCCGCGGCTCGATGGCGACGGAGCCGCCGGTCATCAGCGCCTGGCGATCGCCGCGTGCCTGGCGCAGCAAGGTCTCGGCATCCAGGCGGGTCATATCGTCGGGCGGCTGGCTGTTGCCGGTATAGCCGACCATCGAGCGCGGCTCCAGGCGCGGATGGAACAAGGTGGCGCTGCGTTCGGGCAGGGGATCGCCGGAGAGCACGTAGAACACGGTCAGGGTGGTCATGGCCGCGCCGATGCCCAGGGCGATGGCGAGCACCATCAGCGCGGTCAGCGCCCGGTTGCGCTTGAAGCTGCGCACGGCGAGCTGCAGGTAGTAGGCGAACTGGCTGTTGCCGGACATGGGCGGGCCTCAGGCGGTGGCGGTTTCGGCGCCGGCCGGCGCCGCGCCCGGCGCGCGCACCAGGCTGGGCTCGGCGCGCAGGTCGGTGGCCATGCCATCGACGATGTGCACGTTGCGCGCGGCGCGCGCGGCCAGTTCCGGGTCGTGGGTGACCATGATGATGGTGGTGCCCTGGGCGTTGATTTCCTCCAGCAGCTCCATCACCCCGCGCGCCATCTGCGAATCCAGGTTGCCGGTGGGTTCGTCGGCCAGCAACAGGCGCGGCGAGCCGGCCAGCGCGCGCGCGATCGCCGCGCGTTGCTGCTGTCCGCCGGACAGTTCGGTGGGATAGTGGCGCATGCGCGAGCCCAGGCCGACCTGGGTCAACGCCTGTTCGATGCGCTGGCGGCGCTCGGCCGCGGGCATGCGCCGGTAGCGCAGCGGCACGTCGCAGTTGTCGAACAGGTTCAGGTCGGGGATCAGGTTGAAGCTCTGGAAGATGAAACCGATCTTCTGGTTGCGCAGGCGCGAGCGGGCATCGTCGGACAGGCCGCGCACGTCCTCGCCGTCGAGCTTGTACTCGCCGCCGGTGAAGGTCTCCAGCAGGCCGGCGATGTTGAGGAAGGTGGTCTTGCCCGAGCCCGACGGCCCGGTCACGGCGACGAACTCGCCGTCGCGCACGTGCAGGTCCAGCGAGCGCAGCGCGTGGGTTTCGACGAGTTCGGTGCGGTAGACCTTGGTGACCTGGCGCATCAGCAGCATGGCGGGTTTCCTTGGGGCGGGGATTCGGGATTCGGGATTGGGGATTCGGGATTGGGGATTGGAGGGGCGGTGGTCAGCGG
>CBIFVU010000092.1:0-13404 GCA_966185905.1 uncultured Lysobacter sp.
CAGCGCGCGCTCGGGATTGCGCCGCGGATCGTAGTAGGACGGCCCGCGCACGATGCCGATCAGCAGCGCGATCTGCTCGGTGTTGAGGTCGCGCAGGTCGCGGCCGAACCAGAACTCCGAGGCCGCGGCCACGCCGTGGATGGCCTGCGAACCGCGCTGGCCGAGGTAGACCTGGTTGAAATAGGCCTCCAGGATGGTGCGCTTGTCGTAGCGCGCCTCGATCAGCAGGGCGTAGAGGATCTCCTTGCTCTTGCGGGTCAGGGTCTGTTCCTGGCCGATGCCGAGCAGGCCGCTGCGCGCCAACTGCTGGGTCAGGGTGCTGGCGCCCTGCTTGGCGCGGCCGGCGGCGACGTTCTTGAACGCGGCGCGGGCGATGCCGGTCAGGTCGATGCCCATGTGGTGGTTGAAATCGCGGTCTTCCACCGCCTGCAGGCCGGTGACCAGCAGCTCGGGCACTTCCTCGATCCGCACCAGGCGCCGTTCTTCCTGCTTCTGCCCGTACAGCGTGGCGATGCGCGCCGGGTCCAGGCGCGCGCTGCGCAGCGCCTTGCGCGTGGTCAGGTCCTGCAGGCTGGCCACGCGGCCGCCGGAGAGCACGACCTGGATGCGGCGCGGCAACACCTGGCCGTCGACATCGTTGAAGCCGCGGCTGGCGATGGTGAAGCGGCCGCCGTCGCGGGCGTAGGTGCCGGGACGCTCGCCACTGTCCTCGCGGTAGGAGGCCGCGTCCAGCTCGGTCTTCAGGGTGGCCGCGTCCAGCGCCAGGCCGGGGGCGAGCTCGAGCGGGCGGGCGTAGACGCGGGTCGGCAATTGCCACTGCAACTGGCCGAAGCGCTCGCCCACCTCGTGGTTGAGATAGAGCGTGTACGGGATCAGGAAGCCCAGGCCCAGGCCGCCGACGGCCAGGGTCCAGGTCACCAGCCGGCGGCGCCAGGACGGCGCGCTGCCGGTGTCGTCGCGGTCGTGCTCGTCTTCGTCGTAATCGATGCGGGCCACGGAAATGCCGTACAGGGAGTCGCCGGGAAGTCTAGCGCAGGCGTCCTGGGCGCGCGGCGGCGCCCTGCGGCTGGGCCGGCCGGGCGTTCAGACCCGGTGAATGGGCCGCCGGCCGCGCGCTCAGGGCGGCATCGGCCCTTGCCGGCCGGCCAGGCCGTCGCGCAACCCGCGCAGCATCGCCCGCAGATAGCCCAGGCGCGGCTTGAGGAAGACCGCGGTGCCGACGAACTTCATCGCCAGCCGCGGCAGGTCCTGCGCGGTCCAGCGGCCCGGCACCTCGGCGCGGCGATACAACAACACCCGGTTGCGCATCATGTAGTACAGCCGGGTCGGACTGTGCACGACCCGGCGGTAGGACGGCAGCAAGGGCGTGATCCGCACCAGGTCGCCGATGCGGTGCTGCATGTGCGCATCGCACACCCCGTACAGGCGATAGCCGCGGTGGCGCGCGCGCGAACTCCACTCGATGTCGACGTTGTCGATGAACAAGCCCTCGTCCATGCCGCCGACCGCGTCGAGCACGGCCAGCGGCAGCAAGGTGCCGGAGGTGATCAGGAAATCGCAGTCCACCGCCTGGCCGGGGCCGCCATAGAGCTTGCGGTTCATGGGGAAACCGATGCGCACGAACGGCGCGACCTCGCCTGTGCGCTGGTCGCGGAACTGCGGGCCGACCGCGGCCACCGGGCCTTGCGCTTGCAGCGCCAGCAACCAGTGCCGCAGGGTGGCGACCATGCCGGCATCGACCAGGCTGTCCTGGTCCATCAGCAGCAAGTGGGCGAAGCCCTGCCCGCGCGCGCGCTGCGCGGCCTGGTTGATGGCCCGGCCCAGGCCGACGTTGGCCGGCGAGCGCACCACCTCGACCCCGGCCGCGCCCAGGCGCTGGAAGCAGGCCTCCAGCTCGGCGCCGTGGCTGGCGTTGTCGAAGATCAGCACCCGCCCGACCTGACCGCGGACCGCGCCCACCACCTGTTCCAGCAGATCGATCTGCGGGTGGTAGGTGACGATGGCGGCGCAGACATCGGCCGTCGGCGCGGGGGAAGCGACGGCGGCCATCAGCGCAGCCCCAGCACGTCGCAGACCAGCGAGCGCGGCCCGCTGGCGAAGCGGCGGTAACGGCCGTGGCGCCATTCCTGCAAGACCAGCGGCAAGCGGCGCAGGAAGCTGCGCGGCATCGCCAGGCGCAGGCGCAGGTGGGCCAGGCGCTCGGCGATCACCGCGCGGCGCTCGGCCGGGATCGGCGGATCGTGGCGCTCGATGAAGGCGCTGAGCGATTCGAACTTGCGCACCAGGCCCTGCATCTGCGCCAGGCGCTGCTGGCTGCCGCCCAGGCGCTCGGCCAGGCTGCGCCGGCGCGCGCCGATCTGGTTGGCGCCGTGCTGGCGGTAGTCGATCAAGGCCGCCTCCAGGGTATCGATCTGGCCGATGGCCGCGGCCAGCAGCGCGATCCATTCATCGTGGACCCAGTCGCCTGGGATCGGGAAGACGTGCGGCAGCAGCGAGCGCCGCACCGCCAGGGTCGCGCCGGTGACGATGTTGCGCCGGACCAGCACCTGGAAGCCGCGGCCGCCGTGCAGATCGGCCAGTTCGCCGGCGGACACGCCCAGGATGCCGAACATGTGCTCGCCCAGGTCGGCGCCGGCGGCATCGACCAGGCGCGCGTCGCTGTGCACCAAGTCCAGCTCCGGGCGCTGGCGGAAGGCCTCGGCGAGGGTGGCGATCTTCTCGCCGTGCCACAGATCGTCCTGGTCGCTGAGCAGGACGATCCCGGCGTCCTCGGGCAGGCGTTGCAGCGCCGCCTCGAAGTTGCGCAGGTAGCCCAGGTTGGCCGGGTTGCGATGCAGTTCCACCGCCACGCCCTGGGCGCGGGCGCGCGCGGCGAAGGCTTCCAGCAGGGTCCAGGTGCCGTCGCTGGAGGCGTCGTCGGCGATGGCGATGCGGTCCGGGCGACGGCGCTGGGCCAGCAGGCTGTCCAGTTGCGCGCCCAGGAAGCGGGTGCCGTTGTAGGTGCACAGCACCACGGTCACCAGCGGCTCGGTGCGGCGCGGACCGGCCGGCGCGGACTCAGTCGCGCTCATCGCCGGGCCCGTGCCGGACGCGGCAGGTCGGCGGCGGAGGCCGGCCGCGCGGGCGCGCGGCGCCGCAATGCCGGGCCCGGGAGCGCAGCGGCCTGAGGCGCAACCGCCTGGAGCGCAACGACCGCAAGCCCCGGGGCCCGGATGGCGCGGGGCCGAAGCGGACTCGAACGATGGGCTCGGGCCGGGGGCGCTGCGGATCGGTGGGTGCCGGGCCGGGGCGCCTCGGATCGGCATGTCTTGTATCGAAGCGCCCCGGATCGGGGCGCTTCGGATCGGGGCGCCTCGAATCGGAGGGCCTCGAATCGGAGGGCCTCGAATCGGGGCGCCTCGATTCGGGGCGCCCTGGATCGGAACGCGCCGAACGGGGGCGCGCAAGAACGGGCAGGCAGGGCGGCGTGGGCGGCGAGGCGGGCAAGCATCGGCCCATTATCGCCCAAGCCCGCCGAGCCAGCGGCCGCCTGGACGCGTGCGCGGGTGCGGTTCAGGTGGGGAGCGGCGATCGGGCTTGGAGTTCGGGGCCGGACGCGGACGCGGCTTCGCCGGACGCTCAGTTGGCCGCGGCGGCGGCCTGCACCCGCGCCGCCAGTTCGGCGATGCCCGGAGCGTGCGGGTCCAGCGTGCGCGCGGCCTGCAGCGCCGCGCGCGCAGTAGGCAGCTCGCCCGCGCCCAGGCGCTCGTCGCCGACCGCGATCCAGCGCTGGGCCAGGCGCGCGGAGGCTTCGCGCAGGGCGCCGCCCTCGCCTTCCAGCGCGCGCCGCGCATCCAGGCACTCGCCGGCGCGGGACAGGCGGTTGCCGCGCAGTTCCTGCTCGAAGCAACGACGCGCCGCCGGCAGCAACCGCGCCGCGGCGGCGCGCACCTGCGGGTCCTGCGGCGCGATCGCTTGGGCCGCGCGCAGCTTGTCGTAGGCGCTGTCGCCGGGCGGGGTCAGCAGGTCGCCGCGCTGTTCGGCCGCGGCCGCCTCGGCCAGCAGCCGGCGCAGGGCCTGGCGGCTCTGCGGCGGAGCGTCCTGGTCCAGGCGCTTGCGCGATTGGCGCGCGCGTTCCAAGTGTTGGCGGGCCACCGCCAGCGCCGGTGCGCCAGGGTCCAGCGCGGCGGCGCGGGCCAGTTCGGCCTCGGCCTGGGCGAAATGGAAGTCCGCGGCCAGGCGCTCGCCGCGCGCGGCGTGGGCCGCGGCCACCGCGGCCAGGCCGCGCTGGGCGGCGGCATCGTCGGCATGCACCGCCAACACCTCGCGATAGCCGGCGGCAGCCTGCTCCAGGCGTTGCCGGCGCAGGGCCTGGTCGGCGCGGCGGCGATGCTGTTCGAGGTGGCGTTCGAGCACGGTCAGCGCATCGGGCAGGTCGGCATGCCCGGGGTCGGCCTGCTGCACCCGCGCCACGCCCTCGGCCCCGCGCGGCAGGTCGCCGTCGTCGAGGGCGCGGCGCGCAGCCTGGAGCAGGTCGGCGAGGGTGTCGTCGCGGCCTTCCAGGGCGTCGTTGCGCTGCGGCTGCAGCTCCAGCACGCGCTGGTACAGCGGCAGGGCGGCGTCGGGCGCGCCGTCCAGGCGGCCCTGCGCGCGCGCGGCCGCGGCGGCGGCCACCAGCCGGTCCAGGCCGGCGTGGGCGGCCTCGCGCTGGCGCAGGGCGCGTTCCAGGGTTTCGACCCGCTCGCGCGGCTGGGTCAATTCGCGCGCCAGCGCCAGGCGTTCGCGCGCCTGTTGGAAGTGGCCGGCGTCGATGGCCTGGCGCGCCTGGGCCAAGGCCGCGCGGCCGACCCGGGCCAGGCCTTCGCGGGTGTCGGCACGATCAGGGTCCAGCGCGAGCGCGGCCTCGTACAGTTCGCGCGCGCCGTGGCCGTCGGCCGAACTCAGCCGGCCATCGGCCAGCGCCAGGCTGGCTTGTTCGCGCAGTTGCTGCAGGCGGGTATCGGGCCAGAGCCAGTCCGACAGCGGCTGCCGCCACCAGGCCAGCGCCGCCGCCAACAGCAGCGCGCCCAGCGCGCCGGCGCGCCAGGCCCATGCGTGGGCAGCGAGAGGCGCGCCGCGATGGCGCTGCGCCAGCCGACGGCGCCCCCCCGGGTTGTCCCCAGGAGCAGCGGCCGGTTCCGCGCCGCGCGCGGCTTCGCTCGCGCTGGCGCCAGCGTCGGCCTGCGGCCCCAGCCGCGGCTCGATCCGGCCGGCGCGGTCGCGGTGCGCGGCGGAGTCGGACGACGGGGTCGGTGGGCGCGGATTCACGGCGCAAAGAATAACGCCGCGCGGATGACGGCCGCGCCAGCGCGCGCGCGATGGCCGGGACCCAGAGCGCATCCACGGCGGGTCCGCGGCGTGTCCCTGGCGCACCCGGGGCGCATCCGTTGCGCTGCGCAGTCCCGGCGCACCGCAGCGCGGCCGGGCGCGCGCGCAGCGCCCCGCGCGCCGCCCCACCGCGCGCCGCCCCACCTAGGGACATCACCAGCCCTAGGGCCGGCACCAGCTGGGCCGGCTGCGCAGGGCCCACTAAGGTGCGCCAGTCCCTCGAACACCGAGCTCGCCATGAATCTGTCGCCGCCCGCTTTCGACCCGGTTTCCACCTACGCCGCGCAGGCCTCGCCTGCGGCCTGGGCCGCCACCCAGGCGGCCAGCCTGGCCCAGGCGCAGGCCAGCGGCGACGTCGGCGGCTACATCGCCGGCCTGGCCGAACCGGAGCAGTTGGAGCAATTCCTGGGCGATGTGGATTCGGCCATCGCCCGCGGCGTCGGCGACGCGCAGGACCCGCAGGGCCGCGTCCTGCTCGGCGAGGTGCGCGATGGCCTGCGCGACTATCCGGCCAACGAACTGCCGCGCGCCGAGCGCGACCGGCTGGAAGGCACGCTCTCGCGCCTGGACCGCCACCTCGACGCCGACGGCGCCGGCCAAGTCCCCGGCGGCGGCCTGGATGCGCACGAGGACGCCGGCGGCCACCTGATCGAACGCCATGTCGGCAAGACCGCCGGCGAGCTGCTCGATCGCTTGCAGCGCGAGAACATCAGCGCCTCCTCCAGCTTCCGCACCCTGGCCGATGCCGAACGCTTCGTCGCCCAGACCCTGGACCAGAACCAGCCGGCCATCGATGCCTGGCTGGACGGCGAAGGCGGCCGCCGCCTGGTGGTGGACGCGCGCTTCGACGCCAGCACCGGCATTTCGGTGCAGCGCGGCGAGCGCGAGGCCGAGGACGTGTTCTCGGTGAAGCTGGTGCTGGAGCGCTCGGACAAGCTCGATATCGGCTATAGAATCGTCACCGGCTACCCGACCGCGCCCTGACGCGGCGCCTCCGCTTCGCACGAGACCCTGCATGAGCGCCTATCCCGCGCTGGAAAACTTCTTCTCCGCCTATTTCCACCAGGACTGGGCGGTGGAACACGCCGACGCCGACGCGGTGCTGGCCTATTACCTGGACGGCGAGCCCGAGGCCGAGGTGGCCAAGGTCCGCGCCGAGCTGGAAGCCCTGCGCGGGCGCGAGCTGGACGAAGCCGCGCTGGGCCAGGCCCTGGCCTCGCTGGGCAGCAGCTACGACCCGGCCGCCGACGGCCACAGCCGCGCCGGCTGGCTGCAGCGGCTGGCCGAGGGGCTGGCGGCCCGCTGATCCCCGAGACCACCGCGCGGAACCACAGCGCCAGGCCACGACACCGAACCACTGGCGGGCGGCCGCTTTCGCCCGGGCCACGCCGCGCCCGCGCGCTGCACAGGCGCTAGCGCGCGCCCAGCGCGGCCATTGCGTCCGCTGGCTCAGGCAACCGCCTCATGCGCGTTGCGCGTACTCCACCCCGGGCAGGGACGCCAGCTTGCCCAGCAAGGTGGACAACTGGCCGTAATCGGCCACTCGCAGGCGCAGCCGCAAGCGCACCTGGGCGCCGTTGCGTTCGACATCGCTGCGGATGCTGATCACGTGCGCATTGGCCTGGGCGATGGCGTTGGTGGCCTCCTTGAGCAGCCACTTGCGGTCCAGCGCCAACACTTCCACATCGACCTCGTAGCCCGAGCCCTTGCGCCCCCATTCCACCGGCAGCACGCGCTGCGGCTGGGCCGCGGCCAGGCGCTCGAAGGCGCTGCAGCCGGGCCGGTGCACGCTGACCCCGCGGCCGCGGGTGAGGTAGCCGACGATGGGCTCGCCCGGCAGCGGCTGGCAGCAACGCGCCAGTTGCACCAGCAGGTTGCCCACGCCCTCCACGGTGAAATCGGTAGCGCGCCCGCTGGGCTTGCGCGGCGCTGGCGCTGCGCTCGGCGGCGCCGGCGCGGCCGGCGGCGCGGACGCGGCGCGCTCGTGCTCCAGCAACACCCGCCCGACCTGGTGCGGCCCCAGATAGCCCAGCGCCACCTGCACATGCAGGTCGCCCTCGCTGCCCAGGGTGAAACGCTCCAGCGCCGGCGCCAGATCGGCGCCGAGCAGGCCGAGCCGGCGCAGCTCCTTGTCCAGCAGCTCGCGCCCGGCCGCCTCGTTGCGCGAGCGGTCGAGCTTGTGGAACCAGGTGCGCACCTTCTCGCGCGAACGATTGCTGGCGAGGAAACCGTTGGCGGCCACCAGCCAATCGCGCCGCGGCTCGCCGGTCTTGGCGGTGAGGATCTCCACCCGGTCGCCGCTGCGCAGCTTGTGGTCCAGCGGCACGATCCGGCCATCGACCTTGGCGCCGCGGCAGCGATGGCCGACTTCGGTGTGCACGTGATAGGCGAAGTCCAGCGGCGTGGCCCCGGCCGGCAGGTCGATCACCTCGCCCTTGGGGGTGAGCACATAGACCCGGTCTTCGACCAGTTCGGTGTCCAGCTCGCTGGCCAGGGCCTCGTCGCCGCCCTGCGCGCCTTCGCCGCGGGCGTCGAGCAGGCGCCGCATCCAGGCGATCTTGCGGTCGAAGGCGGCGTCGGCGCTGTGGCTGCCGACCTCTTTGTATTTCCAGTGCGCGGCCACGCCCAGTTCGGCCTGGCGGTGCATCTCGTGGGTGCGGATCTGCACCTCCAGGGTCTTGCCTTCCGGCCCCACCACTGCGGTGTGGAGAGAGCGGTAATCGTTGCGCTTGGGCCGGGCGATGTAATCGTCGAACTCGCTGGGGATCGGCGTCCATTGCGCGTGCACCACGCCCAGCGCGGCGTAGCACCCGGCCAGGTCGTCGACCATCACCCGTACCGCGCGCAGGTCGTAGAGCTCGCCGATGGGCACGTCCTTGCGCTGCATCTTCTTCCAGATGCTGTAGATGTGCTTGGGCCGTCCGGCGACCTCGGCCTTGACCCCCTGCGCGGCCATCGCCTCGCGCAGCACTCGCTTGACGTTCTCGATGTAGCGCTCGCGGTCGGCGCGCTTCTCGTCGAGCAGGCGCGCGATTTTCTGGTAGGTCTGCGGCTCCAGGTAGCGGAAGGCCAGGTCTTCCAGCTCCCACTTGAGCTGCCAGATGCCCAGCCGGTTGGCCAGCGGAGCGTGGATATCGCGGGTCAGCGCGGCCAGTTCGCGCCGGGTCGGCGGCGGCAGGCGTTCGGCATGGCGCAGGCGCGCCAGTTGCCGGGCGAGCAGGATCGGCACCACTCGCAGGTCGCGCACGATCGCCAGCAGCAGCCGGCGCAGGCCCTCGGTGCCGGAGCGGCGGCCTTGCTCGGCGTGCAGCGCCCAGACCTGGGCGGCGGCGCGCTGGCCGTCCAGCAATGCGGCCACGACCGGATGTTCGCGTTCCAGTCCGGCGCCCAGGGCCGCGGCCCAGCCGGGATAGGCGTGCAGCAGGGCGGCGGCCACGGTGTCGCCATCGGCGCCCAGCAGGGCCAGCGCGTCCAGGGTCGAGGCCACGACCTCCGGCGCGTCCAGGGCGCCTTCGCCCGCCTGCGGGCGTTGCGCTGCCTCGGCCAGCGCCCGCCGCAGCGGCGCAGGCAAGGCCGCGGCCGCGGGCAGCTCCAGCGCGGCGGAAGGGTCGGGGCGTTCGGGTGCGGCGGAAGCGTTCACTGCGATGCGGGGCTGGACGATGGACCGGGGCGGTGCGGCGGAGGCGGCGTGGCGGAGCGCGTGGGTCGGCTGGACGGTGTGGCTGGACGGGGCGGTTCGGCGGGGACGGACGAAAGCGGCGGGGACGCCCCGGGGCGTCCCGCCGGCCTGGACCGGCGCATCGTGGCGGCCGGGGCGAGCGTCTACACTAGCGAGCAACCGCCCCGAGGAACAGCACAGATGTCCGCCATCGCCCCCTCCCTGCCGCGCCCCCTGCTGCTCGCCGCGGCCCTGGTCTGCGCCGTGCTCGCGCCGACCGCCGCCCTGGCCCAGGACGCACAGTCCGGCCCGCAGCGGATCGAGCAGCAGATGAGCGCCGAGCAGTTCAAACAGGCCGGCCTGGACAAGCTCAACGCGCAGGAACTATCGAACCTGAACGCCTGGCTCAACCGCACCTTGGACAGCGAGACCGCCAAGGCCGCGGTCAAGGCCAAGGAGGAGACCGCGCACGAACGCCGCGGCTTCTTCGGCGAGCGTCCGTCCAAGGAGCCGGTGGTGGCGCGCATGAGCGGCCGCTTCGAGGGCTTCGCCCGCGGCCAGGTGTATGTGCTGGACAACGGCCAGGAGTGGCGCCAGGACGACGGCGCCGACCTGCCGGGCGTGCAGTTGGACGCGCCGCAGGTGCGCATCGCCCCGAGCGTGATCGGCAATGCCTGGTACTTGTCGGTGCAGGGCTACAACACCCGCGCCAAGGTCGTGCGGGTCAAGTAAGCTGCCAGCGCCGTCCACCCGCATCCGTCCACGATGACCCCTTCGACCGCCCCACGGAGCCTTGCCATGCGCGCGTTGTCCTCCCTGAGCCTCGCCGTCCTGCTCGCCGCCGCCACCGGCGCGGTCGCCGCCGAGCGCGACTATGTCCCGGTCGAGCAGCGCTTCAGCGCCGAGCAGATGCAGGCCACCGGCCTGGACACGCTGTCGCCGGCGCAACTGGCCCTGCTCAACCAGTTGCTCGGCCAGGAGCGCACCGAGGCGGTGGCCGAGGCCAAGGCCGAAGGCAAGCGCCAGGCCCAGGCCGAGCGCAACGATCCCTTCTCCAAGGTCCAGGCCGAACCGGTCAGCGCCGCGATCAAGGGCGAGTTCCGCGGTTATGCCAAGGGCGATGTGATCGAACTGGAGAACGGCCAGCGCTGGCGCGTGACCGACGGTTCGCTGTACCTGGGCAAGGCGGTGGCCGCGCCCAAGGCCACCGTCCGTCCCGGCATGATGGGCGCGTGGTACCTGGAGATCGAAGGCCAGGTGCCGCGGGCCAAGGTCCGCCGCGTCGGCGAGTGAGTCCCGAGCGCGCGGTCCGCGCGCTGTCGAACCTGCCCCGGGCCGCCGGTGCGGCCCGGATTCAGCCCCATGCCGCCGGCGCGGCCCGGATTCACCCCCATGCCGCCAGCGCGGCCCGGACTCAGCCCCGCGCGGACCCGGCCCCACGCCGGCCCCAACCCGGCCCCAGCGCCCCACCCGGCCGCACCGCCGGTCACCGAGCTCGCACCGCGGCTCAGCCGCGCAATTGCGCCAGCCGCTGCGCCAGCTTCTTCGGCGAGACCGCGCCGCGCACGCCCAGTTCCTGGGCGAACAGCGACACGCGCAGTTCCTCGATCTCCCAGCGCAAGGCCTGCCAGCCCGGCGCGGCGCTCTCGCCGCTGGCGTCGGCGGCGGCCAGGGCATCGGCGAAGGGCTTGAGTTCGAGCATGCGCGCCTGGTCGCGGACCGGATCGCGCAGCGCGCGTTCGCTGCGCACCGCCAGCGCCTTGAGGTAGCGCGGGTATTCGGCCAGCGCCGCGGCCGGCACTGTGCGCAGGAAACCCGGCGGGGTCAGCCCGGCCAGTTGGCTGCGCATATCGTCCAGGTTG
Source organism: uncultured Lysobacter sp. (assembly GCA_966185905.1). Taxonomy (GTDB): domain Bacteria; phylum Pseudomonadota; class Gammaproteobacteria; order Xanthomonadales; family Xanthomonadaceae; genus Lysobacter. The sequence continues at coordinate 10,867 of CBIFVU010000092.1, forward strand.
CCGCTGGCCCAGCCCATCAACGGCGACTCCAGGCGCGCACGCGCCTCGGCCACCGCCACCAGGATCGCCTCGGCCTGGCGCAGCCGCTCCATCGCTTCGGGGAACAGCATGCGCGCGACCGCCTCGCGGCGTTGCTCGAAGGCCCCGGCATCGCGCACTTGCACCAGCTCGGCGTCCTCGCCCAGCAAACTGGCCAGGGCGCCATCGACGATGTCCTCGCGCAGGCGATCGCCGTCGCGCGGCCGGTCCTGCGCCGCGCGCCCGTCCGCGGTGCGCGCCTGCGCGGCGCGGGTCGGCGAGGCGCGCTCCTGACGCGGTGCAGCCGATTCGATCGCCGCATACAGCAGGCCGGTCTTGGCCTGGATCGGCAATTGCTTGCGCGACTGCCGCAGCTTGTCGGCCAGCGCCACCGCCAACCGCCGGCGCACACCGCCCGGGTGGGCGCGCAGCGCCGCCTCGCGCTCGGCATGCACGCGCAGGGACACGCTCTGGCCATCGTCGTGCAGGGCCGGGAACGCCGGCACGCCGGCCGCGCCGGGCACCGACATCGGGATCGGCCGCTCCGGGAACGCCAGCAGCCCATGCTGGCCCAGGCCGTCGGCCGCGCGCGCAGCGAAGGCGCGCGCGGCGCGTTCGCCGAAGCGTGCGCGCAGCTCGTCCAGGTCGCGCGATTCGGCCAGCACCGTGGGCTCGCCCTTGCCGCGGCCGTCCTTGCCCGCCGCCGGTTCGAGCAGGCGCAGGTTCATGCGCAGATGCGGCTCCAGCGCGGAGGAGTCGAAATCCAGCGCGGTCACCTCCACCCCGGTCAGCTTGCGCAGGAAACGCGCCAGGGTGCCGGCGAAGTCGTCGGCTTCCGGCGCCTGGCCGCTGCCGTGGGCCTCGTGGAAGGCCTTGGCGAAATCCGGCGCGGGCACGAAATTGCGGCGCAGGGTCTTGGGCAGGGATTTGATCAGCGCCGCGGCCTTGTCGGCGACCAGTCCCGGCGCCAGCCAGGACAACTGCGCCGGGTCCAGTGCATTGAGCAAATGCAGCGGCACCGCCAGGGTCATGCCGTCGTCGATCGCGCCGGGCTCGAAGCGGTAGCGCACCGCCAACCGCGCATCCCCCAGTTGCAGGTACGGCGGGAACCGCGCGGCCTCGGTCTGGCCGCCGATCATCACCTCATCGGCGCTCCATTCCAGCGCCGCCTTGTCCGCGGCCGGCAACTTGGCGTACCAGGCATCCAGCGCCTGGGCGTTGTGCACCTGCGGCGGCAGCCGGTCCAGGTACCACTGCGCCATCCATTCCTCGTCCACCACCAGGCCGGCGCGGCGCTGCTTGGCTTCTTCCTCGCGCGCCTTGGCCAGGGTGGCCAGATTGCGCGCCAGGAACGCGGCGCGGGTGTTGATCTCGCCGGTCACCAGCGCCTGGCGGGCGAAGATCGCGCGGCTCTCTTCCGGATACAGCGCGCCGTAGTGGACCGGGCGCTTGGGCGCCAGCACCAGCCCGAACAAGCTGATCTGCTCGCTGCCGACCACCCGCCCCTGCGAACGCGCCCAGTGCGGGTCGTGGTGGCGCCGCGCCAACAGGTGCGGCAGCTCCTGGATCGCCCACTCCGGCTCGATCGCGGCGTTGGTCATCGACCACACCCGCTCGGTGTCCAGCAAGGTCGCCGACAGCACCCACGGCGGCGGCTTGCGCGCCAGCGGCGAGCCAGGAAACAGGCTGAACTTGCGCCCGCGCGGGCCGTCGTAGAGGCCTTTGTCGCCGCGCAGGCCGATCTGGGTCGGCAGGCCGGCGATCAGGGCGCGGTGCAAGGTCGCGTAACCGGCCGCATCCAGCGGCTCGGCCGAGGCCTCGCGGCTGCGCCAGCCCAGTTCGTCGCACAGCAGCTTCAATTGCCGGTGCAGCTCGCGCCACTCGCGCATGCGCAGGAAGCCGAGGAAATGCTTTTCGCACCAGGCGCGCAGCTTGGACTGGGTGAGCTCCTCATGCGCCTGCTGATAGGCATCCCACAGTTTGAGGATGCCGACGAATTCCGAACGCGGGTCGGCGAACAGCGCGTGCGCGTTGTCGGCCGCGGCGCGCTGGTCGGCCGGGCGCTCGCGCGGGTCCTGGATGCCGAGGAAGGCGGCGATGGCGATCATCTCGCGCAAGCAGCCGTGCTGCTGGGCCGCGACCAGCATGCGCGAGAGCTTCACGTCCACCGGCAATCGCGCCATGGTCCGGCCGACCGCGGTCAGCCGGCGCTGCTCGTCCACCGCGCCCAGTTCGCTCAATTGCTGCCAGCCATCGGCGATGGCGCGGCTGTCGGGCGGCTCCAGGAACGGGAAGTCCTCGATGATCCGCGCCGAGCTGGCCGGGTTGACCGATTCAGTGCTAGTGCCGGTGCCGGCGCCGGCCCCAGCGCCGCGCTTGCCCCTGCCCTTGGCCCTGCCCCCGCCCGGCCCGCGCTGGCCGGGGTGATCCTGCGGATGTTGTCGCTGGGCCTGGGCGAGATCGGGCAGCGCGGCGCGACGGATCTCCGGATCGGTGTATTGCGGGCGCGAGAGGAAATCG
>CBIFVU010000093.1:0-13273 GCA_966185905.1 uncultured Lysobacter sp.
CCGCCCCCGCCCCCGCCAAAGCCGGGCACCCGGCTCTCGCTGAAGGTGTAGGTCTCCCCCGCCGTGCCGGTCACCACGACCTGGCCGTCGGCGGTGTTGCCGCTGCCGGTGGTCGCCACGTTGGTCGAGCCATCGGGCCCCTCGATGCGCAGGTCGAACTGGTCGTCGGGGTTGAAGCGCCCGTCGGGCAGTTGCTTGCCCAGGCGCAGGATGGGCTGCTTGTCGTTGACGAAGGTGCAGGTGATGGACTGGCTGGGAAGATAATCGGTGTTGCCGATGCGCAATTGGCGGCTGGCCGTGTCCACACTGGCGGCGACCGTGGCGCCGCTGGCGTCCACGCAACTGGCACTGGCCAGGGCATAGCCGCTGACCTCCGACTCGGTCAGGGTGATCGGCTGGCTGTGGTCGAGTACCGGAAAACGCGCCGAGGTGGCGGGGTTGGCCGCCGAGGTGTCCAGGGTCGGGTTGGCGCCTTCCAGGTTGCCCAGGGTGAAGGGGAACGCGGCGGTGCCGCCGCGGCTCTGCTTGCGCACGGTCACATCGGCGCCGGCGAAGCTGAAGCCGATCTCCAGGCCGTCGCCGATCTGGGCCACGGTGCCGTCGCCCAACGGCTCGACCTGGAAGGTCAGGCTGGTGACACCGGTGGCATTGACCCGCACCGAGCCGCAAGCGGTACCGGCGCTGGTGCCGGTGGCCACCCCGTTGCATTCGCCGTCGTCGCCGACGGTCACACCCACCTGCCGCTGGAAATAGTTGTTTGCGACCTCGAACTGCGGATTGCCCGACAGCCGGGTCAGCGTGGCGGGACTTCCACCGGACGTGCCGACCAAGATCCAGCGGGAGGTATTGGCCTGCCGGTTCTGCCCGCTCTGCTGGCGGCCGCCGCCCAGGCGGTCGATGTGCATCACCGGGTTGTCCACCGGCCGGCCGAACTCGATGGTGAGGGTGCGCCGCGGGCCGAAGCCGAACGGCAGGTTGACCTGCAAGGAAGGCTGGCCGGCGATGGTGCCGCCGTAAGGGTCGTTCCAGTAGTTGGTGCTGTTGAACACCGAACCGCTGCCGCCGGTGTAATCCTCTCCGATGCCGGCCTCGGTGTTGCCGGTGGCGCCGCTGACGGTCACGCCGATGCCGCGCACGGTGGTGTTGCCGAAGGATCCACCGTTCCACACACCCGTGACCAGAGCCAACGCCGGCGCGCTGGCGGCCAGGCCCAGCGCCAGGATCAGGCTGCGGAAGCGGCGGCGACGGGCACGGACGCCGGGCTCGGCCATCGGATCGGGCTTGCTCATTGGATCGTTGCTCTCGCTCATTCGTTGCGTTCCGCCGGCATCGCCCGGGTCAGTAGCTGCCGACCAGGTTGAGGAACCAACCGCGGTGGTCGTAGTCGAAGTTGGTCAGGTCGTCGCTGAAATCGGTGAAGTTGTAGCCGACGCCGACGCGGAAGTTGCGGCCGATGTCGCGGTCCAGCCCCACCAGCACGCCGGAGCGGTCGCCGCCGTCGCGCACGCCCAGCCAGCGGTACTCGGCCAGCGCATGCCACTGCGTGGTCAGGCCATAGCGCACCTGGCCGGCGAGGAAGGTCGCGGTGGAGTCGTGCCAGGCGCCGGTCATGCGCCCCATCCGCACCTCGCCCTTGCGCTGGGCGAACTTGGCGGCGAATTCCCAGTCGTGGTCGGGGTGGTAGACGCCCTCCAGGGCCAGCACCTGGCTGCGCTGGTCGTAGAAGGCCACGCTCTCGTCCTGCGGCAGCGAGGACACGTCGTAGAGGTAGGTGTAGCGGCCCAGCAAGGCCCAGCGGGTGTTGTCCCACGGACGCCAGGCGAAGCCCAGGTTGGCCTCGACGAACTTGGCGCCGGCGCTGGGGTCGATCTGGTCGTCGGTGTCGGAATAGTTCAGCCGCGCGGCGATGCGGAAGCTCTGGCTGAGCTTGTGGGTGAGGTGGTTGGTGCTCACCCACTGGCGCCGGCGCTCGGCGCCGGTATCGCGCCGCCACTCCAGCTTGCTCTGCCATTGCGTGTCGTTGGAGGTGCGCCCGCCGTTGAGGCTGACCGCGCGCCGGTCCACGCCGCCGCGCAGGGTGTCCAGGTCGGCCTGTTGCAGGGTGAAGCCCAGGTTCCAGCCCAGGCCGGGGTAGAAATCCATGCCGAAGGTGTGGGCCAGGCCGGATTCCTGCGCCGTCTTGAGGAACTGGCTTTCGTTGAACAAGTTGGCCTGGTTGGACAGGCGCCAGCGCTGGCCCAGGGTCCAGCCGTCCTGTTGGCGGTTGTTGAACAGCGGGTCGAAGGGGCTGTCGTCGGTGGACACGGCATAGTTGGCGTAGAGCGTGTGCTCCGGCGAGAGCCGGTACTCGGCCTTGACCAGGGCCGCGTCGCCGCGGTCGCCGCTGGAGACCTCCGCGCCGATGCTGGACAACTGGCCGAACAGATATTTCGCCCCCAGGGTCAGCGCATCGTTGTCGCGGTAGCGGCCGCCGTCGTCGTCCAGGGTGAACTGGGCGATGCCGTACAGGTCCAGGCTGCTGCCGATGCGGTGCTTGTATTGCAGCGCTGCCAGCGTGCCCACGCCCTGCCCGGCGTCGCGCTGTTCCTGCACCCGGCGCAGTTCGCCGCCCAGGCTGCGGAACTCGTCGATGCGCCACTCTGCGGTCAGTTGCGCCTGCTCCAGCGACTCGGCGCCGCGCTCGGCGCGGCTGAAGCGGCCGTAGACGTTGAAGTCGGGCGAGAAATGGCCCATCACTTCCACGCCTTTTTCCTCGACCTGCCGGCCGGTGTCGAAGCGGGCGATGGAATAGCCCGCATCCACCCGCCTCCACCAAGCGCCGGCCGACCAGTCCAGCTCGGTCCAGCCCAGTTCCTTGAAGTTGGCCCGCGCCTCCACCGCGCTGGCCTCGCCGCGGCGGCGCTCGCCCAGGCCGTTGAGCTGGGTGAAGCTCAGGCCGCCGTTGTCGGAGAAGAACACCGGCGCGCTGGTGGACTCGGTGCGGCTGTGTTCGAGCTTGAGGTAGGTGCCGCGGCCCGCCTGGAGGGTCAAGTCGGCGCCGGACAGGGTGTAGTCCTCGCCGGCGCGTTTTTCCTCCACGTGGGTCAGGCCCACGCCGAGGTGGTCGCCGAACCAGTGCTTGCCGCGCACGCCGGCGGTGACCTCGTCCGGGTCGAAACCGGTGGGCACGTATTCGTAGTCCACCAGCAGCACTTGGGTCATGCCGTCCAGCGGCGTGTCGCGGGTCAGCCGGCGGGCATTGTCGCGGGTGACGATGGACAGCGTGTCCGACAGGATCACCCGGCCTTGCAGATTGTCGATCTGGTAGTCGGCGCCGGGCTGCAGCTCGATGCGCTGCTCGACCCGGCCGGTGGTGTTGTCGCGCACCTCGATGGCGATGCGCTCCGAGCCGGGCAGCACGTCGGTGTGGCGCAGGTAGTACAGGCTGCCGCCGGTGCCGAGGAATTCGCTGTGGCCCGGCGCGGTCTGCGCTTCGGAGGCGAACAGCTTCAGTTCGCTGCCCGGGTCGCCCCAGGCATTGCTGCGGCGGCTGCGCCAGCTCAGCGCGCCGCCGTAGAGCGCGCGCGAGTACTGGCCGTACTCGGTGCCGGTGATGCCGGTGTTGAAATTGCCCCACAGCGCCTGGCTCTTGTCCCAGTCCACGCGCAGGTACAGCCGGCCCTGGGTGTCCACGTCGCGGAAGGTGGTCGAATCGTCGCCGTAGACCGGGTAGTAGGCGTCCGGGTCCAGGCGCCGGAACACGTCGGCGGGGTCGGCGTCCCAGAAGCCGTTGAACAACTGGCGCAGCTCGCGTTCGCGAGTATCGGCCTGCGCGGTCACCAGGTATTTGCCCTGTACCTTGCCCTTCAGGTAGAAGGCCAGCCGCCCGTCCAGGATCAGGCTGTCGTCGTAGCGCTCGGCGTCCTCGCCCAACGGTTCGATCGAGCCGGACACGCGGTTGCCCGAGGCGGTCACGTCGGCCAGGGCTACGGCGAACAGGTAGCGGCCGCTGACGTCTACGTCCAGGCTGTGGCGCAGCGGGCGTTCCAGGCCGCGGCCGCCGATCTCCAGGTCGAAGCGATGCTGGCCGACCGGGGTCAGGTATTCGGCGACCAGCTTGCGCTCCAGGTCCACCGGATGACTCTGGCCGTTGATCTTGACGCTCGCGCCTTCGGGCAGGTCGCGCCCTTGGAGGCGGATGCGCGAACCGTAGATGGGGATGTTCTGCTGGCGCAGCGCGTCCTGGCCGAACACGCCGTCGATCAGCGAGCGCGACTGCGCCTCATCGGCGCTGAAGGCCTGGCCGAAGCGGCGTTCGACCGAGGAGCGCAGTTGCTGCGCGCCGCGCTCGGCCTCGTCCGGGCGCACCAGTTGCAGACGCCGCGGGTAGGTTTCGTCGATGCTGCCGTCGGCGCCATGAGCGCGCACCAGATAGACCAGTTCGTCGCCGACCCGGGCCGGATAGCCAGCCGGCAGGGCGCCGTCCCACTCGGCCTCGGCGACCGCGGCCACCGCCAGCGGCACGGTGGCCAGCGGCGCGACCAGATCCACGTCCGAAGCGCGGAACACCAGGATCTCGGCCTTTTCGATGAAGCTGGAGTAGTTGCTGTAGGCGTAGAAGCGCACCGGCTTGGCGATGCGCGCACCATCGAAGGCCACCAGCGAAGGCGCCGAGACGCTGAAGGAGGGCTGGCCGAGATTGGGGTCTTCGGTCGCCCAGATCACGCCGCCGCCGGGCAGGCGCACCGACCATTTGCCGATCGCCACCGCCTTGCCGGGCGCGTCGTCGCGGCCGGCTTCCACGGTCACCCGGCGGTCGGGCTGCAGTTGCTCGGAGGTCGGGCGCGCGCTGCCGGGAGCGGCGATGGGTTCGCGGTCGCCGCGGGTGCGCACCTGCATCAGCAGTTCGCCCTGCGGCGCGCGGCAGGCGGCCTCGTCGCAGACCACCGTCGCGGCCGGGGCGGGAACCGCCTGCTCGCCGGCCGGCGCCTGCGTCGCGTCCGGCGCCGGAGGTGCCTGCACCGGTGCAGCCGGCGCTGTCGCGGCCTGCTGGACGGCGGCCTGCCCGGCCACCGCCCTTCCCGCCCAGCCAGAACCCACCGCGGCAGGCCCGGGGCCCGGCTGCGCAACGGCGGTTTGTTGGGCTGCGGCGGGCGCCGCAGCCAGGCCGGCCAGGATCCCGATCACGCGATAGTCGAGCATTTTCATCTTCACGGACGATCCTCCTGACGAGGCAGCCCTTGGACCGGGGCGGCGGGGTCCTCGTCGATGTCCACGCGCAGTCGAGCGCGCACCTGCGGCGGCAACTGCGCCGCGATCGCTTCGTACACGGCCCGCGCGCGACGCAGGCCCAGCGCGGCGTTGTAGGCGCGCGCGCCGCGCGGGTCGGCATGGCCGATCACGCTCACCGCACCGCCGCCCATCGCCGCCAGGTCGCGGGCGAGCTGGGCGATCACCGGCGCGAACTCGGACCGGATCCGCGCCTGGTCGGTGTCGAACAGCACCGTGCCCAACACCGGCCTGGCGCCGAGCGAGAGCAACCGGCTGTCCGGATCGGCGGTATCGGTGCGCAGGCTGATCGTCAGCGCATCCGCCAGCGGTTGGCCAAGCTCGGCCAGCAAGGCCGTCCGCAGCGCCTTGGCGCGCTCATAGGCCAGCGTTTGGCCGGGGCCGTCGGCGGCGATCACCACCTCGCCGGCACCGCGCTGGCGCACCTGCGCGGCCATGGCCTGGACGACCGCCGGCGCGTCGGCGCCCAACTCGTCGCGGCCGGGCGCGAACAGCACTTCGCCGATCCGCATCTCCACCGCTTCCTCGCCGCCGGCGACCAGGCCGGGCGGCAACTTGACCCCGAAGTCGAAGCGCACCGGCAGGCCCGGGGTGATGCGTCGGACCAAGGGGTTGTCGGTGGTCAGGACGCTGCCCGGCGGCAAGGTGGCCGGATCGACCTTGAGGATGAAGTTGCGCCCGCGCTCCCAGCGGCCGCCGTCGATGCCGACCACGTGGTAACGGCCGAACTGATCGGTCTCCATCAGCAGGCCATCGACCGAAGCGATGCGCACGCCGGGAATGCCGCGCTCGTCCACACCGTCGTTGCCGATCACATAATCGACCCGATAGCCGCCTTCGACCTGGGCCACGCGGCGCTCGACCGTGGGCGCCGCGGCGGTGCGCCCGGCCGCGGCGTCGCCGCGTTCGCGCGAGACGCTGGCCGTGCCGGCGGCGTCGAGCCGGACCCGCAGGCCCTGGCGGCTGTCGAGCACGAAGTCGTCGCTGAACTCCAGCGTGCGCAAGGTCTGGCTCAGCACGACGCGATGGGCGCCGGTGGGATCGGCATCGGAAGCGCGGCCGGCGATGCGGCCCAGCTCGACGCCATGCAGCAGCGGCGCGCTGGCGTCGGCCAGCGGCTTGGGACCGTCGCCGCGGTCCAGCGTGGTCGAACCGGCGACGTAGGCGCCCGGGGCGAAGCCGCCCTGCACGCGCACGCCATCGAGCGCGGCGCTGTCCTGCCAGCCGTCGCTGTCGCGATCGTCGAACACCGTGCCCAGGATCAGCGATTCGTCCATCAGCGGATCGGCCACCAGGCGCACGTCGGCACTGGCCAGGTTGGACACCCGCTCGCCGTTGTCGGACAACTGGGCGCGGTTGGTGTGCACGCCGGCGCGCACGCCCGCGCCCACTCGCAGCAGGTAGGTGATGCGGGCGCGCTGGCCGATGGCGATGTCGATCTGGTCGACGCTGATCGGAGACGTGCCGATCAGGCGCCCGGTCTTGTCGTCGTCCTCCACGCTCAGCGAACCCTCGACCAGGGTGAAGCCGGCCGGCGGCGTATCCACCAGCACGGCATCGGCCACCGCGGCCTCGCCGACGTTCTCCAGCACCAGGGTGTAGCGCACCAAGTCGCCGATCTTCACATCGCGCGGCTGGGCGGTCTTGGTGATGCGCACTTCGGTCGGATCGGGCTCGACCGCCACCGCGGCGACTGCGCTGGCGCTGGCGGTGGCGCTGCCGGAGGCGCCGCCGACCCGGCCGGTGGCAGCGACGCTATTGTCCAAGGTGCCGCCGCCGCTGGCCTCGGCCGAGGTGATGGTGTGGCTGTAGACCTCGCAGGCCGCCTGCGCGCCGGGCGCCAGGATCGCCGGCGCGCAGCGCAGCGCCACCGGGTCGCCGCCCTGCAAGGTGTCGATGACCTCCAGCTCGTTCAGGGTGACGTTGCCGGTGTTGGTCACCGTCACCGTGTAGGTGATGACGTCGCCGGAATTGCCCACGCCCGGGGTCAGGCGGTCGCTGGTCAGCTCGGCGGTCTTGCTGACCGCCAGCGCCGGGCGCTGGGCCACCGGCGTGGTCGCGGTCGGCGCGCAATCCGGGTCGGCCGAGCCGGCCGGACAGGCCTCCGGCGGCAGGCTGCCGCCCGCCGGCGGCGCGGTAGCGATCTGCGCGGTATTGACGATGCGGCCGGCGTCCACGTCGGCCTGGACCACGACATAGGTGCCGGTGAGCACGCAGGCCGCGCCCGGCTCGACCCGCGCGCAGACGATGCTGGCCGGGTCCAGGCGATCGTCGCGCACCTCCACCTCCAACAGCGGCACATTGCCGGTGTTGGTGGCGGTGACCACATAAGTCAGGCGGTCGCCCAGGCTGACATCGCCGCTGCCATCGGCATCGTCGTTGCCGGTCTGCGCCTTGCTCGAACTCAGGCCTGGCGCCGGCGTCGTCGTCGGCGTGCTGGTGGTCGCCGCCGCGCTGCTCACCCGGCGTCCGCCGGCCGGCGCACCGGAGGCAGTGGCGCTGTTGTCCACGCGGCCGGCGTCGACGTCGGCGGCGGTGATGGTGTAGGTCAGCGGGCCGCACTGGGCGCTGCCGCCGACCGGCACGGTCGAGGGCGCGCAGGCGATCGGCGCAGCCGACAGCTTGGGATCGTCCACGCTGACGTCCTGCAACTCCACATCGCCGGTGTTGCGGGCCACGAAGCGATACTCGATGGTGTCGCCGGCATCGGTGATGCCGTTGCCGTTGGCATCCACCGGCTCGCCGGCGATCTTCTCCAGCGACAGGCTCGGCGCGGTCACGGTGATGGTGACCACCGCGGTGTCGCAGACCCGGGTCGGGGTGGAGGTATCGCAGACCTGGTAGGTGTAGCTGTCGGTGCCGGAGAAGCCCTCGTTCGGCGTGTAGATGCAGTGGCCGTTGGCATCGCAGCTCACCGTACCGTTGGCCGGCGGCTGGACGACGCTCACCGAGGACGGGTCCAGCGGCGCGCCGGTGCTGCTGTCGTTGTCCAGCACATCGTTGCCCACCGGCACGCCGGGCGAGGTCGTGTTCGAGTCGTCGGCCGCGCTGACCTGGTTGGGCTCGACCGTCACCGTCACCACCGCGGTGGTGCAGTTGGACGGGTTGTCGTTCTCGCAGATGGTGTAGGTGAAGCTGTCGCTGCCGGAGAAGCCCGGCGCCGGGGTGTAGGTGATGGTGCCGTCGGGATTGACCGTGACCGTGCCGTTGGCCGGCGGCGAGGTGCCGGTGATGGTGACGTTGCCCGGCGTGGCCGGCTCGCCGTTGAGGCGGTCGTTGCCGAGCACCGGGATGGTCACCGGCGTGTTCTGCGGGGTGCTGGAGGAATCCTCGCCAGCGACCAGGTCGTTGGGCACGACCGTGACCGCGGCGTTGTCGGGCAACGAGGTGATCGGCTCGGCGCCGCCCCCCGGCGGCGGTGGCGGCGTGCCTGTGGCCGTGGCGGTGTTGGTGACCGAGCCGGCGTCGATGTCGGCCTGGGTGACGACATAACTGGCGGTGCAGGTCATGTCGGTGCCCGGCGCCAGTTCGCTGGCCGGGCAGGACACGCTGGGCGGCGTGCCGGTGCCGCTGAAGGCGGTCTCGTCCACCCGCAGTTCGCGCAGGGTGAGGTTGCCGGTGTTGGTCACCACGAAGGAATAGCTGACCGTTTCCCCGGCGATGGCCACGGTGGTCGGCGAAGCGGTCTTCTCCAGGGTCAGGCCGGCGCGGCGGGCGGCCTCGGCGGTGGCCGTGGCCTGCGGCGATTGCAGCGTGCCGCTGGCGGCGGTGGCGGTGTTGACCACCTGCCCCGCGTCGAGGTCGGCCTGGCCGATGGTGTAGCTCGCAGTGCAGGTGATCGACTGCGACGGCGCCAGGCCGCCGGACGGCAGCGCCGGGCAGCTGACATTGGCGATCTTGTCGTCGCTGACCTGGATGGCCTCGGTCAGGGTGGTGTTGCCGGTGTTGGTGACCACGTACTCGTAGGCCACCACGTCGCCGACGCTGTCGTAGGGGCTGCCGCTGGCGATGCGCTTTTCCAGGCCCAAGCCGGAGGCTTGCTGGATCGGTGTCTGCGCCTCCACGGTGCAGCCCGGTGCGCCGCAGACATTGGAGCCGGTGATGGTGGCGGTGTTGTCTACTTGGCCGTTGTCGATGTCCTGTTGGACCAAGGTGTAGCGCCCGGTGCAGACCAGGCGGCCGCCGGCCGGGACATCCACCGGCAACGCGACCGCAGCGCCATCGAGCTGGCAGGCCAGGGTCGCGATCCTGGGATCGCTGACCGACACGCCCAGCGCGGCGCCGTCGCCGGTGTTGGCCACGGTGATGGTGTAGTCGATGGCGTCGCCGGGGTTGGCCACGTCGGCCGGCGCCACCACGCTCATGTCCAGGGTGCCGGACTTTTCGTTCTGCAGTCGTGCGTACACCACCGTGTCGGTGTCGGTGGCGCTGTTGCAGGTCGGCGCGGCGACATTGCAGTTCGGGTCGGCCACGCCTTCGGGCGGGGTCACCGTCGCGGTGTTGCTGACGGTCTGGGCGAAGCCGGCCGGTGCCAGCGCCAGCAAGGCCGCCAGGGCCAGGCTGCGCCACCCGGCGCGGGCGCCGGGCCAGCGCGCACTGCGGCCGCGCGCGGCGCTCTGGCGAGCGCAGGCATCGCGCGAGGACTCAGCGCGCAGCGACGGGCAGGACGTCGGCAGGCCGGCCAGCCAGCCGCGGGCCGCGGGCGAGGCCTGCGGCGCACGCGCCGGCCCGATGCGCGACCCGGCTCCAGCAAGTCCGGCGGCCGCTCGCGGCGACCGCTTCTGAGTTGATTCCGCCATGTGGAGCCCAGTCGGTTACCGATGAATGCTGGTGTGCGCCGCGACGGCCCGGCCGAGCCTCGCGCGCGCCCCGACCGCAGCGGCCTGGCGCCGGCGCCCGCCCGGAGGAAGGCGGCGTCCTGGCGCCTCGCCATCCACACGCAGCCGCCCGTTGCGGCAGGCGACGGCCCGCCGCTGTCGCCTTGCGGCGCCAGAAAGAACGGAGAGGACGGTGCCGATACCAGCAGGGTGGGCCGCTGGCTCGGACTGCGGTGATGCGTTGGCTTTGGCTGTGCGTTCGGGTGTTGTGTCCGCAAAACGGGCCCGATGGCATAGCGGGAATGCCAAGTGCCGGACACCGCCGGAAAGCGCGGCGCCGGGCGCGAGCCCGATAATCAAGATTCAAATCGACCGACGGCTTTCATTCTCCGAACAAGTGACCGAAGAATCCCTTACCACGCACTGGCCGCCGCGCCCGGCGACGGCCTCTTCCCTGGAATCGCGGGCCGCCCGGCGCACGACGCCTTGGCGCAGCCCGAAACCCGGCTTATCTGGAAAACACCTTAGATCGGTGCGCAGAGCATAACGGAGCGCCACGGGGATAAACTATTTTTTAACCAAAAACTATCATCGGAAAAAGCGATGCGAATATTCGGATGAATATTCAGGATTCTAAGCGCGAGCGGACCGCCTCCGACCCAGCGCCCCTCGCTGCGCGACCCGGCCGCGACCGCGGGAACGGCATCCGCCGGCGCTGCGCCCGGCCGCATCCAGGGCGCCCCGGCTACAATGGCCCGCCCGCCACGGCGCGGCTCCGCCCCGCCCTGCCCCGACGCCCGATCCCCGCGATACATGACTGAATCCGCAGAAAAAGCGCGGCCGGCCAACGCCAGCGCCGAACACACCCCGCTGATGAAGCAATTCTTCGCCGCCAAGGCGGAGCACCCCGACGTCCTGCTGTTCTTCCGCATGGGCGACTTCTACGAGCTGTTCTACGACGACGCGCGCAAGGCCGCGCGCCTGCTCGACATCACCCTGACCCAGCGCGGCGCCTCGGCCGGCCAGCCGATCCCCATGGCCGGCGTGCCGCACCACTCGGCCGAGGGCTATCTGGCCCGGCTGGTGGCGCTGGGCGAATCGGTGGCGATCTGCGAGCAGATCGGCGATCCGGCCCTGGCCAAGGGCATCGTCGAGCGCAAGGTGGTGCGCGTGATCACCCCGGGCACGGTGACCGACGAGGCGCTGCTCAACGAGCGCCGCGATACCTTGCTGCTGGCGCTCGCGCGCGGCAAGCACGGCTGGGGCCTGGCCTGGGCCGACCTGGCCGCAGGCCGCTTCCTGGTCAACGAGGTCGCCAGCGAGGACGCGCTGGAAGCCGAGCTGGCGCGGCTGGAGCCGGCCGAGCTGCTGCTGCCCGACGAGGACGGCTGGGCGCCGTTCGTGGCCCAGCGCAACGGCCTGCGCCGGCGCCCGCCGTGGCTGTTCGACGTGGACAGCGGCCGCCGCCAGTTGCTGCGCTTTTTCGGCCTGCACGACCTGTCCGGCTTCGGCCTGGAAGACAAGCCGCTGGCGGTCGCCGCCGCGGCCGCGCTGCTGGGTTATGTGGAAGAAACCCAGAAACAGCGCCTGCCGCACCTGAGTTCGATCGCGATCGAATCCGGCGACGGCGCCATCGCCATGAACGCGGCCACCCGCCGCCACCTGGAGCTGGACAGCCGGATCGACGGCGACAGCCGCACCACCTTGCTCGGCGTGCTCGACAGCACGGTCACGCCGATGGGCGGGCGCCTGCTGCGGCGCTGGCTGCACCGGCCGCTGCGCGATCGCGGCATCCTGCGCCGGCGCCACCAGGCGGTGGCCACGCTGATCGAATCGGGCGCCGGCGAGGAGGTGCGCGAGCGTTTCCGCGCGCTCGGCGACCTGGAGCGGATCCTTTCGCGCATCGCCCTGCGCAGCGCGCGCCCGCGCGATTTATCGACCCTGCGCGACGGCCTCAACCTGCTGCCGGACGTGCGCGCCCAGCTCGCCCGGCTGGATGCGCCGCGCCTGGCCGAGCTGGCCGCCGAACTGGGCGAGCACGCCGAACAGGCGCACCTGCTGAGCCAGGCGATCGTGCCGCAGCCGCCGGTGCTGGCGCGCGACGGCGGGGTGTTCGCCAGCGGCTACGACGCCGAGCTGGACGAACTGCGCACCTTGTCGACCAACGCCGACCAGTTCCTGGTCGATCTGGAAGCGCGCGAACGCGCCGCCAGCGGCATCGCCACCCTGAAGGTCGGCTACAACCGCGTGCACGGCTATTACCTGGAGATCAGCAAGGCCCAGGCCGACAAGGCGCCGACCCACTACACCCGTCGCCAGACCCTGAGCAACGCCGAGCGCTACATCACCGAGGAGCTCAAGCAGTTCGAGGACAAGGTGCTGTCGGCGCGCGAGCGCGCGCTGGCGCGCGAGCGCCTGTTGTACGAGCAGTTGCTCGATGCGCTCGGCGAGCGCCTGGAGCCGCTCAAGCGCTGCGCGGCGGCGCTGTCGGAACTGGACGTGCTGTGCGCCTTCGGCGAACGCGCCGCGGCCCTGGACTGGACCCAGCCCGAGCTGTCGCACGCGCCCGGCCTGCGCATCGAGCGCGGCCGCCATCCGGTGGTCGAGGCGGTGCGCAGCGAACCCTTCGAGCCCAACGACCTGATCCTGGACGAAGCCAACGGCCGCCGCATGCTGGTCATCACCGGCCCGAACATGGGCGGTAAATCGACCTACATGCGCCAGAACGCGCTGATCGTGCTGTTGGCCCACATCGGCAGCTTCGTGCCGGCCTCGCGCGCGCTGCTCGGGCCGGTGGACCGGCTGCTGACCCGCATCGGCGCCGGCGACGATCTCGCCCGCGGCCAGTCCACCTTCATGGTGGAGATGAGCGAGACCAGCTACATCCTGCACCACGCCACCGACCAGTCGTTGGTACTGATGGACGAGATCGGCCGCGGCACGTCCACCTACGACGGCCTGGCCCTGGCCGAGGCCTGCGCGCGCCACCTGGCCCACCACAACCGCGCCTATACCTTGTTCGCCACCCACTACTTCGAGCTGACCGCGCTGGCCGAGCCGGGCAACGGCATCGCCAACGTGCACCTGGACGCGGTCGAGCATCGCGATCAAAGCGGGAACGAGCAATTGGTGTTCATGCACGCGGTCAAGGACGGCCCGGCCGACCGCAGCTTCGGCCTGCAGGTCGC
>CBIFVU010000094.1:0-13260 GCA_966185905.1 uncultured Lysobacter sp.
CCCCTACCTTCCCCGGCCGTGCTTTGCTCTGGCCCCAGGGTTCTCCCCTGGACCGGGCGCCGGAGACAGCCTTCGGCCCGGCCCCGCTTGCTGCGCCGCAACACCCGGGCGCGTAGAATGGCCCACCTTTTCATCCACCCGGCCCGCCCCCGCGGGCCCCAGCAGTCGGAGCACACATGGGTCTGGACCTGGTTCCCACCGGCAAGAATCCGCCGCACGAGATCAACGTCATCATCGAAATCCCGAAGGATGCCGAGCCGGTCAAGTACGAAGTCGACAAGGCTTCCGGCGCGATCTTCGTCGATCGCATCCTCTCGACCCCGATGCGCTACCCCTGCAACTACGGCTATGTCCCGCACACTGTCTGCGGCGACGGCGACCCGGCCGACGTGCTGGTGGTGCTGCCGCTGCCGCTGATCCCCGGCTCGGTGATCCGCTGCCGCCCGGTCGGCGTGCTGCGCATGTCCGACGAAGCCGGCAGCGACGAGAAGCTGCTGGCGGTGCCGGTGGACAAGGTCTTCGCCGGCTACTCCCACATCAGCGACATCGCCCAGGTCAGCCCGCACTGGCTGGAGCGCATCGGCCACTTCTTCGAGCACTACAAGGACCTGGAGAAGGGCAAGTGGGTCAAGCTCGACGGTTGGGGCGGCGCCGAGGAGGCCAAGCAGATCCTGGTCGAGGCGATCGAACGCTACGCCGCCGAAGACGACAAGCCCAAGTTCTGAGCGCGCACCGCGCCGCTCGCGAAAAGGCCGCCCGCGGGCGGCCTTTTTTTTGGGAATAGGGAATGGGGAATAGGGAATCGGAACAGCGGTTACGCGCGAGCATGCCTGCACGCCCCGCTTTTGCCCTACCGATTCCCCATTCCCCATTCCCCATTCCCGACTCCCGTTTGTCGCCCCCCCTTCCCCCGCAGGGCCGGCGCAAAAAAAACCACGGCCCCTCTCGGGGCCGTGGTCGTGTCGCGGTACTGCCTTGGCAGCTATCAGAAGCGCTGGGTGTACTTCATGTACACGAAGCGACCGATGTCGAAGCCGCCGTTGTAGACGAAGCTGCTGTTCGGCTGGCTGTACATGGTCTGGCCTTCGTGGTCGAACACGTTGTTCGCGCCCAGGGCCACCGTGGCGTTCCACGGGGTGTTGTAGCGGACCTGGACATCGTGGAACGTGTTGGCGCCGACTTCGCGCACCGGCACCACGCCCTTGTAGGCGGACTGGTAGTTCGGGTTGTTGCACTCCGGGCCACCGTCCAGATCGTAGGCGCACTCTTCCTTCAGGCCGGAGTAGTAACGCACGTTCCAGCTCATGCCGAAGTCGCCCCAGCTCCAGTCGGCGTTGAAGTTCGAACGCACGCGGAAGTAGGAACCGCCGTCGGCGACCCAGCTGGTGCGCTGTTCGACGGGGCTGGTGGACTCGTTGTCGCGCTTGTACTCGGAGTAGTCGACGTAGGTCGTCTTCCAGGTGAAGGCGAAGTTGCCGTAACGAGTGTCGGCCAGGCGGTAGGTCAGGCCCAGGTCGTAACCGGCGGTTTCCTGGTAGCCGGCGTTGATCAGCGTGCGGGTCACGCCGATCACCTGGCCCAGGTTGCGCGGGTCGTTGTCGCGCACGAAGCGGTCGCAGGCCGAATCGATGCCCAGGACGTAGCAGTTGTTCAGGATCGAGGTCACGGTCTCAGCCGCGATGACGTCCTCGATCTTGATCTTCCACCAGTCCAGGCTGATGTCGAAGCCGTTGAACCAGCTCGGGCTGTAGACGAAGCCGATGGTGGTCGACTTGGAGGTCTCCGGCTTGAGCGCGTCGTTGGAACCGGACAGGAAGGCGCTGTCGGACTGCGCGTTCGGACCGGTGGCCGGCCGGCCGCCCGAGGCGACCTGGCGGAAGTCCGCCGGCACGGCCAGGCCGCAGCGCTCGGCGACCTGCGGGTTGCGCACGGCCGAACCGAACAGGGTGTCGCAGGGGTCGGTGTAGTTGTCGAAGCTCTCGCTGACGCCGCCGTAGAGGTTGCTCACGGTCGGGGCGCGGAAGCCGGTGGCGTAGGTGCCGCGGACCAGCAGGTCGTCGATCGGCTTCCACTTCAGGCTGAACTTGCCGTTGGTGGTGTCGCCGAAGGTGTTGTAGTCCGAGTAGCGGCCGGCGATGTTGAACGAGAGTTCCTTGGCGAAGGCCACGTCCGACAGGACCGGCACGGCCAGCTCGACGTAGAACTCATCCAGCGAGTAGCCGCCCTTGGTCTCGCTGCCGGCCAGGTCGGTGCTCAGGCCGGACTGCAGCAGGGCGTCGGGCGAGTAGTGCGCCGATTCCTTGCGGTGCTCGTAACCGGCGGCCAGGCCGAGGTCGCCGGCCGGCAGGGTGGCGAGCACGCCGCTGAGGTTCAGGCTGTAGACCTCGGTCTTGGTGGTCGAGGTGTCGTGGGTCGGCAGGAACAGGTACTTCTGCAGCTCGGGGTTGTTGAGCGAACCCGGGGCGTTGACGTCCGGACCCAGCAGCGGGTTCCAGGCCAGGCAGCCTTCGATCGGCGCATCGGCGCTGCCGCAGCGGGCCACGCCGTTGGCGTCGATGTAGGACGCGCCCAGGGCCTTCTGCGCGTTCGGCAGGAACAGGTTGCCGGTGCCGGTCTTGGTGCCCTTGTTCTGGTTGTACAGGTAGCTGGCGTCCCAGTCCCACGGCTTGCCGGCAAGCTCGAAGCTGCCTTCCAGGCCGCCGCTGAAGCGGTAGGTGCTCAGTTCGGACTTGGTCTGGCGCGGCACTTCCCAGGTACGGCGGAAGAAGTCGGCGTCGCGGCCGAGCGGGTTGAACGCGCTGTCGGCCTTCAGGCTCAGGTCGCCGTCGTAGCGGTCGGTGAAGCCGGTCGAACGGAACGGATAGCCGGCGATCTGCTGCACCGTCTCGCGATCGGTGTAGAGCACGTCGGCGCGGGCGCGCAGGTTGTCGGTGATGTCGAACTCGGCGTTGGCGAACACCGAACGACGCTCCAGGCCGGTCGACAGGTACATCTGCTCGTTGGCGTTGGCCTGGTCGGTGAGACCGTCGGTCTCATGGAAGTTGCCCAGGTTCGACGTGTCGGTGGTGCCGCGGTTGGCGGTCCACAGGGTGTCGTTGTCGCCGATCAGGGTGCCCCACTGGTTGATCGCGCTCCAGCCGTTGCTGCGCACGCTGCCGCCGGGGCCGCCGAGGTCGGGGGTCGGGTGGCCGCGGCCGTTGGGATAGCGGGTGAAGGCGCGATCGCGGGCGTAGACCGGATCTTCCTTGCTGTATTCCGCGCCCAGGGTGATCGAACCGCGCTCGCCGGTCTGGCCGAGGACGAAGTTGTAGACCTCCTTGGAACCGTCGCCCTGGCCGTACTGGCCGATGTAGGCGCTGCCTTCCAGGCCGTCGAAGCGCTTGCGGGTGATGATGTTGACCACGCCGGCGATGGCGTCGGAGCCGTACAGGGCCGACGCGCCGTCGGTCAGCACTTCGATGCGCTCGACGATCGAGCTGGGGATCGAGGCCAGGTCGGCGTAGCCGCCGGAGCTGATGCCCAGGCGCTTGCCGTCCAGCAGCACCAGGGTGCGCTCGGGGCCGAGGTTGCGCAGATCGACGTACTGGCCGCCGACTTCTTCGCCGGAGGACAGCGCGTCGGCGCGGGAGATCGCCGGCGAGCCGGTCGAGGTGATGTTCTGGACGATATCGGCGACGCTGGTGAAACCCTGCTTCTGGATGTCGGCGCGCGACATGGTGACCACCGGCTGCGCGGTTTCCAGGTTGGCCTGGCGGATGCGCGAACCGGTGACTTCGATGCGGTCGAGGGTGGTGGTGCTCTTGGAGGCATCGGCCTCCTGGGCGCCGGCGATGGCCGGAACCAGGGCCGACACTAACGCCGTGGCGATGGCGGACGGCAGCAAGCCGTACCGCGCCGCGGGGCGCAGACTGCGATGATTCATCTATCTCTCTCCAGTGATCTCGTTATGGGCGTGTTAAAAACGCCTTGCAAAAGTACGTTCCGAGCGTCGATGCTGCTTTGCAGCGAAGGCCGATAAAGTTTGCTGAGTCGGCCTTCGATCACTGGGTCATGCGCATGTAAGCGATGCGCCGCGATGCTGAAATGTGATGGTTTTTGGCTTCTTTTGACCATCGCGGACGCACGCATGCGAAGCGTCTTCGGCTTTGCGCGGTTTGCCGGAGCGCTTGCGCGAAATCGAGCGACGACTTTGCATGAACGCGAAGCCAACGCATCGCCGCGCGCTGCGCGCGGGGGAATGCAGTGTCGGCGCGAAGCGCGCGATCACCGCCGCGTCGCGCCCCAGGTGCGTCCTCACGCCGCCCTGGCGAACCGCGCACGCACGCATGCGCAGCCCTGCATGCGGCGCAGGTCGAAACGACCGATCGGGACAAGCCGCCGAACCGGCGGCGCAAGCGCATCCAAGCCTGAGAGCGCAGCGGTGGCCGCGGTAGCGACCGGGACGACGCGGCGAATGCGCGACCGCATCGCCGAGGCCTCGCCGCGCGGAGCGCAGGCGAAACCTCGGCGGATGTCGGAGCGTGGGAGGCCGCGGGAAGCGGTTCGCGGCGCGGGGGAGAGACGTACTGCGAAGAACGTAGTGCTGAGAACGTGCTGTGGGGAAACCTGCCGCCTGACTGCAAACCAGGGGCACAGCACGGTGGAGCGTACTGCCGAAGTCCTGCTGCAGCCTTGCGGCTACCGCCAGGCGACGGCCGCACACGCCGCCGACGCCGCGCGGCGGCCGGCGATGGCCCCGCGAGGGACCGCGCGCCCGCCGCAGCGCGGGATCAGCTCGCCATCGCCAACTTGCGCACGGGCGCGGCGTTCTTGCCCTGCTCGGCCTTGGCTTGCTCGGCCTTGGCATTGGCAGCGCTGCGGTAACGCGTGGCCGAGGTGCCGAAGCGGGCGCGGAAGGCGCGGGCGAAGCTGCAGCAGTTGTCGAAGCCGCTGGCGGCGGCGACCTCGCCGATCATCATCGAGGTGTTCTTCAACAGGTCCGCCGCGTGCTCCAGGCGCATCCGCGCCGAAGCCGCCTGCGGGCTTTCCTCGTAGAGGCTGTGGAAGGTCTTGGAGAAGTACCAGCTCGAGAAGCTGGTCAGCTCCGCCAACTCGCTGATGCGGACCACGCGGTCGCAGTTGCCCTCCAGGTACAGGCGGGCGCGCTGGAGGCGGCCGAAGACCTGGCGCTTGCGGCTGCGCGAGCGGCCCGGGCAACGCTGGATGCGCGCGGTCAGCTCGCGCTGGACGCCGGCCAGGTGCAGCAGGATCGGACGCAGGGCGTTCAGGTCCAGGCCGCCGTCGGCCTCGCCGCTGCGGACATGGGCCTGGCGCCACAGGCGCAGGGCGATGCGCGCGTCGTGCCGGCTCATCCGGCCGCGGCCGGCGTAAAGGCTGCTGTCGGCCAGGCGGGCCAGGGTCTTGATCGCCTCCGCGGTCAGGTTCAGGCCGATGCAGACGCCGTAGCGGTCGGCTTGCAGGACCGGCTTGGAGTCGCGCTCGAAGGCGAGCCAGTCGCCGCGCTTGAGCCGGAACTTGCCTTCCTTCGCCTCCACCCAGGAGCTGCCGCGCAGCTGGACCCAGATCGAGAAGTGGTTACCGGACAGCTGTGCGCTGCCCAACCGCGAGACGCCGACGCAACTTGCCTGAGCGGAGGAGTCCTGCGCGTCCAGCTGCAGCAGCTGTCCGCGATCCGCCCACAATGCTTGCTCCATTGGTTCACCTCATTTGCGGGGAATGAGGTTTTTATTTGCCTGCGCAACGACCCCGCGCGCCGGAAATTTGACGGAGAGTTAGCCGAATTCGGCACGAGGTCACATCCGAAGCTTTTCCGAAAGAGGTTTTTCTTTCTCATTCAATCAGTTGAGCCAGCCCGGAACGAAGGTCTTCGGCTCCTCCGGCAGCTCCATGTAACCGATATCAGCCCCATCCCACTTGGACAGGGCAAGGTAAACCGCGTCTCCGCGCGGGCTGAGACTGTACCCATTGATGGCCGAACGCCGGCTCTGGTCCAGGCACAGGACCGACGGCGGCTGCCCCGGGGTGGCGATGCGCCGCAACAGCGACAGGCAGTTGGGCTGCTGGTCCAGGTAGCGCAACTCGCCGCTGGCCGTGGCCACATCCCACAGGCGGTAGCGTTCGGCCACCGGCTCGGCCTCGTCGATCCGTCGCACGCTGGCCGGGGCCAGGCCCAGGTCGGCCTGCCACAGCCCCGCCTGGGTCATGCGGGTGAACAGCACCCGGTTGCGCTCGCCGTCCACCCGCACCTCGGACACATCGTCCAGCGCGGACAACTGGCGCCAGGGCGAACGCTGGCGGTCGAACAGGTTCAGCCGCGGGCGGCCGTCGATGCCGCTGGACAAGACCAGCAGGCGCCCCGGGTCGGGCAGTTGCACCGCCTGGATGGGATCGGCGACCGGCGCCGGCAACCGCACTACCCGGCCCGAGGCCGGCACCACTTCGTGGATGACATTGCGCCCCTCCGCGTCCGGCCCGACCACGGTCAAGCGGCGGCTGTCGGCCGACCAGGAGGCGGCATAGCGGATGCCGGGCGTGACCCCGGGCAGCATGCGCAGCGAATCGGGCTGCTCCAGATCGGCCCACCACAAGTGGTTGCTGCCGGACCGATCCGAAAAAAACACGATCTGGCGGCCGTCGGGCGCCACTTTCGGCAGCATGTCGCGGGCCGAGGACGGGAACAGCGGATCGACCACGTGCACCGCGCCGCGCGAGGTATCGCCCAGCACCACCCGGAACAGGCCGAAATAAGGTTTGCGCTGGACGAAGGCCGCCGCCGGCCGCGCCGCCGCCACCGCCGGCGCCTGGGCCGACTCGATGCCCAGGTCGCGGGCCTGGCCGCTGTCGAGATCCAACCGGAACAGGCGGGTATCTCCGTCGATCATGCGCCCGAACAGCAGGCTGCGGCTGTCCGGCAGCCAGTCCCAGCCGCGCACGTCGGCGCTGAGCCGGCTGATCCGCTCGGCGGTGCCGCCCTCGGCCGGCAGGCGCCAGAAATCGCCCTGGGGGTTGTTGCGCACGAACACGATCCAGCGCCCGTCCGGCGAGAACCGCGGCGACAGGTCCAGGTTGCCCGGGCCGGCGCGGTAGGGCACCGCGCGCCACTCGCTGCTGGCCAGATCGAGCACGCGCATGCCGACCAGGCCCTGGGCGGTGAGCATACTGCCGAAGATCAGGCCGCGCCCGTCGGGGGTCCACTCGAAGGTCGGCGGGCTGCGCGGATCGCAGCTGGCCAGTTCGCGCTCGGCGCCGCCGTTGGCCGCGATCATCAGCACCCGGCACGACACTTGCGGGTCCACCCGCAGGAAGGCGATGGAGCGGCCGTCCGGCGACCAGGCCGGGGCGGTGTCCTCGGCCATGCCGCTGGGCTGGGTGAGCTGGCGCGGCGGGGTCTGGTCGGTGGTCTGGACCAGGATGGCGGTGCCGCGCTGGCCTTCGGGGATGGCCACGTAGGCCACCATCGCCGCGTCCGGGGACAGGGTCGGGGCCAGCTCGAAGCCCGGCAGCGAGGTGATCAGCCGATACGGCCGCGGCGCCTGGGCCACCCGCGCCGGATCCACCGGCAGCGCGGCCGGCGCGCCGGACTGGCGGGTCAGCGACCACCACACCAGCACCCCGACCAGGCTGGCGACCAGGGCGATGGCGGCGACGATCGAGCGCCAGGTGCCGCGCGGCCGCGCCTGCGCGGGCAGCGGCACCGGTGCGGACACGTCCGCCGGCTGCGCGCCGGCCTCGACCGACACGGCCTCGCCCTCGCCTTCGTGATCGGACTCGGCCTCGCTGTCGGCGTCCAGCGCCGCGAGCCGCGGCGGCGGCGCCTGGTCGGCGGCCAGCCACTGCACCTTGGCCAGCAAGCGGTAGCCGTTCTTGGCGATGGTCTCGATGTAGCGAGGGTTGCCGCGGTCCTCGTCGAAGGCCTTGCGCAGCTGGGTGATCGCCTGGGTCACCACATCGTCGGTGGGCAAGGTGTCCGGCCAGACCTCGGCCAGCAGCGCATCGCGACTGACCACGCGGTCGGCATGTTCGACCAGCACCAGCAGCACGCCCATCGCCTTGGGCGTGATCCGCCGCGGGCGCCGCGCGCCGGGCGCGCGGATCTCGCGCAGCGGAATATCGACCACGCACTCGCCGACCCGCAGGTGTTCGGCGGGCAGGGGCGGCATCGATGGCTCGTGAGGTCGCGGCATGAATCCTGCTGATGGTGCGCACTTGCCCGGCGCCGGGCATGTGCCTGAACGCATAGGCGGCATGCAGGGCGAACCGACATGGACGGCAAGGTGCGATGGCGCGATCGGAAAGGCGCGCCGGAACCGGCTTGAGTCTGGCTATTCTAGCCCCCCGCGCACCGCAACCGAGCCGGCCGGAACGCCGCATCCCCGATTTCTATGCGCTTTGGCGCCGAAACGTATCGTTCCAAAACGCGTGCAGGGCGGTGTATTTATCTGTAACCGGCCGGCGGATTGGTTTCATTTCCGTTCATGTCGCAGCAGGGTCAGGCCGATCAGGCGCGAGACCACGGTGGCGACGTAACCCACGCCGGCGAACTGCTCGAACATGGTCAGCACGCGCGCGGCCGGCGACATCGGCAGGATATCGCCCAGGCCGACCGCCGAGAGGTTGGTGAAGCTCAGGAACAGCAGCTCCAGCCAGGTGCGCGGCTCGCCCGGCCGTTCGGCGCCGGCGAAACTGCCCGGGTACCAGGCCTGGCAGACCAGGAAGGCGTAAGCGAAGCCCCAGGCCAGCAGAGTGAACGTCGCCGCGGCGGCGAACAGTTCGTCGGCGGTGACCTTGTGATCGCTCATCATGTAGGCGATCAGCGCCCCGGCGGCATAGAAATACAGCAGCGCCTCCAGCGCCGAGGAGGCCACCAGCAATCCCGGGCTGTCCATCAGCACCGAGGCCACCGACAACACGAATGCCGGCACCGCCACGATCCAGGCGACCCATTTGATCGCCGGGCTGCGGTTGACCACCCACACCGCCAGGGCCAGCACCAGCACCCCGAACGCCCCGAACACCACTCGACCGCCGCCGGCCGGTTCCAGCAGCGGATACACCGTCAGGCTCAGCAACTGCGCCGCCAGCAGGAAGGCCGAGGGGTGGCGGCGGGCGATGGCGCGCCATTTCAGGGAGGCGTAGCTGGGCATGGGTCGCAGGCCGGGGTCCGCAGGGAAAAGAAGGTCGGGCATGAGCATGCCCGGGTTTTTCCCGATTCTCACCCACCCCGCGCCGCTCCTACAGCCAGATCGCCCGGCAGCGCTTACGCGCGGTGGTCCACCTTCGCCCCTTGCGCGCGGAACTGCGCCGACTTCTCCGCCATGCCCTCGTCCAGCGCCGCCTGTTCGTCCACGCCGTGTTCCTTGGCGTAGTCGCGCACGTCCTGGGTGATCTTCATCGAGCAAAAGTGCGGGCCGCACATGGAGCAGAAGTGGGCGACCTTGTGCGCGTCCTTGGGCAGGGTTTCGTCGTGGTATTCGCGCGCGCGCTCCGGGTCCAGGCCGAGGTTGAACTGGTCTTCCCAGCGGAACTCGAAGCGCGCCTTGCTCATGGCGTTGTCGCGGGCCTGCGCGCCGGGATGGCCCTTGGCCAGGTCGGCGGCGTGGGCGGCGATCTTGTAGGCCATCAGGCCTTCGCGCACGTCGTGCTTGTTGGGCAGGCCCAGGTGCTCCTTCGGCGTGACGTAGCACAGCATCGCGGTGCCGTACCAGCCGATCATGGCCGCGCCGATGGCGCTGGTGATGTGGTCGTAGCCCGGCGCGATGTCGGTGGTCAGCGGGCCGAGGGTGTAGAACGGCGCCTCGCCGCAGACCTCCAGTTGCTTGTCCATGTTCTCCTTGATCAACTGCATCGGCACGTGGCCCGGGCCTTCGATCATGGTCTGGACATCGTGCTTCCAGGCGATCTGGGTCAGCTCGCCCAGGGTCTCCAGCTCGCCGAACTGGGCCGCGTCGTTGGCGTCGGCGATCGAGCCGGGGCGCAGGCCGTCGCCCAGCGAGAAGGCCACGTCGTAGGCCTTCATGATTTCGCAGATTTCCTCGAAGTGGGTGTAGAGGAAATTCTCCTTGTGGTGGGCCAGGCACCACTTGGCCAGGATCGAGCCGCCGCGCGAGACGATGCCGGTCACGCGCTTGGCGGTCAGCGGCACGTAGCGCAGCAACACGCCGGCGTGGATGGTGAAATAGTCCACGCCTTGCTCGGCCTGCTCGATCAGGGTGTCGCGGAAGATCTCCCAGTTGAGCTCCTCGGCGCGGCCGTCCACCTTCTCCAGCGCCTGGTAGATCGGCACCGTGCCGATCGGCACCGGCGAGTTGCGGATGATCCACTCGCGGGTTTCGTGGATGTGCTTGCCGGTGGACAGGTCCATGACCGTGTCGGCGCCCCAGCGGATCGACCAGACCAGCTTCTCGACTTCCTCGGCGATGCCCGAGGACACCGCCGAGTTGCCGATGTTGGCGTTGACCTTGGTCAGGAAGTTGCGGCCGATGATCATCGGCTCGCTTTCGGGGTGATTGATGTTGTTGGGGATGATCGCGCGGCCGCGCGCGACTTCCTCGCGCACGAACTCGGGGGTGATGATCTTCTGGATGCTCGCGCCGAAGCCCTGGCCCGGATGCTGGTCGAGCAGGTGCGCCTCGCGGATCGCCTCCAGCCGCTGGTTCTCGCGGATGGCGATGTATTCCATCTCGGGCGTGACGATGCCGCGGCGGGCGTAGTGCATCTGGGTGACGTTGGCGCCGGCCAGCGCGCGCCGCGGCAGCGGCCGGTTGCCGAAGCGCACGTGCGCCAGCTTGGGGTCGTGCTCGCGTTGGCGGCCGAACTCGGAGGACAGCCCGGGCAACGCCTCGGTGTCGCCGCGCTCGGCGATCCAGGCCGCGCGCAACGGCGCCAGGCCCGCGGCCAGGTCGATCTCCACGCCCGGGTCGGTGTAGGCGCCGGAAGTGTCGTAGACCGCCAGCGGCGCGTTGTCCTCGCCGCCGAAGATGGTGGGCGTGCGCGCCAGCGCGATTTCGCGCATCGGCACCTGCAGGTCCGCGCGCGAACCTTGCACGTGGATCTTGCGCGAACCGGGGATCGGGCGGGTGACATCGGCCGAAAGCCGCTGCGCTTGCTGGATCAGTTCGGAGGGCACCGCATTCATGACTGTCGTCCTGTGATTCGCTCCTCGCGGAGCCGGGACGAAGCGGGCGCGCGCGGACGCGCCGGCGGCGCGTCCTGCGAAGCTTCCCTACGGCGGTGTCAACCGCATCAGGTTCGAAGGGACTGTCTCAACCGCCGGCCCGAGGCCGCCGCGGTACCCCCGCTTCAGCGCGCATTAGACATGGAAACGCCGGCCGACGCCAATCGCCGGCCCGGGCCGGGGTTTGCCGCGCAGGCGCCGCTGCGGTTAGCGTGCCGGGCATGGACCTTCCCCGCCGCTTCGCGCGACATCGCGCCCTCGCCCTCCCTGCCGTGCTGGCCTGGCTGCTGTCCGCCTGCGCCGGCGCGCCCACCGCGCCAACCGCCGCCGCCCCCAGGGCGAGCGCCGGCGCCGGCTTGCTCGAACGCCTGCGCCCGTTGTGCGGGCAGGCCTACGAAGGGCGCATCGTTGCCGACACACCGGCCTCGGCGAACGACCCCTTTGCCGGGCAACGCCTGGTCATGCACGTGCGCGACTGCGCGCCGGACCGGATTGCCGTGCCGTTCCACGTCGGCGAAGACCGCTCGCGCACCTGGGTGTTCAGCCGCCAGGGCGAAGGGCTGCGCTTCAAGCACGATCACCGCCACCGCGACGGCAGCGCCGACGCGCTGACCCAGTACGGCGGCGACCAGCGCACCGCCGACCGGGCCTCTGGCTCCGGCCGCTATGAATTCCCGGCCGACGCCGAAAGCCAGGCGATGTTCCGGCGCCTGGGCCGCGAGGTGTCGGTGCCCAATGTCTGGGCGGTGGAGATCGACGGCCAGCGCATGGTCTATGAGCTGGCGCGCCCCGGGCGCTTGTTCCGGGTGGAGTTCGACCTCGCCCGGCCGGTGCCGGCGCCGCCGGCGCCCTGGGGCGGCTGAACCAGGGCCCGGCCGCCGCAGCCTCCTGCCTGGCCGTCCGCGGGCAGGCGGCCGCGCGGCCAAAGCGCGCGTGTCGGCGAGGTTGCGGCCAGCGCCGCGTCGGCTGCGGACCGTCTTCCAGGAACCGCCACGGCCCTCTTGACGCGCCGCACAATGGCGGTTATTGCTAGCCCCATGCACGCCGCCTTCGCCAACGCCCGCTCCGCCTCGACCCAGCCGCACGGCCGGGCCTCGGCCGTTGCGGCGCTGTCGATTACCACCACCGGTACCGGTACCACCTCGCCAGGGGTGCGGACGGGCGTGTCCAGCTGATCCAGACCACGCCGCTCCGCACCCGATCCGGGTGCGGGCTGGCCGCCCAACCCGGACCGGACGCGGAGCTCCACCCAGGAGCCTGCCCATGTCGTCCGCCCCGCCCCAGCCCGCCTCCGATCCGTTCGCGTCCGAGCAGTCGCCTGCGCTCGATCCCTCCGACCCGTCCGCTGCCGGGCCGCCCGACCCCGACGCCTGCGACGCCGACCCCGCCCACGCGCCCGCTCGTCTTGGCCCACCCGCGCCGCCGCGCCACGCGCACAAATTCGGCGGCAGCAGTCTGGCCGATGCCGACCGCTACCGCGTCGCGGTCGGCTTGCTCGACGACGGCGCCGGCCAGCGCGTGGCCGTGGTCTCGGCCATGCAGGGCGTCACCGATGCGCTGATCGCCCTGGCCGCCGCCGCGCGCGCGCGCCAGGATTGGGCCCCGGCCTGGGAACAACTGCGCGAACGCCATCTGCAGACCGCGCACTCGCTGGACCCACACCGCCGCCACGGCGCGGCAGAGGCGGTGCAGGCCGAGTGCGAAGGGCTGCGCCAAGCCCTGGAAGCGCTGGCCACCGACGACGACCCGATGCTCGCCGCCGCCCTGCCCGGCCTGGGCGAGGTCCTGTCCTCGCATCTGATGCTGGCCGCGCTCGGGGGCGCCGCCGCCGGCTGGACCCGGCTGGACGCGCGCGAAGTGCTGGTGGTGCATCCGGGGGAAATGGGCGTGCGCGTGGACTGGACGCTCAGCCGCGAGCGCCTGGCCGCCTGGCGCCGCAGTCACGACGATCGCTGCGTGATCGTCACCGGCTTCGTCGCGCGCGACGCGCAGGGCCGCGACACCACCCTCGGCCGCAACGGCAGCGACTATTCCGCGGCGATCTTCGCCAACCTGTTCGACGCCGACGCGCTGACCATCTGGACCGA
>CBIFVU010000095.1:0-13119 GCA_966185905.1 uncultured Lysobacter sp.
GTATCCATGGCCGCCGAGACGATCGGCAGGTTCAGGCGGAGCTCGCGCGTGAGGCGCGTCCCCAGGCTGACGTCTTTCGGCAGGACGATGGAGTGGGCGGGGACGAGCGAGACGTCGTCGTAAGTCAGTGCTTCAGCCTGGATGCGCAGCATCGGCGGACCCGGAGTGTGGGGAAGCGCGATATTGTAGCCCGTTACGGCCCTGAATGTCAGCGGCCCGCGGGATTCAGCGTGCCGCCAGCGCGGCTTCGGCGGCTTCCAGGGTGTTCTGCATCAGCGTGGCCACGGTCATCGGCCCGACCCCGCCCGGCACCGGGGTGATCCAGCTGGCGCGCTGGGCGGCGGCCCGGAAGCCCACGTCGCCGACCAGGCGGCCGTCCTCCAGGCGGTTGATGCCCACGTCGATGACCACGGCCCCGGGCTTGATCCACTCGCCCGGGATCAACTGCGGCCGGCCGACCGCGACCACCAGGATGTCGGCGTTGCGCACCGCCTGCTCCAGCACCGACGCCGGGGTGAACTTGTGGCAACTGGTGACAGTGCAGCCGGCGATCAGCAGCTCCAGCGCCATCGGCCGGCCGACGTGGTTGCTGACCCCGACGATGGTCGCGCTCTGCCCGCGCACCGGCCGGTCGGTATAGCCCAGCAAGGTGGTGATGCCGCGCGGGGTGCAGGGGCGCAGGCCGAACTGGCGCAGCATCAAGTGGCCGACGTTTTCCGGATGGAAGCCGTCCACGTCCTTGCGCGGGTCGATGCGGTGGATCAGCGCGGTGGCGTCGCGGCGGTCGGGCAAGGGCAACTGCACCAGGATGCCGTGCACGTCCGGGTCGGCGTTGAGCCGGTCCACCAGGGCCAGCAGTTCCTCGTCGCCGGTGTCGGCCGGCAGGTCGTAGTCGATCGCGCGGATGCCGACCTTCTGCGCGGCGCGGCGCTTATTGCGCACGTACACGCTGGAGGCCGGGTCGTTGCCGACCAGCACCACCGCCAGCCCCGGCCGCGACAGCCCGGCGGCGACGCGCGCGTCGACCTGGGCCTTGAGGTTGTCGAGCAAGTCCTCGGCGATGCGCTTGCCATCGAGGATGCGGGCCGGGTGCGCGGGTGTGCTCATGCGGGTCGGTGGGCGCCGGGTTAGAGTTGGGCCGCGCATTATCCCCCATTCGCAGGGGCCAGTCCGCCCACTGCGTTCCGCTCGACGCGACACGAGGCTGCCATGACCGACCACCCCACCCCGCCCTCGCCGCTGGACCAGCAGACCCAGGCCATCGAGGCGGCCGCCTTCCGCCGCCTGCTCGATCACCTGGTGCGCGAGCGCAGCGACGTACAGAACATCGACCTGATGATCCTGGCCGGCTTCTGCCGCAATTGCCTGGCCGATTGGTACCGCGAGGCAGCCCAGGCGCGCGGCATCGCCATGACCAAGGACGAGGCGCGCGAGGCGGTCTACGGCCGTCCGTTCGACCAGTGGAAGGCCGAGCACCAGTCGCCGGCCACGCCCGAGCAATTGGCCGCGTTCGAGGCGGCGCAGCGCCGGCACGGCTGAGGCGCGGCTGAGGCGCGGAGACGGCGCGGCCGGGCGGCATCGGCGCGGCCGGGATGCGGAAGGGGCGCGCAAGCGGCGCCCTGGCCCAGCGCCTCCCGGGCTCCTCCCCGGTCGCTCGTCGGCCTTGCGCCGGTCTCGCACCGGCGCGGCGCGGGCCGGCCGGCTCGGCGGCCCCAGGCTCCGCGCTGCGCAGGCCGGGCCCGTCAGCGGGACATCGCCGGCCGATCCGGCTCCAACACCGGGGCAAGCGCCTGCTGCTGGGCCGCGCGCTGCTGCTCGCTGATCCGCTGGTTGACCGCCTCCAGCCGTTGCAGCGAGGCCTCCACCGGTGCCGCCAGCGCCTGTTCGGTCTTCATGTGGGCCCGCAGGTGCGCGGGGTCGTGCAGTTCGCCTTGTACGACGAATACGTTCTCGCCCGGGCGCAGGCCGGGGCCGGCCTGGCTGAGGACGACGTGATCGATGCGCTGCAAGCCGTTTTCCTTGGCCAGCACCAGCAGGCTGGCGGCCAGCCGCTCGCTGCCGGCATCCCAGGCCTTGCCGGCGGCACGGTCCAGGGCCGCGACGCCTTCGCTGGCTTGGCGATAGAGCCGGTGGTCGGGGTGACCGGGGTGGCGGGGATGATGCTCGGCCGGCTGCGCCGGCTCCTGGGCGGGCTCCCGGGCGGGCCCCTGGGCTGCGGCCGGAGCATGCAGGTGCTTGCTCTGCTTGCGTTCTTGCTTGGGATGGTGGATCTCGATGATCTGCCTGGGCTGGCTGCTGGTATCGACCAGATAGAAAGGCCCGTCGCGCCTGGGGCCCAGATCGAAGGTTTGCATCCGCAGCGTGTGCGGGTCCAGGCCCAGCGCCTTGAAGTCGAGTTCCACCCCGGTGTGGGTGCGGCCGGGGTCCTGCCAACGCGCCTGGAACTCCTTTTGCGCGATCACCGATATCGCGTGGGCGGCGGCTTCGTATCGATAATCTTCGCCTTTCTCGCGGGCGGCGTCGTAGAAGCAGGTGGCGACGGCGTCGAGGTTGGCGGGGTCTACCGGGAAGGTGCCGGTGCTGAGGTCCAATCTAACGCGGGGGTCCAAGGTGGGTGGGGTGCCTGTAACGCATGAGGAAACTTCATCTGCGCGCGCAGCGAACGATGCTCTGGTAAGGGAGCCATCGGCACTAATACGATCTGCCAAGGTGTTCATGCCATTGAGTTCAGCCAGCGCTTCTTGCCGGCGGTCGCTCTGGAGATAGTCCGCGACGATGGAGGTGTAATCCCGCTTCCGCAGATCGCTTTGCGCCAGTTCCCATGCTTGCTGGTTAAGGCGAGCGCTGGTGGCGAAGGCGTCCGTCCGCTGCATCGCGTGGGAGACTTCGTGGCCCATCACGTAGGCGAGGTTGTCTATCCTTCGGCGAGTAGCGGGCCTGTCCAGAACGTCTGCATTCAGATTCAAGGTCCGGTAGGTGGAGTTATAGCTACCGTAAGCCGAGGAGCCCTCTGCGACGTAGCCCAAATGCGCCACTTCGCCAGTGCGAATGGCCTCGGTTAGATCGCGGTTGAGCTTAGGAGAACTGGCGAGGGTCTTCGCAATCAGCTCCAATTGCTGCTGAGAGGCACCGTTTCTCCGGAACTCGTGAAACATCGAATCCTTTCGATCCATGGTGGTTTCAATCCTCGATGATCATCTCGATAGTGACGCCAAAGACACACGCGATGCTGCCGCCTTCGGTCGTTGCCTGGTGGGTGTAGTCCGCTATCACCGACTGCCGGTCTTTCCAGTATTGCCAAGCTTGCGGCCGACCGTGGGGGCCGGGAAGTTCACCCTCCTGGTAGCCCTGAGCCTTGAGCATGTCGTGCAGATCGGCGAGCGCCAAGACGCAAGGCCGACGCCGCTCGGGGTCGTAGAATTTCTCGTCCGGCAGAGAAACACTCACCCGCTTATCGTCGCGGGCGAACTGTTTGAAACTGAACGAGTAGACCGCCCCCGAGTCCAGCACACCCCGTGCCAACCACATGCCATCGACCTCTGTGGGTCCCAATGGAATTCGCGTCAACTCCTCGACCCGCACCCTGCTGACATCCTCTGGATTCTGGATGCCGCCGATCAAGGCAAAGACCTTTTCATGGAAGGCGGCAAGGCTCAACGCAGGCGCTGGAGCCGGCGTATACGGGGCGTCTTTCACGGTGGGAGCCTCGACGTTGGGCTGGGCGGCAGACCGCTGGGGAGCAGTGGCCGGTTGCGGGCTTGCGGCCACCTGCGCAGGCGAGCCGCAACCCGCGAGGCCCAGGCACAACAGCGCGCAGCCGAACAGGTCCTGACCGGAGAAACTGCGACGGACAGAAAACAGCTTGGAGAGCGTTCGCTGACATCGGAGCAAGCGCGAACCGTCCAGTCGTCCGGACGCGCGGCTTTGCCTGCACTGTTGAAGGAGCGAGTCTTGCTGGCCCATAGTGCTTCAGTCCTCGATAATCATCGAAATCGTGACGGCATGGATGCAGGCAATCCTGCCGTCTTCGGGCGTGGATTGGTGGGTGTAGTCCACAAATACCGATTGTCGATCCTTCCAGTAGTGCCAGGCCTGCGGCCGACCATGCGGCCCAGGAAACTCGCTGTCCTGGTAACCCTGAGCCTTGAGCGTGTCGTGTAGGCCCGCCAAATCCAAGATGCAGGCCCGGCGTCGCTGGGGGTCGTAGAACTTCTCATCCGGTAGGTAGATACCTACCCGCTTATCGTCGGCACCGTACTGCTTGAAGCGAAACGAGTAAGAAAGCCTCGACTCCAAGATGCCTCGCGCAGCCCTAACGCCCCTGACCTTCGTAGGGGCTAGATGCAGGCGCGTCAGCGCCTCCACCCTAGTCTTGCTGACATCCGCCGGGTTCCGAATACCATGGATCAAGGCAAAGACCATTTCCCGAAGAGCCGCATCGCTCAACGCACGCGCTGGAGCCGGCCTATGCGCGGCACCCGCCACCGCCACAGCGTCGGCACTGGAAGGCCACGCGGGCCGGGGCGCCACGACCGCTGGCGACGCTGAGGCCGCGACCGCGGGCAAGGCGCAAGCCGCCAGCGCCCAGCACCGCAGGGCGCACCTCAACAACGCTGACCCGGCAGGGCCGTGGCGAGTAGATCCAGGCATGGGCAGGCATCGGCGAGGATGCCGCCAGGGTTGCGAAACCGCCCGCCCGTTGCAAGAGCAACCGAAAGTTGCGCAGCGGCTCGCTGCGCGCGCCTCACCCGCCCTGCAACGGCGGCCCCTGCGGCTGCAACGACGGCGCGTTCGGATTGGGGCAGCGCGGCACGCCCGAGCCCAGCACGCACTGGATGCAGCAACCCTGCGGCTGTTGCGGCGGCGCCTGCTGCGGCAGGTGCAGCGGCAGCGGCGGCGCCAGCTGCGCCAGCGCAGCCTCGGGCTTGAGCTTGAGCAGCGCGGCCCAGTCCATCTTGTTCATGTCGCAGGCCGAGGCGGTGTCCGGCGAGCACTCCACCTGGGTTTCGCTGCGCAGCGGCAGCGGCCAGAACTGCTGGTTGCGGTTGACCGCCATCAGCCGCAGGGTCGCGCCCTGCTGCACGTTGCCGCCGACCAGATACGCCTTGCCATCGTTGCCTGGATTGACCGCGACCACGATGTCGCAATGCATGGCCAGCGAGCCGTTGCCGCCGTCCAGCGCCGCGCTCAGGCCGGCGTGGCCGTAGACGCGGCTGCTCGAACGCACCGCGCACAACAGGTCGCCGCGCGCCGGCGTGGCGCTGGCCGGGTCCAGGTACTGGAACGGGCTTTGGTCGGGATTGCGATAGGCCTCGCGCACGTAGTCGTAGTGGCTGGCCGAAGGACGGAAGCCGGGCACGCCGGCCTTCATCAGCACATAGGACACGAAGGCGGCCGACCACGGATTGTCGACCAGGAACACCCGGCAGGCGGTGTTGGAATAGGCGCTGCCATAGGGATCGAAACACTGCTCGGCGCCGGCGAAGCCGCTCATGCGCTGCAGCAGGCCGGTCTGGCGCCAATAGTCGGCGGTGCGGCGCCACGTCTCGGTGGCGCCGTCGCGCAGGCGCGCGGTCTCGGCCTCGTACACGCTGGCGCTGGCCAAGCGGCCTTGCTCGTCGATGAAAGGCCGATACCACAGCAGGTTCTCGGCGCACGCGGCCGCGGCGACGCGGGTGGCCGCGTCGGCGGCGGCGCCCTGCGATTGCAGGGCCGGGCACGCATCGGCGGCGGCGGCCGGGGGCGCGGCCAGGACCAGCGCGGACAGGGTCAGCAAACTCAGGGCGAGGCGGCGCAGCATCGGGATCTCCGGGGGAAGGGGTGCGGCCGCGACCGGCGCCGCCAGCGGCACGGCACGACCCGATCGAGCCCGCCTGCATCAAGCCTAGCCATCATCCGTGCAAGCGGCGTGAGCGCAAGCCGCTGCGCAGCCCCGGTGCGCGCAACGCTGGCGGCGATGGGCCGCTCGGGTTATCGTCAGCCGCATCGACACAGAGCGCCCGCGGCCCGTGCGCCGGCGCCGCCCACCGCCCCGGAAGGCCACGCATGGCACGCAATCCCCGTCTGTTCCAATCCCTGGCCGCTGTCGCCGGCGTCGCTGCCGCCGGTTACCTGAGCATCTGCGGCTGGATGTACTTCAAGCAGCGCGAGTTGATGTACTTCCCGCAGAACACGCGCCTGGGCGTGGACATGACCGACTACACGCTGGAGCGCGGCGAGGTGGTCCTGCGCGGTTGGCGGCTCAATGCGGGCCGCCCGCGCGCGCTGATCTATTTCGGCGGCAACGCCGAGCGCATCGAGAACATGCGCGAGCCGCTGGCGCGCTGGTTCCCCGACCGCACCATCTACCTGCTGTCCTATCGCGGATTCGGCGCCAGCGAAGGCCGCCCGGAAGAATCGGCGCTGCTGGCCGATGCGCTTGCGTTGTTCGACCAGGTCGCGCGCGAGCACCCCGGCCAGCCGATCTCGGTGATCGGCCGCAGCCTGGGCAGCGGCGTGGCCAGCTACGTCGCCGGCCGCCGTCCGGTCGAGCGCCTGGCCCTGGTCACTCCGTTCGACAGTCTCAGCGAGACCGCTCAGGCGCATTACCGCTGGCTGCCCACGCGCTGGCTGGTGCGCGACCGCTACGATTCGGTCGCCCACCTGCGCGGCTATTTCGGCCCGATCCTGGTGGTGCGCGCCACCGCCGACGACGTCGTGCCCGCGCCCAACACCCAGCGCCTGATCCACTCCCTGCAGACCCGCCCGCAAGGCCTGGACGTGGTCCAACTGCGCGGCGCCGACCATCACAATATCGGCCAGTACCCCGAGTACGAGCAGTCGTTGAAGGAGTTCTTCCAGTAGCCGCCAGGAGCCAGCGCAGAGGCGTGAGGAGCGGGCCGGAGCGGCTCGCGCCCAGCCTTCCGCTCACTCCTCACTCCTCTACGCTCGCTTCAGGCTCCACTACGCTCGCCCTCACCCCGCCGCGCACCAGGCCTGATAATCCGCATACCCCGGGAACGCCCGGCCCGGCGCGCAGACCGGGCACGCCGGATCGGGACGCAGGCGGGTCTCGCGCAGGCGCAGGCCCAGGGCGTCGAAGTGCAGCAGGCGGCCGGCCAGGGATTCGCCCAGGCCGAGAATGAGCTTGAGCGTCTCGGTGGCCTGGATCAGGCCGACCACGCCGGGCAGCACCCCCAACACCCCGGCCTCGGCGCAGTTGGGCGCGGCTTCCGGCGGCGGCGGCTCGGGGAACAGACAGCGGTAGCAGGGGCATTGGCCGCGGTGGCG
This sequence comes from uncultured Lysobacter sp., assembly GCA_966185905.1. Lineage (GTDB taxonomy): Bacteria > Pseudomonadota > Gammaproteobacteria > Xanthomonadales > Xanthomonadaceae > Lysobacter. The sequence continues at coordinate 7,270 of CBIFVU010000095.1, forward strand.
GCCTGCATCGAACACGCTGGCCTGGCCTTCGAAACGGTGGATGGCGCCGTACACCAGCGGCTTGCCCAGCTTCACGCAAGCATCGTTGAGCAGATAGCGCACCGGGAAGTTGTCGGCGCCGTCGAAGACCACGTCGGCCTCGCCGATCAGGCGCTCGACGTTGCCCGAGTCGATGCGTTCGGCGAAGGTCTCCACCCGCACGCCGGGGTTGAGCGCCTGCAGGGCGATCCGCGCCGATTCCACCTTGGGCTGGCCGATCCGCGCCTCGGTGTGCAGGATCTGCCGCTGCAGATTGCTGCGGTCGACCACGTCGTCGTCGGCCAGCACCAAGGTGCCGACGCCGGCGGCGGCCAGGTAGAAGGCGGCCGGCGAGCCCAGGCCGCCGGCGCCGACCATGGCCACGCGCGCGGCGCGCAAGCGGCGCTGGCCGGCCTCGCCGATCTCGGCCAGGCGCAGGTGGCGCGAATAGCGGTCGTAGAAGTCGCGCTCCTCGTCCGATTGCGCCGGCACGCTGACCGGCAGGCCCTCGGCGATCCAGCGCGCGGTGCCGCCATCGACCGAGGCGACGCGCTGGTAGCCGGCGTCCAGCAGCGCCTGCGCAGCGCGCAACGAACGCGCCCCGCCCTGGCAGATCAGCACGATCTCGGCGCCGCGGTCGGGCAGCACGGCGGCGGGCCCGGCTTCCAGCGCGTCCTTGGCCACGCCCAGGGCGTGCTCGGCCTGGCCGGAGGCGCGCTCGTGCGCCTCGCGCACGTCGATCAGGACCGCTCCGGCCTGCTGGCGCTGGCGCGCCTGCGCCGGGGTGATGCGTTCGATGCTCATGCCGCGATTATCCGCTTTCGCGGCCGCGGCAGCGGGCCGGCGCGGCGACGCAGTGTTGCGCGATGCGGCGGCTGCGCGCCCTGGCCCGGCTGCCAGCGGCGACCGCGTGCGAGGCGGCCGGCGGCGCCGGTCGGGGCCGTTGTTCCGCGGCGCAGCCCGTGCGAGCCCTGTTCGGCCGCGCTTCGACCGGACGGCTTCGGCCGGGTTCAATCAGCCGGACTGCTGGACTGGGCCCATCCAGCAGGCCCCATCCAGCAGGACCGACCAGCAGGCCCCATCCAGCCGGCCGGGTTCGGCGACCTGCTGGCCTCTCCGCCGCGGGCTTCGACCGGCCGGGGCCAAGCGGCCTGCCTCGGCCGACCGCTCCAATCCGCCAACCGCAGCCCGCCAGCCTCAACCCGCTGGATAGGGCCAGACGTCCATCACCGTGCCCGGTTCGAGCTGCTGCGGGCCGTCCGGCACCATCATCAGCGCATCCGAATCGGCCGCCGCGCGCAGCCGGTGCGAACCGGTGGCGGGATTGGGATCGACCCAGGCCACCCCGTGTTCGTCGCTGTACAGCCGTGCGCGCACGAACTCGCGGCGCGGATGGGTCTTGCGGATCGAACCGACCAGGCGCGCGCGCCAACGCGGCCGCGGTTCCTCCCGGCCCTGCAAGCCGTCGAGCAGAGCGCGGCCGATGGTCAGGTAGGTCGCCAACACCGAGACCGGGTTGCCCGGCAGGCACAGCAAGCGGGCCTGGTCCATGCTGCCCAGCAGCAGCGGCATGCCCGGGCGCATCTTCACCTTCCAGAAGTGGATGCGGCCGAAGGTGCGCACCACCGCGGGGATGTGGTCTTTTTCCCCGGCCGAGACCGCGCCGCAGGTCAGCACCAAGTCGAAGGCGCAGGCCGCGTCGCGCAGGGCGATCTCGACTTGGCGCGGATCGTCGGGCAGCCGCGGCCACGCTGTCGGCTCCAGCCCGTCGGCGCGCAGCAGGCCCATCAGCAGGTCGCGGTTGCTGTCGTAGATCTGCCCCGGCGCCAGCGCCAGGCCCGGCTCGACCAGCTCATCGCCGCTGGTGAACACCGCCACCGTCGGGCGCCGCCGCACCGGCAGCGAGGACAGGCCCAGCGAAGCGGCCAACGACACCCGCGCCGGGCCCAGCACCTGCCCGGCGCGCAACACCCGCTCGCCGGCGCGCACGTCCTCGCCGGCCAGGCGCACGTGCTGGCCGCGCGGCGTCTGCGGCACCCAGGCCCGCCGATCCTCGACCCGCACGTTCTCCTTGATCGCCACTGTGTCGGCACCGGCCGGCATCGGCGCGCCGGTGGTGATGCGCAGGCATTGCCCGGGGCCGAGAACGAAGCCAGCGTCGCGGCCGGCGAACTGTTCGCCGACCAGTTCCAGCTCGGTCTGCTCGCCGGACAGATCGGCCTGGCGCAGAGCGAAGCCGTCCATCGCGCTGTTGTCGAACGGCGGCAGCGACAGCGGCGCATCGATGTCGGCGGCCAGCACGTGGCCGTGGCAGCGCGACAGCGGCAGCGATTGCGGCGCCAGGCGGTGCGCGGCGGCGACCTCGGCAGCGATCGCCAAAGCCTGGTCGAACGGCAGGCCGGTGGGGAAATCGGTCATGGGGCATTGCTGGCGGGGACGGCGCGCGCGCTCAAGGCCCAGCCTCGCGGGCGATGTCGGGCACGATGCCGGCCGCGGCCAGATCCTCGGGCGTGTTGAGATTGCCGAAGCGTAGGCCATTCAGGCGCAGCGCGGCCATCCCCAGGCCTTGTTGCAGGGCGCGCACGGCCAGGCGGCGTTCGGCCAGGGCCGGCGCCAGCGCGGCGCGCAGCGGCGCCAGCGGCCACAGCGCGAACAGCGGCTGCGCGCCGTCCTCGTCGATGGCATAGGCGCCCTGCCCCTGCTGGGCCGCGGCCAATCGCGCAGGCAGATCGGAGGGGACGGCCAGCGCATCCACCGGCAGGGTCAACAGCCAGGGCGTGGCGCAGGCAGAGGCCAGCGCGTGCAAGCCGCCCAGCGGCCCCAGCCCAGGCTGGGCGTCGGCCACCGCATGCAGCCCATGGGCGGCGTAGCGCGGCAGGCCGCGGTTGGCGCTGACCAACACCTGCACCGCCGAGCCTGCGAACAGTGCGGCCAACCACAGCACCTGCGGCCGGCCGGCGCGCCGCAGCCAAGCCTTGTCCAGGCCGCCCAGGCGCTCGGCGCGGCCGCCGGCCAGCAGGCCCAGGGTCAGATCGGCGGGGATCGGCGGCATGGCGGCCAGTGCGCTCGGACGGACAGGCCGACAGTGTGCCCGCCGCCGACGCTGGGCGCATCGCCGAGCGAGGGTGCGCAGCGGCTGCCGCGCGCTCGCCCGCCACCGGGACGTTCGCTGCCTGGGCAGGCCTCGCTGGAGGTGGCACAGAGCGCGACGCGCGCGACCGTCGGGCGCGCCATCGGAGGCTCGCTTATCCGGGGGCGCTTGTCGGGGCCGCGCTCTCCGGGGCCGCACTTGTCGGGGCCGCGCCTATCGAAGCCGCGCTTGTCGAAGCCGCGCTCAACGGAGCCGCACTCAACGGAGCGGCCCCAAGTGGAGCCGCGCTTACTTGCCGCGCTTGACGTGGCGGATCAGGCGCTTCTTCTTGGCGACCTGGCGCTCGGTCAGCACGTTCTTCTTGCCCTCGTAGGGGTTGGCGCTGTCCTTGAACACGAACCGCACCGGCGTGCCGACCAGCTTGAAGCGCTTGCGGAAGAAATTCTCCAGATAGCGCTTGTAGCTGTCGCTGAGGGTGCGCAGGCGGGTGCCGTGGACGACGAAGGTCGGCGGATTGGTCCCGGCCGGATGGGCGAAACGCAGCTTGGCCACATGTCCGCGCTGGACCGGCGGCGGGTTGCTCTCGTAGGCGATCTCCAGCGCCTTGGTGACCTCGCTGGTGCCGATCTCGGTGGTCGCCGAGGCGTGCGCGCGATGGATCGCGGCGAACAGCTCGCGCAGGCCGGAACCGTGCTTGGCGCTGATCCGCACCGGCTCGGCCCATTCCACGAAGGCCAGCTTGCGCCGCAGCAGGTTCTCGGTCTGCTGGCGTTGGTACTCGCTCTGCCCGTCCCACTTGTTGACCGCCACCACCAGCGCACGGCCGGCGTCGAGCGCGTAGCCGAGCACGCTGGCGTCCTGGTCGGTCACGCCTTCGCCGGCGTCGAGCATCACCACCGCGACCTGGCACTGCTCGATCGCCTGCAGGGTCTTGATGATGGAGAACTTCTCCACCGCTTCCTCGACCTTGGACTTGCGCCGCACGCCGGCGGTGTCCACCAGCCGGTAGCGGCGGCCGTCGCGCTCCATGTCGATGGCGACCGAATCGCGGGTGGTGCCGGGCACGTCGGAGGCGATCATGCGCTCCTCGCCCAGCAGGCGGTTGACCAGGGTCGATTTGCCCACGTTCGGCCGGCCGATGAAGGCCACCCGGATGCGGCTGGGGTCGTCGTCCAGCTCGGTGGCGCTGCCGGCCTCGGGCAGGCGCGCGTAGACCTCCTGCAGCAACTCGTCCAGGCCCTGGCGATGGGAGGAGGAAATGGCGACGGCGTCGCGGATGCCGTAGCGGGCGAAGTCGTTGATCGCCGCGCGCGCGTCGATGCCGTCGGTCTTGTTGACCACCAGCAGGGTCGGCCGCGCGGTCTTGCGCAGCCAGGCCAGGATCTCGTCGTCCAGGGCCGAAGCCCCCTCGCGGCCATCGACCACGAACAGCACCAGGTCGGCCTCCTCCGCCGCCGCGCGCGCCTGGCGCGCGGTCGCCCCGGCCAGCCCCTCGTCCTGCCCGGCGATGCCGCCGGTATCCACCACCGCGAACGCGCGCTGGCCTTCCGGCCGGCACACGCCGTAATGGCGGTCGCGGGTCACGCCCGGCTCATCGTGGACGAGCGCATCGCGACTGCGCGTGAGCGCGTTGAACAGGGTGGATTTTCCGACGTTGGGACGGCCAACGAGGGCGACTAGCGGGAGCATAGGTGGGGCCGGAATTGGGGATTGGGGATTGGGGATTCGCATGCGGCGGCGATGCCGCCCGGGGCTGCGAAGCCTTCGGAGGGTGCAATAGTGCCAGAACGGCGGGGATTGGGGATTCGGGATGGGGGATTGGGCCGGTTCGCCGGCCCTTGGCCCGGCGCTTCGCCAGTGCCGAATAGCCAATTCCACCCCACAAAAAGCAAACCCGGATCGGCGCGCCGACCCGGGCTTGCGAGCTAGCTCAGGAACCCGGCGGGACCCTGTCGAATCCCGACTCCCGAATCCCTACTCCCGGCTTCACTGCAGCTTGAACGCCGTCAGCTCGCCTTCGACGTTCTGCACCACCAGCACGCCGTCGGCGACGACCGGGTTGGCGCGCAGGGCCTTGCCGCCGACCCGGGCGCGGGCGGCGAATTCGCCGGTGTCGAGCTTGAGCCAGTGGATGTAGCCGTCGTAATCGCCGACCACGGCGTAGTCGCCCTGCACCGCCGCGCCGGACAGGTTGCGGCGCGCCAGCGAGGGCTGCTGCCACAGGGCGCTGCCGCTGGCCTTGTCGAGGCCGAACACCAGGCCGGTCGGGTCGGCCACGACCAGGCGGTCGCTGCCGACGCCGAGGCGGCCGACGCCGCCGTGGTCGCTGACCCAGATCGGGCGGCCGCTGGGCGCGTCGATGGCGACGGTGCGCTTCTTGAAGCTGGTGGCGTACAGCACCGTGCCTTCCAGCACCGGAGCGCCGTCGACGTCGGCCATGCGGTCCAGTTCGCTGCGGCCTTCCGGCAAAGCGACCGGGGCGTCCCAGGTCGGGCGGCCGTCGTTGGCGGCCAAGGCGTTGATCGTGCCGTCGTCGTTGCCGACGAAGACATAGCCCGGGCCCAGGGTCGGCGAGCCGTTGCCGCGCACCGACAGCATCGGCACTTCATGGCTCCAGAACCAGCGGCGCTCGCCGCTGGCGGCGTCGAAGGCGGTGACGCGGCCATCGTTGGAACGCACGAACACCATGCCCAGGCCGATCGCCGGGGCGGCGATGACTTCGTTGGAGACCTTGGCCGTCC
>CBIFVU010000096.1:0-13091 GCA_966185905.1 uncultured Lysobacter sp.
CGGGTGTTGCAGAACTTCCTCGCCAACGCAGTGCGCTACACCGCGCGCGGGCGGGTGGTGCTGGGCGTGCGCCGGCGCGGCGGCGCGTTGTCGGTGCAGGTCCACGACAGCGGCCCGGGCATCGCCGCCGATGCGCAGGCGGCGATGTTCGAGGAGTTCCGCCGGGGCGAGGGCGCCCCCGGCCAGGGCCTGGGGCTCGGCCTGTCGATCGCCGATCGCATCGCGCGCCTGCTCGATGCGCCGCTGCGCGTGCACAGCCGCCCGGGCCGCGGCAGCGCCTTCGCGGTGGAGGTGACGGCGGTCGCCGCGCCTGCGGCGAGCACGGCGGCGCAGGCGCCCGCCATCGCCGGCGCCGCGCCGCTGCGTGGCCTGGCCGGCCTGCGCGTGCTGGCGGTGGACAATGACCCGCAGGCGCTGGCGGCGCTGGCGCAGACCTTGCGCCGCTGGCAGTGCGAGGTGGTCACCGCCAGCGACAGCCAATCCGCGCGCGCGGCCCTGCGCGAGCGGCCGGCGGCGCTGTGGCTGTTCGACTACCACCTCGACGCCGACGACACCGGCCTGGCCCTGGCCGAGCGCTTGGGCGAGGAATTCGGCCCGCGGCCGTGCCTGTTGCTCAGCGCCGATGCCGGCGCGCAGGTGCGCCAGTCCGTGCACGCCGCCGGCCTGTCGCTGCTGATCAAGCCAGTCAAGCCGCTGGCCCTGAAATCGGTGCTGGACCGAGTGCTGGCCGCCGGCGTGGGCTGAACCTCGCTCGTCCGCCACCCGCCCGGTAGCAGCGGTGCGAGTCGCGAACCCGGGCCGCCCCTGTTGCCCAGGCCACGGTGGTGGTTCGCGGCGTGCGCCGCTCCTACAGGCCGTGGAGGTTCTCGCCGGAGGCAGCCATTCATCGCGCGTCTGGCGCGCAGGAGCGGCGCAAGCCGCGGACGCGAGCGCAGCTCGCCCGCGGTGCCGCGGCGGCCATTCGCGGCTCGCGCAGTGCCCATCGGGGCTGGGCACCAGACCGGTCTGCCGCGGTGCCGGTGCGCGCCCGATGAACAGGCGCAGCGCGACATCGACACGGTTTGGTCATTTTCTCGCCAAACTCGCGTGGGCCGCCGCTGGGCAAGGGATTGCGCCCGGTCTCCACACCACTGTCCGCAGGCTTGTCCACAGGCCATGTGGACAAGCGCGCGTGAGCGAAGGTGAGGTTGGGGACGGGACTGCGCCGGGCCGCGGCAGCCCGCCGGGCGCCGCAGGCCTGCGGCGATACCGCCCGGTTCAGCCGTCCAGGCGCCGCGCCGGATCGGCCAGTTCCAGTTCCCGCAGTACCACTCCGGCCTGAGTGCGGTTGCGCACGCCCAGGCGGTCGAAGATCGCCGACAGATGCGCCTTGACCGTGCGTTCCTGCACGTCCAGGCGATCGGCGATCTGCTTGTTCAGCAGCCCCTGCGCCACCAGGGTCAATACCCGGAACTGCTGCGGCGACAAACTGGCCAAGCGCGCGGCCAGGTCGGCATCGCCGCGTTCGCTGTGGGTGCGCGCCACCGCCGCGCGCAGCGGCGCCGGCAGCCATTGCTCGCAGGCCAGCACCGCGCGGATCGCGTCGCGCAGCTCGTCCAGGCCGGCGCTCTTGGGCAGGTAGCCGGCGGCGCCGTGGTCGAGCGCGCGCCGCACCACCCGCGGATCGTCGTTGGCCGAGACCACCGCCACCGCAGTGCCCGGGTACTGCGCGCGGATCGCCGCCAGCCCGGCCAGGCCATGGTTGCCGGGCATGTGCAGGTCCAGCAGCACCAGATCGATGCCGGGTTCGGCCTCCAATGCGGCCAGCGCGTCGTCGAGTGTGCCGGCCTCGCGCACCACCGTATCGGGCACGGCGTCGGCCGCGGCCTGGCGCAGGGCGGCGCGGAACAGGGGATGGTCGTCGGCGATCAGCAAGGTGGGCATCCGCGCAAGCCTAGCAGCCGCTGCGCCGCCGCCGCACCCGCGCCGCACCGGGCTGTACCAAAGTACGATGGGCCTGCGGCCAGGGCTTGCTAGCCTGCGCGGATGAGCGCTCATCCTTCTTCTCTCGCGGCCCAGGCCGCCGCCTGGTTGCTGGCCTGCGCGGCCGGCGCCGCCTGCGCCGGTCCGGCGCGCCCGCAGGCCGCGCCGGCGGCTTCCTCCACCGTTTCGCCCGCCCCCGACGCCGCGATGTTCAGCCACGAACGCCAGACCGACCACCGCGGCGACCGCGACGACCTGCTGACCGGCGGCCTCGGCGCCGAGGGCCTGCGCGCGGTCGCGCCGCCGGCCTTTGCCGATCCGGCCCGGCCGACCGCGGCCGAACTGCGCCGGCGCGCCCTGTGGTCGAACTGGCGCGGCATTGCCGATCTCGCCCCCGGCGGCGGCTATGGCGAGTTGTACGGCAGCCTGGCCCGGGTGCCGGGGCGCGAGTTCAGCGCCTATGCCCGGCTGCCCGGCGCGCGCCAGCCGCACCGCGTGCTGGTGCAGGTGCCCGATGGCTTCGACGCAGACAAGCGCTGCGTGGTGGTCAGCGCGTCCTCGGGCTCGCGCGGCGTCTACGGTTCCATCGCCGTGGCCGGCGCCTGGGGCCTGCCCAAGGGCTGCGCGGTGGCTTATACCGACAAAGGCGCGGGCACCGATTACTTCGACCTGGACGCGGGCCTGGGCGTGCGCGCCGACGGCACCGTCGGCCGGCCCGAGGACGGCGACCTGGCCTTCCTGCCCGACGCCCAGGCGCGCAAGGCCGGCGGCATCGCCTTCAAGCACGCCCACTCGCTCGACAACCCCGAGGCCGACTGGGGCCGGCATGTGCGCCAGGCCGCGCAGTTCGCCTTGCGCGCACTGGATCGCGCCTTGCCCGAGCAAGCGCCGTTCACTTGGGCCAATACGCGGGTGATCGCGGTGGGCATCTCCAACGGCGGCGGCGCAGTGCTGCGTGCGGCCGAACCGGACGGGGAGGCGCCCTGGCTGGATGCGGTGGTCGCCGGCGAGCCCAATGTCTATGCGTCCGGCGCGCGCAGCCTGTACGACTACACCACCGAGGCTGCGCTGCTGATGCCCTGCGCTTTGCTGCACGCGCCGTTGGGCGCGCTGCCGCCGGCGCCGCCGGGCGGCGACAGCGCCCAGGCCTTTTGCGATTACGCCGCTGGAGCCGGCCTGCTCGGGCCGGCCGCGGACAGCGGCGATACCGCCGCGCGCGCGCAAGCGGCCTATCAGCGCCTGCGTGCGGGCGGCTGGACCGACGAGGCCCTGCGCGCCGGTGCGCTCTCGGTCAATTTCGATTTGTGGCGCGCAGTCGCGGCCACCTATGCCTCGGCCTACGGCCGGCACGGGCCGGTGGCGGCCGAGGATGAGCCCGAAGCGGCCTGGACGCGTTACCGCTATGCCGCCGCCAGCGCTGCGAGCGCCGGCGCCGCCCCCGCGCCGCGCGCGGCGACCGAAGTCGAGCGCGCCGCCTGGTGGTCCGATGCCAGCGGTATCCCGCCCGGCGCCGGTGTGCAGATGTTCGGCCCGCAGGACCCGGGCCCGACGCCGGGCCTGTCGGCCCTGGCCGGGCTGCGCGAACTGTGGACCGGCAAGTCCCTGCGCCAGGCCCCGCCGGCGCTGGCCACGGCGCTGGCCCGCGCTTCCCAGCGCCTGCACCGCGGCGTGGAAGCCACCCGCGCGGCGGCGCCGCGCAAGGATCTGCCGGTGGTGGTCGTGCATGGCCTGGACGATGGCCTGATCCCGCCGGCGTTCAGCAGCGCGCCCTATGTCGCCATGGCGCAGCAGGCCGGCGCCCGGGTGAGTTACTGGCAGGTGCGCAACGCCCAGCACTTCGATGCCTTCCTCGGCCTGCCCGCGCTGGGCGCGCGCTATGTGCCGCTGCTGCCGTATGTCTATGCCGCCCTGGACCGGGTCGAGGCGCACCTGGCCGAGCGTGCGCCGCTGCCGGCCGATGCGGTGATCGCGTCCACCCCGCGCGGGCAGGGCCAGGCGCTGCAGGCCAGCCACCTGGCCATTCCGGACTGAGCGCGCCAGCGCCCGCCGCCGCCGCGGCCTGCCTGCGGCGGCGCCCGCGCGAGCGCGCACGAGCGGCTTGAGCCGCACCGGCGCGCGTTCGCGCGCCTCGGCGAAGCGATTGTCCCTCGCGCCCACGGTCCTTGCACTCGACCGGCCTTGCGAACCGCGCCGCCGCGCCATCGCTTCACGGCGCCCTCGCGCCGCGGCGTCGCGGTGGCCCGCACCGCCCGCCTGCGCGCCGCCGGCCTGCGACCGCCGCCCCTTGCGGCCGGCGCGCTGGCTTTGGCAGGCTGGAGGCCCCCCGGCGGCCGCGGCCGCCCGCCCTGGAGCAGCGCCGCATGTCGCGCCATTTCTCGATGCTCCGCGAATTCCACCTCGCGGACTGGTTCACCCTCGCCAACGCCTTCTGCGGCACCGGCGCGATCTTCGCCGCCATGCGCTTCCTGCAGGAGGGCGGGGTGCGCGATCTGATGATCGGCATGGCGCTGATCCCGCTGGCCTTCATCTTCGATGCGCTCGACGGCAAAGTCGCGCGTTGGCGCAAGTCCTCCTCGACCCTGGGCCGCGAACTGGATTCGCTGGCCGATGTGATCTCCTTCGGCGTGGCCCCGGCCGCGCTGGCCTACGCCTGCGGCCTGCAGGGCGGTTGGGACTGGGTGGTGCTGAGTTATTTCGTCGGCTGCGGGGTCAGCCGCCTGGCGCGCTACAACGTCACCGCCGAAGCGCTGGCCGGCGACGAGGGCAAGGTCAAGTACTTTGAAGGCACGCCGATCCCGACCAGCCTGGTGTTGGTGGTGGTGCTGGCAGTGGCCGCCTGGCAGGGCGCGATCGGCTCGCAGCTGTGGTTCGGCGGCTATCGCATCGGACCGTGGTTGTTCCACCCGCTGGTGCTGATGTTCGCCTTGTCCGGTTCGCTGATGATCAGCAAGACCTTGCGCATTCCCAAGCCCTGAATGCGGCCGCGCCGGCGCGCGCTGCCGGCGGTCGCACGCCGTTGCTATGATCGGGGCAAACCCTGGAGGCAGCGATGGCGAATTTCGGTTTCGGCTCCATACCGCCCGGCGTCGCCGCCGACGCGGACTCCCTGAAGTTCGACCCGCTCGGCGGCTTCGACCCGGCCGCATTCGAGCAACTCGCGCGACAGTACTGGAGCGCATGGGGGCAGATGATGCAGGGCGCGCCGGCGCAGGCGGCGCAGCCCTCGGCGCCGGGCTGGAACGAGGCCGTGCAATGGTGGTCGCAACTGGCCAAGGGCGGCCAGCCGCAGGCCGACGACACCATCGACCGTTTCAACAGCCAGGCGCGCGGCTGGTTCGCGCAGATCCAGCGCTTGGCCGCGCAGTTCGCCGGCCGCGAGGCCTCGCCCAGCGACATCGCCGGCGCCTGGAAGCAGGCACTGGGCGGGCAGGGCGCCAATCCCTTCGCCGAGGTCTTCGGCGCGATGCGCGGCCCCGGCCAGCAGGATTTCGCCCGCTGGGCCGAGCAACTGGGGCCGTGGCTGCAAGGTTTGCAACACCAGGGCCGCGATCTGCTCGGCCTGCCCGCGTTCGGATTCGCCCGCGAACACCAAGAGCGCGTGCAGCGGCTGCTGCAAGCGCACCTGGACTACCAGCAGCAAAGCCAGGCCTATCACGCCCTGATGGCCGAAGCCGGGCAGGACGCCTTCGCCCGCTTCGAGGACAAGCTGGCCGAGCGCAGCGAGCCGGGGCGGCAGTTGAGCAGCGCGCGCGCGCTGTTCGACCTGTGGATCGACGCGGCTGAGGAGGCCTATGCCGAGATCGCGCTGTCGCCGCGCTTCCGCGACGCCTATGCGGCGTTGGTCAATTCGCAGATGCGCCTGCGCGCCGGGGTGCAGAAAGAGGTCGAACACGCCAGCGGCAGCATCGGCATGCCCACCCGCACCGAGATCGATGCGGCCCATCGCAAGATCGTCCAACTGGAGCGCGAACTGCGCCGGTTGCGCGACGAGATGGGACAACTGCGGCGCGGCGCCGCGCCGCAGCCGGCTGCCGCTGCGGCCGAACGCGCCGAGCGCGCCGAGCGCGCGGCGCCGCCCGCGGCGAAGGTGCGAGGCCGCAGTGCGGCCGCGCGCCCCGCGTCCGCATCCAAACCGCCTGCGGCCAGGAGCGCTGCGCCCCAAAGCGGCGCCGCCAAGAGCGCCGTTGCCAAGAGCGGCGCGACCAAGCGCGCGGCCAAGCGCACCGCCGCCAAGCCTGCCGTCGCCAAGCCTGCCGTCGCCAAGAAAGCCTCGCGCCCCGTCCAGGCCGCCGCGCCCGCGCCCAGCCGCAGCGCACGCAAGCCGCGCACCGCGATCGCTCGCCCGGCGGCACCCGCCCATCCCACCGCGACGGCCGCCAAGCGCAGCGGCAAGGCAGGCCAGTAAATGAACGGACCGATCGCTTTCAGCCCCGAATCCCTGGCCCAGGAGGCCATGGCCGCGCAACAGAAGCTGCGCGCCGGCCTGGAGCGCCTGCGCGAGGTGGAGAACATCGACTACGGTGCGACCGAGCGCGAGGAAGTCTGGCGCGACGGCAAGGTCGTGCTGTACCGCTTCCGCGGCGAGCGCGCGCCGACCGCCAAGGTGCCGCTGTTGATCGCTTATGCCCTGGTCAACCGCCCGTACATGGTCGACCTGCAGGCCGACAAGTCCATCGTGCGCGGCCTGCTCGAACGCGGCCAGGATGTCTACATCCTCGACTGGGGCTATCCCGACCGCTCCGACCGCTACCTGGAACTGGAGGACTACATCCAGCGCTTCCTCGGCGGCGCGGTGGACCACCTGCGCCAGGCGCACCGGCTGGAAGCGATCAACCTGCTCGGCATCTGCCAGGGCGGCGCGTTCTCGCTGTGCTACGCCGCGCTCAATCCCGACAAGGTCCGCAACCTGATCACCATGGTCACGCCGGTGGATTTCCACACCGGCGACAATATGCTGTCCAACTGGACCCGCGGCCTGGACGTGGACCAGTTCGTCGATACCCTGGGCAATGTCCCGGCCGACGTGATGAACTGGTGCTACCTCACCCTCAAGCCGTGGCGCCTGTTCGTGCAGAAGTACGTAGGCCTGGTGGATATCCTCGACGACAAGCGCGCGCTGGAGGATTTCCTGCGCATGGAGAAGTGGATCTTCGATTCGCCCGACCAGGCCGGCGAGGCCTTCCGCCAGTTCATCAAGCAGTTCTACCAGGGCAATGGGTTCGTCCAGGGCGGCATCCGCATCGGCGAACGCGCGGTGGACCTGGGCTATATCGACATGCCGGTGCTCAACATCTACGCCGAACAGGACCACCTGGTGCCGCCGGACGCCTCGCGTGCGCTGGCGCGTTTGGTGTCCACCGAGGACTACACCGAGCTGTCGTTCAAGGGCGGCCATATCGGCATCTACGTTTCCGGGCGCGCCCAGCGCGAAGTGCCGGGGGCGATCCACGAGTGGCTGGGCCAGAGGGCTTGACGGCGGGGATTCGGGATTCGCGATTCGGGATTGGGGGCCGCCGCCGGTGCGGTAGGCTGGGCGCTTGGTCTAACAGTGAGGGCAGGGCATGTCCGGGCGGTTGCGGTGGTGGGTGGTGGCGATGGCTGCGTTGCTGGCGGCGGGATGCGCCGCGCCGGGGACGCTGCCGCAGGCGGCGCTGGCCGATGCGCTCGCCGCCGCGGACGGTACCGGTGCGCCGCCGCGCGAGGTCGACCAGTTCGAGGCCGACATCGCGCGTTTCCAGCAAGAGGACGCGCGGGTGCGGCGCCAGCCGGGCGGAGTGGTCTTCGTCGGCAGCTCCTCGATCCGGTTGTGGAGCACGCTGGCCGAGGACCTGCCTGCGGCTGCGGCCATCAACCGCGGCTTCGGCGGCTCGCGCGTGTACGACTCGGTACGCTACGCCGATCGCATCGTCGTGCCTTACCAGCCGCGCGCGGTAGTGTTCTACGCCGGCGACAACGACCTGCAGGAAGGCCGCAGCCCCGAGCAGGTTCGCGCGGACGTGCTGGCCTTCGTCCAGCGCGTGCGCGCCGGCGCGCCGCAGGCGCGGATCGGCTTCGTCTCGATCAAGCCCAGCCCGTCGCGCGCAGCGCTGCTGCCGCAGGTGCGCCGGGCCAATGCGCTGGTGCGCGAGGCCATCGCCGGCGTGCGCGGCGTGGATTATCTGGACGTCTACACGCCGATGCTGGGCAGCGACGGCCAGCCGCGCGAGGGCTTGTTCGTCGCTGATCGCCTGCACATGAACGGCGAGGGCTATGCGATCTGGACTGAGGTGGTCGGGCGCTGGCTGGCGCAGCGCTGATTGGCTTTAATGCGGCCATGCGCCTTCCCGTTTTCCGCATCCGCTGGTTGTCCCTGCCCGCTGCGCGCGAGCGCGGCGTATCGGTCCGTTGCGCCGCCGGCGCGCTCCTGGCCGCGGCTGCGCTGGCGGCCGCCAGCGTCCAGGCCGCGCCCAGCGCCCAGGCCGAGCGCGAGACCGAGCAATTGATCCAGGCCCTGGGAAGCTCGGGCTGCCGCTTCGAGCGCAACGGCGACTGGCACGACGCGGCCCAGGCCCAGGCGCACTTGCGCAAGAAGCTGGCCTATCTGCGCAAGCGCGGCCTGGCCGACACCGCCGAGCTGTTCATCGAACGCGCCGGCACCCGCAGCAGCCTCAGCGGCAAGGCCTACCGGGTGCGCTGCGGCGAGGCCGCGCCGGTGCCGGCCGGCGACTGGCTCAAGGCGCGCCTGCAGCGCCTGCGCGCCGAGCCGCCGGCGCGCTGATCGGCTCTGCGCTCAGTACGCCGGCCGGTCGGCTTGCGTGCGCTTCGCTGATCGCCCGGGTCGGGCTTGTTCCCGCTGCTCCGGGCGAACCTCCGAGCGCGCTGGCGGCACCCCGGCGGCGGCGCGCAAGGCCGGCCGCCGGCAGGGCCTGCCTCGCCGGCGGCCGCCCTCCCGACGCTGACGCCGTCTTCGCCTGGACACGCTAGACTGCCGCCGAGCCGCCGCCACGGAGCCCGCATGACCCCTGCCACGCGTCCGCTGCGCCGATCGCGCCACGACCGCATGCTCGGCGGCGTGGCCGGCGGCATCGCCCTGCGCCTGCGCTGGAACCCGGTGCTCACCCGCGCCGGCTTCGTCGTGGCCGCCCTGGCCACCTTCGTGCTGCCGGTGCTGCTGGTCTACCTGGTGTTGTGGCTGCTCATTCCGGAAGAGGGCTACTGACTGGCCGCGGCGCTGCGAACGGCCGGGATCGCGCTCGGCATCCTGTGGACCTCGCCAGTGACGGCGCTGGGCTTGCTGGCCGGGCTGGCCGGCATGGCGTTCGGCGCGCGCCCGCGCCTGCGCCGCGAGGACTTGGCCGTGGTGTTCCAGCACTGGCCTTGGGGCCCGGGCGGGGCGATGACGCTGGGCAACGTCATCCTGCACACCGGCGCCGACCTGGACATGCCCTGCCGCACCTATGCCCACGATGCCGGGCACCGCGACGAGCCGCCGATCCGGCTCAACGACCACGAGCGCGCCCACGTCTACCAATACTTGGTGCTCGGCCCGCTGTTCCTGCCGTTGTACCTGGCCTGCGGCGGCATCAGCGTGCGCAACCGTTTCGAGCGCGCCGCCGACCGTTACGCACAGACCGGGCGCGGCTGGTGGCCGTGGTCGCGTTGAGGCCGCGTCTGAGCCGGCCTTGGCCTGTAGCGATCCATGCGCAGGGGCTGCGCGGATGGACGAGGCCGCGCCCGCCGCGCGTGGATCGCGCTGCATCCCGCGCGCCAGGGCGCTGCGCGCGGACGGTTAGCGTGCCTGGCGCAGGGTCCGGCAGGGCCTGAACAGGCCGCGGCATCGGAGCGCTCACGCCGATTTGACCGCGCGCTAACGCCGCCGGCGCTATTGTGCGCACGTCGGAGAACAAGCGACGGACCCTCGGTCCACGGATCAACAGGTCCAGAGCAATCGCTCCGACACGGAAGGCCCGGACACCCGAGAGCGATCTCGAGGCCTGGGCCTTCTCATTGTCTGGATGTCGTCTTGCCCGCAGGCCGCGCACGCGTGCGGTGGGCGGCGCCGGGGCAGCGCGCTGCGTTCCAGCAAATTCGGTCCACCCCAGACTCGGGCCCAGGCCCGGCGTCGATTCCAGCCAGGCTCGCAGCCCGCTGCGTTCAGGCGCGCGCCCACTCCAGCCGCGCCGCCGATTCCCCGCCGGCTGCGCCATTGGGGCCGTAGCGTCGCTCCAGGAATTCGATGCGTTCATCGCCGACCAGGACGATGCTGCTGCAGCGCGTGCCGTAGCGCTCGCCGAGCACGAACGGCGGCGACAGCAGCCGCTCCAGTTCCAGGCCTACGCCGGTGTCGGGCAGCTCGGCGTCCGGCGCCATGGTGGTGTCGGCCATCGCCGCCAACAGCATCGCCAGGCCGGCATCGCGGCCGGTCTGAGGCGGCGCCGGCAGCGGTTGGCGCGAGGCTTGCGAATCCAGCCAGGCACCGAGCGCGCGCGTGGCCAGGCCGCTCTTGGGCCAGGGCGCATCGAAGGCGCCGTTGGACATGGCGTGCACGCCCGGGCTCACCGCGAAACTAGCGAAGCGCGGATGGTTGCTGGCGAAGCGCAATTCGGCGCCGTCCCACAGCAACAGATTGAAACGGCCGAACTGACCCGCATCCGCGGCCAGCGCCGACAAGGCGCTGGCGGCGCTGTCGCTGCCGTGGACGAAGCCGCGCACCAGCGCGCCGCGCGAACGCGCCGCCGCTTCCGGGTTGAGGCCATCGCGGACATTGGTCACTGCGGCCAGACGGCCGGCGGCGGACACCATCAGCCAACTGCCGCCCTGCAACAGGTCGCGGCCGCCGTAGACGCGGGCGTCGTCGGGGTCCGGGCCGGCCGCGGCGGTGGGGCGTGCGTGGGCCTCGTCGCGGTTGGCGATCAAGGCCAGGCGGTAGCGCGGATGGTGTTGCCAGGCGAGGGCGATCAGGCACATGGGCGCATTCTAGCCCTGGCCGTGCGGGCCCCGGCCGGACCTGGGGCACAACCCCGGCCGGCCCGCAGGCGCGGGGAGGGCGAACGGTGCCAGCAGCACTGGCCCAGGCGCCGCACGACCAATGGCAGGTGTATGCACGCCGGCGGCGGTCTAGTCTGTCTTCGGTCTCATCGGGCGAGACAGCCCCGGGTTCTGCTGTGCAGCGCAGAACGGGGGACGTGCCGATGAATCGTGGTGCCAGGATGTTGTTGCAGCTGTTCGCCCCGGCCGTCGTCGTGGCCGCGGGCGGGATCGCCGCCGGAGCGGTGTTGTTGCAGTCGCCGTGGCCTTTCGGCGGGTTCGCGCCGGTCGGGCGCGCTTTGCAACTGGCCGCGCTCGGTGCCGCCGCGGCGATGTGGGCGCATTCGATGTGGCGGGTCTGGCGCTGGGAGCGCGGTCGCGAGCCGCAATGTCCCTGCGGCGGCTTGCTGTCGCGCTCGGCCTGCCTGCGCGCGGGCCAGCGCCGCCGTCGTTGCCTGGCCTGCCGCCGCAGCTTCGCCGATGCCTGCGCGCCACCCGCCGTGCTCATGCCGGTCCGCCGTTAGGAGACGCCATGTTCGCCACCGCCGCCGCCATCCGATGCACCGTCGCCGCTGCGCCGGTCGGCGCGGTGCCCGTCGCGGCGGTGCGAAGCGGGGCGGAGCCCAAGCCGCGCGCGGCGAGCGCCGCGCCGCGCCCGGGGGCCAGGCCGCCCGCGCCGGAGGCGCCGCGGGTGCGCGGCGGCTGAAGCCGACCTGCACGACAGGCGAGGGCGGTGATGCCGTGGCCGGGCAAGGCAGGACAAAGGCCGGAGCGAACCCAGCTCGACCGTCATTCCACCGCCGGCCGCAGGCTCAGGCCTCGTCCTCGCCGCCGGGGAAGTGCTGCTCCAGCCAAGCGCGCCAGCGCGGGCCTTCGGCTGCCGCGGTCGCGGCCGCCTCGGCCCCGTAGAAATACAGGCTGATCGCCACCTGGGTCGCGCCGCTCCAGGCGAAGGCGCCGACCAGCGCGACGCCGCGCGCGGGCTGGTCCAGGTGCAGCATGGTTTCGCGATGCGGGCCCTGTTCGCTGATGCGCTCGACCGTGCCCGACAAGGTCGGCGCCGTGTCCGGCGCGGTCCGGCGCTCGCCGGGCGCCGCCTCGGCCAGATTGAGCGAGGCCAGCAAGGCGGCGCCGGCCTCGGCCAGTTCGCCCGGATGACGGCCGTTCAGACGCAACGAGGCCGAGGGTTGGCCAGCGTAGTGGCGCAGGTACACGCGCAGCACCTCCAGGAACGGCGGCCAGCCCTGTTCCATGCTCGCCAGCTCGGCATCCCAGCGGTCTTGATCGGTGCCGATGCTGTGGCGCATGCGCAGGCGGCACTGCCCGCCCGGCAACGGCTCGACCGTGACCTCGGTCAGCAGCGGCGGCGCGTCTTCGCTCCAGTCGCTTTCCTGGTAGGCCAGCCGGTGCGGCGGTTCCCAGGCATCGATCTCGCCGTGGCTGCTGATGCCCGCGCCGAGATCGAACTCGATCGGCCCGCCGGCGCGCTCGTCCAGCCGGGTCGGCGTGAACCAGGCGCTCAACCCCGGCCCGGTGGCGACCGCCTGCCACACCTGCTCGGGCGAGCCGGGCAGTTCGACATCCACCTGCACGCTGCGTTGTCCATCGTGTTCGATCGCGCTCATCGGGGCTCCCGTGCGGACAGCGGCGCGGGGCCGCGGGCAGCAGACGATGGCATCGGCGGTGTGAGCGCGGGATGTGCGGGGCCGGCGGCCGCGCGGCAGGGGTTCAGGCTGCAAGCGAGCCGAAGCTCCGCGGCTGCGGCCGCTGCGAGCGCAGGCGGAGCGCAGAAACACGAAAGGGCCAGGCCGCAAGGCCTAACCCTTTGTTTTTGCTTGGTGCCGGAGGTGGGACTCGAACCCACACGCTTTTAAGGGCGGCGGATTTTGAGTCCGCTGCGTCTACCGATTCCGCCACTCCGGCAGCGGGCTGCGCAGTATACCCATCGGATGGGGCGGCGTCTGCCCATGGCCGGAGATCGGCTTCATTGGACCCGATGAGGGCCCTGCGAGCTTCGAGAGGCAGGCCGAGGCGAGGGCCGCAGCGCGCCCGCCGGGTTAGCAGCCTGAGGTCCAGGGGGCGGCCCCAGATAGGCCACCCAGGCAGTCCACCCACGCAGGCTG
>CBIFVU010000097.1:0-13069 GCA_966185905.1 uncultured Lysobacter sp.
TCGACGAAGCCGATCAGGCCGGTGGAGACATGGCCGGCGACCAGCGGCGCGGCCAATACGACGGTAGTGCGGATCTCGCCGGGCAGGCCGGCGCGGGCAACGGAAGGGGACGACGCGGACATGGGGGGACCAACAGCGCGACTGCGGCCGCGCATCCGGTCGAGGGCGCTGGCGCCGGGTCGCGGCGGACGGCTATCTTACCCGCTCGAAAGTGAAGGCCGGGGAGCCTCGTTTCTCGATACGCATGAGCGCAGCCTCTTCTTCCGACGCCTCCGCCGCCGGCCGCCACGGCCACGGCCACGACGCCCCCAGCCACTGCGAGAACTGCCGCGCCGCCCTGCAGGGGCACTTCTGCCACCAGTGCGGGCAGTCGGTGGTCAACCCGATCCGCCACCTCGGCCACGCCGTGGAGGAAGTGTTCGAATCGTTCTGGCACCTGGACGGGCGCATCTTCCGCACCTTGCGCGATCTGCTCTCGCCGGGGCGGGTGGCGCGCAACTACATCGCCGGCCAGCGGGTGCGCTACGTTGCCCCGCTGCGCCTGTTCGTGATCGTCTCGGTGCTGACCTTCTTCGTCGCCCAGTTCGCCATCCACGTGGAAAGCAACGCGGTGGTGAACATCGACCAGACCCAGGGCGCGACGGTGCGCCTGGGCAACACCAAGAAGCTGATCCGCCAGGCCGAGAGCATCGTCGAGGTGGAGATGCTGCGGCAGCGGACCGTGCGCGAGCTCAAGGCCGCCGCCGCGGCCGCGCCGATGGCGCGCGGGCCGATCGAGGCCTCGATCGTCTCGGTCGAGCGTCAGGCCGACAAGCGCATCGAGGCGCTGCGCGCCGAGCAGGGGCTGGACGCCGAGCAGGTGGCCGCACAGAAGGCCGACGGCGCGCACCAGGCCGACCTGCCGGCGGCCGGCTCGGCGGCCGCGGCCAAGACCCTGGCCGAGGTCGAGCAATGGCGCGACACCCGCGTGGCGACCCTGCAGGCCGAGCGCGCCCAGGCCGCGCCGGGCTCGCCGGCGGCGCTGGAGCGCAGCCAGCGCATCCGCCGCGCCAACCTCGAAGCCGGCTGCCGCATCGCCCAGTTGCAACGCCGCCATGCCAGCGACAGCGAAGGCCCGGCCGCGCAGCGCTCGGACAGCGAGCGCTATGGCGACGCCGAATGCGAAGACGACGGCGACCCGCTGTCGTTCAACGGCCGGCCGTGGAATCCGCAAACCAACCCGCTCACGGTGAGCTGGTGGCCCGGCTTCGCCAACGACTGGCTCAACCGCCAGGTCGGCCGCGGCGAGGCCAATTTCAAGCGCGCCAGCAAGGACCCGGCGCTGTACGTGCACGCGCTGATCGGCGCCATCCCTTCGGCGCTGTTCCTGATGGTGCCGCTGTTCGCGCTGCTGCTGAAGCTGGCCTATCTGGGCTCGGGCCGCGGCTACCTGGAACACTTGGTGGTGGCCTTGTACAGCCACGTCTACCTGTGCCTGTCGCTGCTGGCGATGTTCGTGCTGATGCTGCTGGACGGGGCGATCTCGCCGCATTGGCCGGGCTTCGCCTGGATCAAGGGGCTGGGGGTGAGCGGCCTATGGCTGTGGATGCCGATCTACCTGCTGATCATGGAAAAGCGCGTCTACGGCAACGGTTGGCCGCTGACCCTGTTGCGCTACACGGTGATCGGCACGCTGTATTTCCTGCTGCTCAGCCTGGCGACCCTGGCGCTGATGACCGCCGCGATCGTGCGGATGTGAGCGCGATGGCCCCGCACACCGCTCCGAGCGCCCGCACCGCCGACACCGCCGGCGCGGACGCCGGCACCGTGGTCTACGAAGTCGCGCTGGACCTGGACTCGGCCATCGCCGCCGATTACCTGGACTGGCTGCGCGCGCACATCCGCGAGATCTGCGCGCTCCCGGGTTTCCTGGGCGCCGCCCTGGAGCAGGTCAGCGAGCCGGCGCCCGCGCCCGGCCGCACCGGCCTGTGCGTGCGCTATAGGCTGCGCGACGAGGCCGCGCTGGCGGACTATCTGCGCGAGCACGCTCCGCGCTTGCGCGCCGACGGCGTCGCCCGCTTCGGCGGGCGCTTCCAGGCCAGCCGGCGCGTGCTGCGCGCCCTGCCGCGCTGAGGCCCCGGCCGGCGCCTCAGTCGGCCAGGGTCTGCAACAGCCACGCCCCGCGTTGCGCCGCCGGCGTGGACAACAGCGCCGCGCGCAGGCGCGCGCGCTCCTGCGGTGGAGTGCGCTGGACCAGCACCGCCAAGTCCTTGCGCTGGGCCGGGCTCAGGCCGCGCAGCGCGGCGAGCATCGCCGCGTGTTCGGCCTCGGGCACCTGCGCCAGCAAGGGTTGCAGCGCCGGATAATCCACCCCCAGCGCCGGGCCCAGCAGCCAGCCGCGGCGCTCGCTGCGGTCCAGCGCATCGAAACGGGCGCGCAAGGCCTGCTGCTGGTCCGCCGGCAAGGCCGCATAACGCGCCGCGGCAGCCTGGATTTGCGCCCGCTCCCCGGCGCCCAGGGCCTGCCAGGCCTGGTAGCGTTCGCGGCGCAGACCGCGCTCGGCGGCAGGCCGCTGCTCCCACTGCGCTGCGCGGCGCTGGAAGTCGCTGCGTTGCTCGGCAGTCCAGGCGTCCCAGCGTTCGCCGTTGTGGCGCAACTGGGCCTGGGCGGCGGCAGGCAGGTCGTGCAGGCGCTGCGCCAGTTCCGGCGGCAACGCGCGCACCGGCCAGGCGACGCAGGTCGCGGCCAGCGCGGCCAGGGCCAGGACGACCCAGCCAGGACGGCGCAGCCGGGCGACCCACGCCGGCCGGGCGGCGGCCAGTACAGCCTGTGCAGCAGCCCGCGCAGGCGCAGGCGCAAGCTCGGCGCACGCCCGTCCGGAAGATGCGCTCCCGGCCAAGCCGGCATGCACGGCTCCATTCAAGGCCGAACCCGCGGACCCAGGCAGTCCGGTCGACGAGGCGCAGGACCCGGCCCCTACCGGCAGGGCTGGACCGGAGGCTTCACAAATCATCAGTCTGGCCATCGGTTTCCGAACCCTGGGCGGGGTCGGCCGGCGTCGGCGCCGCTGTGGCCGCCCCGGCATTGGCTTCGGCCCCCGGGTCGCCGGCCGGCGCGGCCGCATCGGCGACCGTGCCGGCATCGCGCGCGGCCAGCCAACTGTGGAACTCGAGCTCGGCCGCGGCGGCCTCGCCCCCGGGGTCGGCGATCAGGTCGAAATCGCGATGGGCGATCAGGCCCGCCTCGCGGCTGTAGCGCTCCGACGGCCCGGCGCCCTCGGGCAAAGGACTGATGCGGATCTCGTCGGAAGCGCCCAACCAGGCGCCACCGAACCCGGCCGGCCACCAGAACGTGGCGGCGAACGCCAGCGCGCACAGCGCCAGCAGGCTCCACAGCAGCGGCAGCAGCCAGCGCGGGCGCGGCCGCGCCGGCGAGGAGGCGCGCCCGGCGCCGACGTCCGCACCGGCCGGCCCGGTCTCGCGCAAGGCGCGCTCGCGCGCCTCGGCCAGACGCTCCAACCGCGCCGCCGGCAGGGTCTTGATGCGCCGGTGGACCTGCTCGCGCAATTGCTGCCAGGCCTGCGGATCGGCGCGGCCATCGCCGTGGCGCGGCAAGGCGCGCTGCAAGGCCAGGCGGTAGGTGCCCGGGGCCACGCCCAGGGCTGCGGCCGCCTCGGTCTCGTCCAGCCCCGCGGCCAGCCGCAGCAGCAAGGCGGCGCGCGGCCCGCTGCCCAATTCGCCCAGGCGGTCGGTGGCCTCCATCGCGATCGCCACCGGGGTGCGCTGGCGCAGTTGCGGCTGGGTCAACAGCAGCGACCAGAACCGGCTCGGCCACTCGCTCAGGGCCGCCTCGGAGGCGACCCGGCGGAACTGGGCCATGGCCGCGGCCAGGGCGGCGTCGCCCTGGCCGGCATCGCCGGCCTGGAGTTCGGCCAGCACCGCGCCGCGGCGTTCCACGCCGCGCAGGAAGGCCGACAGCGCCGCCGGCGCGGTGGCTCGGGACGGGCCGGAAGGGGCCGCCGCCGGCCCGGCGGCAGGAGGACGGGCACTCATCGGAACGGCTTCACCATGAGCGGCATGATAGCGAGCGCGCGCCCTGGCAAAACCGCTTGACAAACCCGCAATCCGCGTCCGCGCAAGGCAGGACGCGGGCTTGCGCCAAATCCGGTTGTGCACAGCAGTAATAGAACCGTCACCCGGCCCCGCCAGGACGGCTCCACAGCCCTCATGACAGCCATGTTTCACGGCCAAGCCGATGATTTTCAAGAAATTTATGCGATTGGCGATTTTTTCACCAACCTAACCCGAGGGCTTGTTTCAACGCCTTCGCGCATCGCTGCCGGCACGCCATGCACAGATTTATCCACAGGCGGTGTGGATAAAGGGAAAATCCGTTGGAGTACGGTCACTTGCGTGTCCTTTGTCACGCAACCGGGAACAGTGCGCCGCAACTGCCCCGCCTGCCGCCGAACCGCCGCGCTCGCTAGACTGCGGCGATGCCCGAGGCCTCTTTTCCGCCGCCGTTCGTCTGGCGGGTCGCCCTGCCCCTGCCCCTGCCGCGCCTGTTCGACTACCGCCCGCCGGCCGAACCGGGCGAGGGCGATCCGGTCGGCTGCCGTGTGCGAGTGCCGTTCGGCAAGCGCGAGCTGGTCGGGGTAGTGGCGCAGACCGGCCCCGCCGCGGCCGAGACCGACCCGGCCGGGCTCAAGCAGGCACTGGACCGGCTCGACCGCGAGCCGCTGCTGCACGGCGAGCTGCTGGAATCGCTGCACTGGCTGGCGCGCTACACCCACGCCCCGCTCGGCGAAACCCTGGCCACCGCCCTGCCCGGACCGCTGCGCCATGGCGAACCGCTGCCCGACACCCAGGCCTGGGCGTGGCGCCTGACCGAAGCTGGCGCGACCGGCCTGGCCGGCCTGCGCGCCGGCCGCCCGCGGCGCCTGGCCGAACGCCTGCTCGCCGACGGCCCGCTGGACGAGGACCGCCTGGACGCGGCCGAGGAAGACTGGCGCGAGGCCGCCCGCAGCTTGGCCAAGCGCGGCCTGGCCGAACGCCTCGCGGTGCCGGCGCGGCCTGCGGTGCCGGCGCCGCAGGCCGGGCCGGCGCTCAACGACGAACAGCAGGCCGCGGTCGATGCCTTGCTGGCGGCGCGCGGATTCCAGCCCTTCCTGCTCGACGGGGTCACCGGCAGCGGCAAGACCGAGGTCTACCTGCACGCCATCGCCGACTGTCTGGCGCGCGGCAAGCAGGCCTTGGTGCTGGTGCCGGAGATCGGCCTGACCCCGCAGACCCTGGCGCGCTTCCGCGCCCGCCTGGGAGTGCCGGTGCACGCCCTGCACTCGGGCCTGTCCGACGGCGAACGCGCGCGCACCTGGGCTGCGTTCGCACGCGGCCAGGCGCGGGTCGCGGTGGGCACGCGCTCGGCCGTGTTCCTGCCCCTGCTGGAACCGGGGCTGATCGTGATCGACGAGGAACACGACGCCAGCTTCAAGCAACAAGACGGCATCCGCTACCACGCCCGCGACTTCGCCCTGGTCCGGGCCAAGGCCCTGGACGTGCCGGTACTGCTGGGCAGCGCCACGCCATCGCTGGAATCGCTGCGCAACGCCCAGGCCGGCCGCTACGGCCACCTGCGCCTGCAGCGCCGCGCCGGCCAGGCGCGGGCGCCGGCGGTGCGGGTGGTGGATGTGCGCAAGCGCCCGCTCAGCGCCGGCCTGTCGCCGGAGCTGATCGAGCGCCTGCACGGCGAGCTGCGCGCCGGCGGCCAGGCGCTGGTGTTCAAGAACCGGCGCGGCTACGCCCCGGTGCTGCTATGCCACGACTGCGGCTGGACCGCGCACTGCCCGCGCTGCAGCACCCCGCTCAAGGGCACGCCGATGACCGTGCACGGCGGCGGCCGGCGCCTGCAATGCCACCACTGCGGCACCCGCCGCCCGGTGCCCGACGCCTGCCCCGATTGCGGCGGCCTGGCCTTGCAGGCCCAGGGTGCGGGCACCGAGCGCATCGAAGAATCGCTGGCCGCGCGCTTCTCCGACTTCCCGGTGTTGCGCATCGACCGCGGCACCACCCAGAAGCGCGACGCGCTGGAACGGTTGCTGGCCGAATTCGGCTCGGCCCCGGGCGTGCTGGTCGGCACGCAGATGCTGGCCAAGGGCCACGACCTGGCCAATCTGACCCTGGTCGCCGTGGTCGGCATCGACGAAGGCCTGTTCAGCGCCGACTTCCGCGCGCCGGAAAAACTCGCGCAATTGCTGATCCAGGTGGCCGGCCGGGCCGGCCGCGCCGACAAGCCGGGCGAGGTGGTGTTGCAGACCCACCACCCCGATCACCCCTTGCTGCACACCCTGCTCTCCGGCGGCTATCCAGCCTTCGCCGAGACCGAACTGGCGCTGCGCGAAGCGGCCGGGTTCCCGCCGTTCGCGCACATGGCGCTGATCCGCGCCGAAGCGCAGCAGGCCGAACTCGCCAACGCCTTCCTGGCCGCGGCCCGGCGCGAGCTGGCGGCGGCGCCGCAACGCGCCGGCGAAGCGCTGGAACTGCTCGGCCCGGTGCCGGCGCCGATGCCGCGCCGCGCCGGCTACCTGCGTGCGCAGTTGGTGCTGTCGGCGCCGTCGCGCCGGCCCCTGCATGCCGCCCTGGACGCGGCCCTGCCGGCGATCCACGCGCTGCCCGAAGCGCGCAAGGTGCGCTGGTCGCTGGACGTGGACCCGACCGATCTGTATTAACTCGGCCACGGGCGGCCGCCGCCCCGGCCCGGGGCCCTCGCCGCCCGGCCGGTTGCGGCCGGTCCGCGCCGCCATGGCCGCGAGCGCGCCGCGCAGCGGCTTCCCCCGCTACCGACAAAGGACTGCCATGACCCGTTCCCCGCTCCGCACACTCGCCCTGGCCGGCCTGGCTGCGCTGACCGCGCCCGCCGCCCATGCCGCCGGCGACTTCGCCGCCTGCTTCAGCCTCAAGCCCGGCACCGTGTTCTACATGCAGGACAGCAAGATCGAGATCGCCCGCGAGCGCTTCGGCCAGCGCGACGCGATCGCCGTGATCCAGACCGACGAAGGCGTGCGCTCCAAGCAGTTGTACAGCGCCGACGGCCGTTCCCAGTACGGCAGCGTGCGCTACGGCATTGCCGCCTTCGGCGGCGACCCCGATGCGCCGATCATGACCGACGCCTACGACCCGGCGCCGCAGTTCCCGGCCAAGGCCTCGCCCGGCGGCAGCTTCAAGATCGCAGGCCGCGGTCAGCGCACCCAGCACGGCCTGGAGGGCGGCGACGAAGTGGAGGAGATCGCCTACGAAGGCTTCAGCGACTTCACCTTTGTCGGCTTCGAGGACTTGAGCCTGGAGGTGGACGGCAAGCCGCGCACCTTCGCCGGCACTTGCCGGCTCAAGGCTGGCGAGGGCGACTCCTCGCTGGAACGCTGGTATGCGCCGGGCTTCGGCATGATCCAGTTCCAGCGCTACTCCGGCGACAGCGTGGTGTATTCGCGCAGTCTCAGCCGGGTGGAGAAGGAATAAGGGGCGGCCCTCACCCCAACCCTCTCCCGCATGCGGGAGAGGGAGCAGAGCGTGGCGCCGGTTTTGTCGGGGCGGAACAGCGAGCGGCCCTCACCCAATCCTCTCCCGCATGCGGGAGAGGGAGCAGAGCGCGGCGCCGTCTGGTCGCGGCGGAGTAGCGCGGCCGTTACTCCAACCCTCTCCCGCGCGCAGAATGAGCAAAGCGCGACCATGTGCGTACAGCGCGGGCGCAGGCACCGAATGCAGCAGATTGCGTGCCTCGAATCCGCCCCCCGGATTCCGCGCAGCGCGCCGCATATCGCACGTCCATACGCCCGTCCCTCATCCCGCATCCGCCCACCTCTCCCGCGCGGGGGAGGTCGCGCCGCAGGCGCGGGTGAGGGCCGCCCGCGCTAACCCGCCTTGCCCTTGACCCGAGGCTTGGCCGGCGTCGGCGCAGCCGGCGCCGCAACGGCCGCTTGCACCGCAGGCGCCGCGACCGCGGCCTTCGCGCCCTTGGGCTTATCGCGGATCCACACGATCTGGTGATCGCGCCGCGCCTCGAACAAACCGATGGCTTCGATCAGGTCGCTGAGCTTGCGGTAGCCGTAGTTGCGCGAATCGAACGAGGCCTGGTTGGCGATCTGGTGGCCGACCGCGCCCAGGTGCGACCAGCCGTCGTCGCCGCTGACCGCATCGACCGCGCGCCGCAGCATGCGCACCAAGCGGGTGTCGCCGCGCAACTCCTTGGCGCTGCGCGGCGGCGTGGTCGCCACTTCGTCGGCCGGGGTGTCGGCGCTGGGCGGCTGGCCCAGCGCCTCGACATAGGTGAACTTGGAGCAGGCGTTGACGAAGGGCTCGGGGGTTTTTTGTTCGCCGAAGCCGTAGACCTTCACGCCATCGGTCAGCAGCCGCATCACCAGCGGGGTGAAGTCGGCGTCGCTGGAGACGATGGCGAAGCCGTCCAGATTGCGCGCATACAGCAAATCCATGGCATCGATCACCATCGCCATGTCCGAAGCGTTCTTGCCGCGGCTGTAGGCGAACTGCTGGATCGGCCGGATCGCATATTCGTGCAGCACCGCCTCCCAGCTCTTGAGGTTGGGGCTTTTCCAGTTGCCGTAGGCGCGGCGCACATTGGCCGCGCCGTAGCGCGCCACCTCGGCCAGGATTACCTCGATCTTCGCCGCCGGCGCGTTGTCGGCGTCGATCAGCAACGCGATGCGTTTTTCTTCTGCGGTGGCGGCCATGCGCGCGTCCCTCGGGCCGCGGCCGGCCCTTGCCCGGCCAGCCTAGCGCACCGCCGCCGCCGCCGCCGCGCGCGAGCGCGCCGGCGCCGGCCCGGCGGTCGTGGCGAGGCCGCAGCCAAGGCGCCGCTCCAAGGTCGATGGCCGGCTCGAAGGCGCGGTCGGAAGGCCAGCGATCGGATGGCCGCCCAATCGCCCTGCCACCGCCAGGTCCCGTCATCCTGTTCGCTCACCCGGTTCGCTCACCCAGTTCGGCCGCCCACCCGGCCGTCCAGTCCGGCCATCCCGTCCGGCCATCCGGCGCGAACGCCGCGCCCGAACGCCCCGAGCCGCTCCTCCGTTTCGACCGCGCCGATGCCTGTCTTCCCTCGCCCGCCGCCGCCCGCGGGCCCGCGTTCCGGCGCGTTGGCCCGCCCGCTGCCGGCCTCTGTTTGCCGGCGCAGGCCCGACCGCTCATGACGCGCTAACGCCGATGGGCCAGAATGGACGCGACTCCCGAATCCACGAATCGGCAAACCACCGACCCCATGAGCAACCAACTCGAACAACTGCGCGGCCTCTCCGCCGTGGTCGCCGACACCGGCGACATCGAAGCCATCGCCCGCTTCCGCCCGCTCGACGCGACCACCAATCCTTCGCTGCTGCTCAAGGCCGCCGCCCTGCCGGCCTACGCGCCACTGATCCAGGCCGCGCTCGACCAAGCCGAAGGCGACCACGCGCAAGCCCGGGCGGCCGACGCGGGCCTGCGCCTGGCGGTGGCCATCGGCGGGGAGATCCTCAAGCTCATCCCCGGCCGCGTTTCCACCGAGGTCGATGCGCGCCTGAGCTTCGACACCGAGGCCACCTTGGCCCAGGCCCGCCGCATCGTCGAGCTGTACCAAGCCGCCGGCATCGACCGCGATCGCCTGCTGATCAAGATCGCCTCCACCTGGGAAGGCATCCGCGCGGCCGAGCAGTTGGAGCGCGAAGGCATCCACTGCAATCTCACCCTGCTGTTCTCCTTCGCCCAGGCAGTGGCCTGCGCCGAGGCCGGGGTCTACCTGATCTCGCCCTTCGTCGGCCGCATCCTCGACTGGCACCTGGCCAACGGCGCAGCCAAGCCGGCCACTGCGCAGGACGACCCCGGCGTGCAGTCGGTCACCCAGATCTGGCACTACTACAAGCGCATGGGCTACAAGACCGTGGTCATGGGCGCGAGCTTCCGCAACACCGGGCAGGTGCTGGCGCTGGCCGGCTGCGACCGGCTGACCATCTCGCCGGAGCTGCTGGGCGAACTGGAATCGGCGCAGGGCGCGGTGCCGCGCCTGCTCGCCGACGATGGCGCGCGTTCGCAACCGGGGCCCCCTCTGGGCGAGGCCGCGTTCCGCTGGCAGCACAACGAGGACGCCATGGCCAGCGACAAGCTCGCCGACGGCATCCGCCGCTTCGCCGCCGACCAGCGCAAGCTCGAAGCCCTGCTCGCCGCGCGCCTGGACGGCTGAGGAGCGCGCATGAGCGCCGCTGCGCTACGCGACACCCGCAAGCACGTGGTCATCGTCGGCGGCGGCTTCGGCGGCCTGTGGGCGACGCGCGCGCTGGCCTCGGCCGACGTGCGCATCACCCTGGTGGATCGCCGCAACCACCACTTGTTCCAGCCGCTGTTGTACCAAGTGGCCACCGCCGGCCTGTCGGCGCCGGACATCGCCGCGCCGCTGCGCCACATCCTGCGCAAGCAGGCCAACGTGGAAGTGCGGCTGGGCGAAGTGGTGGCGCTGGACGCCGGCGCGCGCCAAGTGCGCCTGGCCGACGGCAGCGCGCTGGACTACGACTTCCTGCTGTTGGCCAGCGGCGCCACCCACGCTTACTTCGGCCACGACGAATGGGCCGCCGATGCGCCCGGCCTGAAGAACCTCGACGACGCCCTGCACATCCGCCGCCGCGTGCTGCTCGCCTTCGAGCGCGCCGAAGCCGCGCAGAGCGAGGCCGAGCGCGCGGCCTGGCTGCATTTCGCCGTGGTCGGCGGCGGCCCGACCGGGGTGGAATTGGCCGGCACCCTGGCCGAGATCGCACGCAAGACCTTGCGCAACGAGTTCCGCCACATCGATCCAGCACAGGCGCGAGTGCGCCTGATCGAAGCCGGCCCGCGGGTGCTGGCGAGCTTTCCCGAATCGCTGTCGGAAAAGGCGCGCGCGCAGTTGCAGCGGCTGGGAGTGGAGGTCTCCACCGGCACACCGGTGGCGGCCATCGACGCCGAGGGCTATACGCTCGGCGCCGAAGTGGTGTCGGCGCGCACCGTGCTGTGGGCCGCCGGGGTGGCCGCCTCGCCGCTGGGGGCATTGCTCGGCGTGCCGCTGGACCGCGCCGGCCGGGTCGAAGTCGAGCCCGACCTCAGCGTGCCGGGGCACCCGGAGATCTTCGTCGCCGGCGACCTGGCCAGCGTGCGCCAGGCCGATGGCAAACCGGTGCCCGGCGTGGCCCCGGCGGCCAAGCAGATGGGCGGCCATGTCGCGCGCGCGATCCGCGCCCGGCTGCAGCACCGCGCCACCGAGCCGTTCGCTTACGTGGACTACGGCAACCTGGCGACCATCGGCCGCCGCGCCGCGGTGGTGGATCTGCGCGGCCTGCATTTCTCCGGCGTGCTGGCCTGGACCTTCTGGCTGGCCGCGCACGTGTTCTTCCTGATCGGCTTCCGCAACCGCCTGATCGTGATGTTGAACTGGTCCTGGGCGTACTACACCTACCAGCGCCACGCGCGGATCATCTTCGGCGGCAGCGACGGCGACCGGCGCAGGCGCCAGCGCGAAGGCGATGCGGCGCAAGATGCGGCGCAACCGGCATCGGCCTCCGCACCCCTGCCCGCCTCGGAGCCGACGGCGGGTTCGCCCCCCGCGGCCGCATCTGCGGCTGAGCCGGCGGCCGGCGTGTCGCCCGGACAGCGAGCCGTCCGCCCCACCGATCCCCAGGCCGAACTCCAGGCCGGTCCCCACGCCGCTCCGCAGGCCAATCCCCAAGCCGGTCCGGCCGAGCGTTGAGCGCCGGCGTCCGGCGCAGCAGCCGGTAGCGCCGGCCCGTGGCCCGCGCTGCCGCGCCGCGTCCAGCGGCTTCGGTAGCGCGCCGCCGCTTGCCTCGTCAGCACGTGGCCGACGCTCGCCGTGCTCGCCTCAGGCGCGCGCGATCGCGCACAGGAAGCAACCCGTGCGCGCGTTGTGCGCATGCACGACCGCGGTCGCGGCATCGTCGAACAAGGCTTGCAAGGCCGCCTCGGCCTCGCCCCCATCCAACGCGCGCGCCGCGCGCATCCACCCCTCGCCGTCGTAGGCGCGCAAGGACAGATTGCGGGTGCGCAGCAACGGCGGCAGGGCGTTGTCGAAATGCGCCGCGCTCGCTGCCTGTTCGCGCACATAGATCGGCCCGCTGGAACGGTAGGGGCCGTCGCAGGGATGGTGCTCGTAGGTCAGCAACAAGAGCGACTCGCCCGGCACGGCCTCGGCCAGCGACACCCGGCAGGGATAGCCGTGGGGCGAATCGGCCACGACCCGGCGCATGCCGTGCGCGCGCAGCGCGGCATCGCTGAGCGCGGACAAGGCGGCGAACGGGGCCGGCGCGAGGCCGTCGATGCGGTAGGCGTGCATGGTCGGGTTCCGGTGCGAGGAGGGCGCCAACTTAAGCCGCGCAGCCAGCGCGGGATATCCGCGTCTTGCGCTGCCCTGTCGCGCGGCTGCACGCGAGTGTGCGGCGCGCTTACGCCCGCCCGCAGCCTCGCACCGGGAGTTCGGTTCGAGCCGGGCCGAGCCGCAGCAAGCCGGGCTGGGCTGGGCTGGGCAGATGATCTCGCCCCCTCCGCCGCGGACCGCAACAGTCGCCGCGTGGCGGCGAAGCACCCCGCGGAACCTGCCGTGCGCGCCAACGGAAACGGCCCGGTCGCCCGGGCCGTCTTTCCGCTTCGTACCGCTCCGGCTTACGCCGCGAACAGGCCGCGCATCTTCTTCAGCGCATTGGCCTCGATCTGGCGGATGCGCTCGGCGCTGACGCCGTACTCGTCGGCCAGCTCCTGCAGCGTGACCTTGCTGTCGGCATCGAGCCAGCGGCGCTTGACGATGTCGCGCGAGCGCGCGTCCAGCCCGGCCAGGCCTTCGCGCAACAGGGCCAGTTGGCTGTCTTCCTCGTCCTCGCGCTCGTAGCTCTGCGAAGGGTCTTCGTCGGCCGAGCGCAGGTAAGCGGCCGGCGACGGCGGCGCGTGGTCGTCGTCCTCGTCGGCGGGCGCATCGAAACCGATGTCGCGGCCGGACAGGCGCGACTCCATTTCCAGCACTTCGCGCTCGGAGACGTTGAGGTCCTTGGCGACCAGGCGCACTTCCTCGGCGTTCATCCAGC
>CBIFVU010000098.1:0-13005 GCA_966185905.1 uncultured Lysobacter sp.
ACCGAATACCCCGACGCCGACCACAACGCCTGGGACCCGGCGTATGCGGAGGAGGAGCTGTGGGAGTGGTTGTTGGCCCAGCGGCGGGGATTCGGGATTGGGGATTAGGGATCAGGGATTGGCAAAATCCAAAGGCCGAGTGCTCATATCCCAATCCCCAATCCCGAATCCCGAATCCCCGCCCCAACCAACAAACTCTCCAACACCGCCATCCGCACCGCCACGCCATTGGCGACCTGGGTCAGGATCAGCGATTGCGGGCCGTCGGCGACTTCATCGGCGATCTCCACGCCGCGGTTCATCGGGCCGGGGTGCAGGACCACGGCGTCGGGGGCGGCGCGGCGCAGGCGGGCGGCGGTCAGGCCGTAGTCGCGGTGGTAGTCCTCCAGCGAGCCGACCAGGCCTTCTTCCATGCGTTCGCGCTGCAAGCGCAGCATCATCACCGCGTCCACGCCGTCCAGGGCCGCGTCGAAGTCGTGGGTGACGAGGCAACCGTCCAGGGTGCGGTCCTCCGGCAGCAGCGCGGCCGGGCCGCAGACGCGGATCTCGCCGGCGCCGAGCGCGCGCAGCGCCTGCAGGTCCGAGCGCGCCACGCGCGAGTGCTTGACGTCGCCGATGATCGCCACGCGCAGGCGCGAGAAGTCGCGGCCCTTGGCCTGGCGCAGGGTCAGCATGTCCAGCAAGCCCTGGGTCGGGTGGGCGCTGCGACCGTCGCCGGCGTTGACCAGGTGGGTGCCGGGCCGGGCCTGCGCCGCGAGCGCGGCGACCGCGCCGTCTTCGCGATGGCGCACGACGAAGCCGCGCACGCCCATGGCCTCGATGTTGCGCAGCGTGTCCAGCGCGGTCTCGCCCTTGCTGGTCGAGGAGGTGGATGCGTCGAAGTTGAGCACGTGCGCGCCCAGGCGCTGCGCCGCCAGTTGGAAACTCAGGCGGGTGCGGGTGGAGGGCTCGAAGAACAGCGTGCACACCGCGACGCCGGCCAGGGCGCGCGGGTCGTAATGTCCATCGGCGAAGGCCTGCGCCCGCGCCAGCAGCGCGTCCAGGGCCTCGGGCGAGGCGTTGCTCAGGCTCAGCAGGTGGCGGACAGCGCCCGGGGCGAGGTCGGTTGAGGTCATGGCGGCGGGGTCGGTGCGGTTTGCGGGGGACTCGATCGCCGCAGCGGCGTTCGATGGCAGATTCAAAAGTGCAGTCGGTGGAGCGGGCGGTTCAGTGGAGCGGTGCGGTCACGGCGGCGGCGCGGCCTCGTCCAGGCCGGCAGCGTCGTCCGGCGCGGCCAGCCAGCGCTCGACGATGACCGCGGCAGCGACCGCGTCCAGCGCTTCGGCGTCGCGGCGGCGCTTGCGCCCTTCGGCGCGGTCGGCGGCGAAGCGGTGCGCGGCCTCGACCGAGCTGGAACGTTCGTCCACCAGCA
This sequence comes from uncultured Lysobacter sp., assembly GCA_966185905.1. GTDB lineage: Bacteria > Pseudomonadota > Gammaproteobacteria > Xanthomonadales > Xanthomonadaceae > Lysobacter. Next base: position 1,412 of record CBIFVU010000098.1, read on the forward strand.
CCACCGGCAGCTTGTAGCGCGCACGCAATTGCCGGGCGAAGGCCAGCGCGCGTTGCCGCGCGGGCTGGTCGCCGCCTTCCAGGGTCATCGGGTCGCCGACGATCAGCCCGTCGGGACGCCATTCTTTGTGCAGGCGGTCGATCGCGCCCCAGTCCGGGCCGCTGCCGTGCACATCGATCACCGCCAGCGCGCGCGCGCCGTGGCCGAAGGCGCTGCCCACGGCCACGCCGATGCGGCGCGCGCCGACATCGAATCCGAGGACGGTGCCGTCGCGTCGGATCGCGTCGGAGGCGTGGCCGCTCATGCGTGACCGGCGTAGTCGGCCAGGTGGGCGAAGTCCACGCCGATGCGGCCGGCGGCCGCCTGCCAGCGCGCGTCCAGCGGCAGTTGGAACAGCAGTTCGGCGTCGGCCGGGGCGGTCAGCCAGTCGTTCTCGGTGATCTCGTGTTCGAGCTGGCCCGAACCCCAGCCGGCGCACCCCAGCGCGACGATGGCGTGGTCCGGGCCTTCGCCCTTGGCCATGGCTTCCAGGATGTCGCGCGAGGTGGTCAGGAACAGGTCGCTGCCGATCACCAGGGTCGAATCCCAGCGCGTGCCGCCGTCGTGCAGGACGAAGCCGCGCTCGGGGTGGACCGGGCCGCCGGCCAGCACCACTTGGGCGCGCAGGGATTCGTCGCCGCCGTCCACGCCCATCTGCCCGAACACCTCGCCCAGGGTGTATTCGGAGGGGCGGTTGACCACGATGCCCATCGCGCCGTCGTCGTCGTGCTGGCAGATCAGCGCGACGCTGCGCGAGAAATTGGTGTCGGTCAGCGCCGGCAGCGCGATCAGGACCTGGTTGGCGAGGGGCGTGGGCATCACGGGCATGGCCTCATTCTAGCCTGCCCGGCGGGTCCGCGGGCCGCGGAAACCGGCCGCAGGGCACAGCTTGCAGGCCGCCCAGGCGGCCTGGAAGGCCTCGGGCCGGCCCCACCGCCGCGTTGCAGCAGCCCGCGCAACGCCCACACAGCCGCCGCGACGGCGGGACCGCCGTCCCGGCAGTCGCGCCCGGCCGCGCGCGCCGAGCCGCGCGCAGGCCCCACGCAGGAGCCCCCACGCCCCCACGCAGGGCCCGGAAGGCGCAGCCGGCCATCGCCGCGGGCTGGATTCGCCGCCGGCCGCGACCGACAATGCCGCTCCGCCGCCCCGCGGCGCACGCTGCGAGGACCTCCATGTCCGGCTATTGCGACATCGCTCCGGGCCATCCGGTGCACGGGCCCTACCACGAGCACGAGTACGGCTTCCCCCTGCGCGAGGAGGCCGGCCTGTTCGAGCGCTTGCTGCTGGAGATCAACCAGGCCGGGCTGAGCTGGGAAACCATCCTGCGCAAGCGCGAACATTTCCGCCGCGCCTACGATGGCTTCGACGTGGACACAGTGGCCGCCTACGGCGCGGCCGAGCGCGAGCGGTTGATGGCCGACCCCGGCATCGTGCGCAATCGGCTCAAGGTGGAAGCGGCGATCCACAACGCCCAGACGATCCAGCGGCTGCGCGCCAGCCATGGCGGTTTCGCCGACTGGCTGGACGCGCATCTGCTGCTGGACGGACGGCCGCGCGACAAGGCCGCCTGGGTCAAGCTGTTCAAGCAGACCTTCCGCTTCACCGGCGGCGAGATCACCAACGAGTTCCTGATGAGCCTGGGCTACCTGCCCGGAGCGCATCGCGACAGCTGCCCGGTGCATGGCCGACTGCTGGCGCTGCAACCGCACTGGCTGCGCGCGCAGGCTGCGACGGCGCCCGCGCCGGCAGCGCGCGGCGGGCGTCGCGCGCCGCGCGGCTGAGGCGACTCGGCGCGCGGCCGGCCACGCAACCTGCGGCCGGGTGCGCCATGCTCCAGCCAGGCGCGACCTCGATGCGGCTCCCCGGCCTGGCGCGTCCCGCCGAGACTTGTGGCCGCACTTCTGGCTGCGCCCGGACCGTAGCTCCGCCTCTGCCGCGACCGCCGCTACCGCACCCGCCTCTGCCGCAACCATCGCTGGCGAGGATTCGCTGCATCGATTTCTGCGATCGGCACGGGCCGGGGCGACGCGGTTTGTCCGACCTCGCCGGGTCGGCCCACCGGGCCCGACGGGTCGACTCGCCACGAACGGCTCGATAACGACTCGACAGCGCTCCATCCGCCGCTGCGCCTGGCGATGCCGGAGCGATCGCAACGCCCCAGGCCGGCGCGGCCGCAGCCAGCGCGCCCGGTCCGGCACGTTCCAGCACTTCTGGCCGCCTGCACCAACGCAGGGCGAAGCCGGGCCACACCGCCCCGTCCCGCATGGCTGTACCGCAAGCGGCCGGCTAGACTGCCGGCCGCATCGCCGTCAAGGACGACCGCGCGGCCCGGCCGCGCACGGCCGCCGACGGCCCATGGAGGAACCTTGATGACCGACCCCGCCGTCCTGCCCCGCACCACTCGGTGGTTCATCGTGCTCGCCGCCCTGTTCCAGGGTTTGGTGCTGTTCGCGATCAACTACGGCTACCTCGGCGGCCGCATGCTGGATCCAGTCATCGCCTACGCCCTGGCTTTGTCGCTGCCCACGGCGATGATCCTCAGCGTCCAGCGTCTGGGCGATGCGCGTTTCTGGCAGCAGGCCGCCGGCCTGGCCGTGCTGTACGCGCTGCTGGCGGGGTGGGCGGCCTGGAGCGTCGGCGGCGCGCCGGAGCTGGAACGCGACGATGTGCTGTGGCCGTTCACGGTGAGCCTGGGGGTGGGCCTGTTCATCGCCCTGCCCTATCTGCAATGCCGGCTCGCCCATGGCCGCTGGAGCGCGCCCTATCCCGAACTGTTCGAGCACGGCTGGCAGAACGCGCTGACCCTGGCGCTGGCGGCGGCCTTCGTTGGCCTGTGCTGGGCCGTGCTGGGCTTGTGCGCGGCCTTGTTCAAGCTGATCGGGATCGAATTCTTCGCCTGGCTGTTCAGCCACGCCAGCTTCACCCATCTGGCCACCGGCACCATGTTCGGCCTGGGCGTGCTGGTCGGGCGCACCCAACAGCGGCCGGTGCGGATCGCACGGCAGGTCCTGTTCGCGGTGTTCAAGGGCCTGCTGCCGCTGATCGCGATGATCGCGCTGCTGTTCGTCGCCAGCCTGCCCTTCACCGGCCTGGAGGCGCTGTGGCGCACGCGCTCGGCCGCGCTGATCCTGATGTGCCTGGTGGCCACGCTGGTGTTGTTCGTCAACGCGGTCTACCAGGACGGCGAGGGCGGGCCGCCGTATCCGCGCTGGCTCAGGCGAGTGGTCGGCGCCGCCCTGCTCTGCCTGCCGGTGTACGCCGCGCTGGGCGGGTACGCGCTGGCGCTGCGGATCGGCCAGTACGGCTGGACCGCCGAGCGGTTCTGGGCCAGCCTCGCCACCGCGGTGCTCGGCGCCTATGCGCTGGGCTATGCCTGGGCCGCGCTGCGCTCGCGCGAGGGCTGGCTGCGGCCGCTGGCGCGGGTGAACGTGGCCGTGTCGCTGGCGATCCTGGCGGTGGTGGCGGCGTCCAACTCCTGGCTGTTGGACCCGCACCGGCTCACCGTGGGCGACCAACTCGCGCGCTTGGCCGACGGCCGCACCCCGGCGGCGAAGTTCGACCTCAAGCTGCTGCGCTTCCACGCCGGCCGCCGCGGCTATGAGGCCTTGCAGGCGCTCAAGAGCGAGCCGAAGTTCGCCGAGCCGGCCCAGCGCCAGCGGGTGCTGGACGCGCTGGCGGCGACCAATCCCTGGGGCATCGAGTCGGCGGAAGAACCCGAGCAAGCGCCCGCCCCACCGGCGACCACCCCGGCGCAACTGGCGGCCAGGATCCGGCTGGCCACCGGCGCCGAAGCGCCGGGCGAGAGCTGGCTGGCCTTCCTGCTGGAGGAAGAAGAATCCGGCGAGCACCGCTGCCAAAAGGCAGACATCGAATGCGTGCTGCTGACCCCCGACCTGGACGGCGACGGCCGCCGCGAACGCGTGCTGTGCCCGCTGTCCGACGGCTTCGTGCCCCACTGCTGGGTCTATTCGCAGCAAGCGCCTGGGCTGTGGGTACAGGTCGCCGACTTCTTCCCGCCCCAGGGCGATGCCGCCAACGCCGCCATCCGCGCCGGCCAATTGCGCACCGTGCCCCCACGCTGGCCCAACCTGCGCCTGGGCGCCGACGACACGCCGTTGATCGAACCGCAGCACAAGTCGGAGGAAGACGTAAGCCGGGAAACCCAGCAACGCCAGATCGATAAAGAGCGCAAAGCGCCGCCGTCCCCGTCCGGCACGACCCCGCCCGCCGCCCAAACCAAGACGTGAGGTTTGGGGGCGGGGATTGGGGATTGGGGATTCGGGATTGGCAAGAGCGCGAACAGCTGGCTCCGGCCCAGGCCGACCCTTGCTCTTGCTTTTGCCAATCCCGAATCCCCAATCCCCAATCCCCGCTCCTCACAACTCCATGCGCACGATGCGTTCGCGCGCGTCCGGCGGGGGCGCGCCCGTGGTCCAGAAGGTTTCGACCCAGCCGCGCACCAGGTCCAGCGAGGTCGAGGCGCCGCGCACGCCCGGGAAGCGCCGCAGATTGTCGGCCTGCAGCGCCAGCATGCGCGCGTCCTGGTCGTTGACCCGCTTGAGCAAGGGCCAGACCAGGGCGCGCACCAGCCAGGCCGGGGCGAAACGATCCTGCACGTGCAGGCTCGCGAACACGGCGGTGCGCTCGGCGGTCTGCGGGGCGAAATGCAGGCTGATCCGCACCAGAGCGCCGTTGCGGTAGCGGTATTCGATCTGGGCGCTGCCGGGCGCATCGAAAATCGCCCGTTCGCTCTCGCGCGGGGATTCGAACAAGCGGTAGAGCAGGCCCGATTGCCGGGGTTGGTCGCGGTAGTCCACATGGAAGCCGCCGGCGTGCGGCACGAACGCCGCGGTGACCGGCGCGCGCGCGCCGCCGCGCCGCACCAAGCCCGGGTGGATCCAGTGGGTGTGCATCGGGTCGAGGAAGTTCTCGACCGCATCGACCACGTGCGCGCGCCACACCGTATCCCACAGGAAACGCCGCGACCCCGGCCGGTTGGCCCGCACCATCGCCGGCAACTCCGAGTCCGCGCTGCCGTCCAACCGCGCCCACACCAGGCCATCGTATTCGCGCACCGCCACCGCCCGCGCGCGCACGCCCGGCAGGGCGCATTCGGCCGGCAAACCGGGGATCCCGCACAGCCGCCCTTGCGCGTCGAAACGCCAGCCGTGATAAGGGCAGGCAATGCCCTCGGCGCCGACCGTGCCGGCCGACAACGGCGCATGGCGATGCGGGCAACGATCCTCCAGCGCCAGCAACTCGCCGCCGGGCAGGCGCGCCAGCACCAGCGGCCGGTCCAGCAGCGTGACCGCCAGCGGCGCCGCGCCGAGCCGGTCGGCGCGGGCCACCGGGAACCAACGCCCGGCGTGCGAGGGATGCCACGCGCCCGCGCCGCTCACAACCGATACCTGCGCATGATCGGCACGCCCACGCGCCGCGCCAGCGCGCCCAGCGCGGCGATGGCCCGGCGCCGCGGGCGCGGCAGGTGGCGGGCGTAGACCGCGCTGTATTCGATGCTGGCGCGGCCGCCGCGCAGGCGCTTGAACTCGGCCGCGCCGGCGCTGAAGTTGATCGTTGCGCCTTCGGCCAAGGCATGCTCGAAGGTGCAGGCGGTGGCCAAGCGATACAGGCCCAGGCGCTGCGGCAGCCCGATCTCGTAGCCGACCACCGGTGTGGTCAGCACGCCGCCGAGGCGGAATTGGCCGGTGGCGCACAGCAGCTCGCCGGCCTCGTCGCGGAAGCCGTCGAACTCCAGCAGGCCGGCCTGGTGCCATCGACGCATGAATTCGGCGGTGTAGTGCGGGTTATGGCGGGAATACTTGTCCACATACAGCCGGCGGTACAAGTGGGCGATGCGTTGGTAGTCGCCCGGGCCCACGTCCGCATTGCGCATGCGCCCGGCCTGGCGCGCCGCCAGGCGCAGGTCGATGCGCAGGTTGTGGCGCTCGCGCGCCTGCCCGGCCAGGTCCTCGAACAAATACACCTGGCGGCTGGGCAGCAGCTCGAAACCCAGCGCCCCCAGCGCGGCCAGCCAGTCCGGGTGCTGGCGGTCGTTGAGCGAGCGCAGCCACAGCGCATGATCGGGCCAGCGCGCCAGCGCCTGCGCCAGCAGCGCCGGCAGCGGCAATGCCGCCAGCGGCGGGTACAGATTGGTCGACAGCAGCCAGTTGTTGACCGCCACCGCGCGGTCGATGCGCGCGCGCCGCAAGCAACCGTCCAGAGCGCGCGCAAGGGCGGCCAGGCCAGGCGCCAGCGCTGCGGGCGCGTAGCGCTGGGCCTCTTCCATCGCATAGGCGCCATAGGCAGTGCGCGGCGAGCACACCCAGGCGTTGTCGGGCTCGCCGTCGTTGCAGCTCGCCGGCAACAGCAGCCCGCCCACTTCCAGCATGGTCACCCGGCTGTCGAGATTGTCGGCGAAGGGCTGGGTCGGGCGCTCGGCATGGACGCTGGCGAAGGCGTGCGCATGGGCGAGGAAGTCGTCGGCGCGCGCAGCGGCGGGCGATGAAGACGCGGCGCGGTTCATGGCGCGGGCAAGTCCTCGCCGTCCCATTCGATGTCGCCGGTGGTGGCCTCGCGCATGCGCCCACCGCGCGCCAGCGAGCGACCTGCGTAGGCGGCCAGGTCGGCCAGCCCGCCCCACAGCGGCGCGCGGTCGCCGGCCGGGGCGATCACGTCCTCGGCGCGGCGCCAGTCGCGCCGCCATTGTGCCAACGCACCTTGGCGCAACGCCTGCGCCAGCCCCGCTCCAGCCATTACCGCGGCGATCATGCGCGGCCGCTCGCCGGTGGGCTGCAGGCAGGCCTCGCCCTGGCCCGCCAGCGCCGTCGGCAAGTCGTCGCCGGCGGCGAACAAGTGCAGGCCGCTGGTCGCGCGCGGATTGCATTCCAGCACCGTGGGCACGCCGTCCTCGCCGAGGATCCAGTCGAAGGAGATCTGCCCGGTGTAGCCGATCTTGGCGACCAGGCGCGCGGCGAAGTCCAGGATCGGCGCGCAGGCGGCCGGCTCGAAGTAAAAGCTCGCGCTGCGCCGCAGCCGATAGGCGGGCCGGTACAGCGCATGCGCCAACAGGCGGCCGCGCTCGGCGACGCTGTAGGAGCACAGCTCGGTGCCGGCATGGAAGCGCTGCGCCACCCAGGTGCGGCCCGGCGCCAGCGCCGGCGCCGTGTCCGGCAGGCCGTGCGGATACAGGCGCACGTGCACGCCGAAGCGCGAGAACTCCGGCTTGAGCACCAGCGGCGCGCCGGCGGCCCATTCGCGCGCCTGCGCCAGGTCGCGCACGGCGGCGCTGTCGGGCACGCGGGCGCCGCAGCCGCGCGCCAGTTCGAGGAAGGCCAGTTTGCTGTGCAGGGCGCGCAGGGTGTCGAACTCGTCCACCAGCACGCGCAGGCCGGCCGGCAGCGCGCTGCGGTAACGGGACAGGTAGAAGGCCTCCTCGCAGGTGGGCATCAACAGGTCCACGCGTTGCTCGCGGACGATCCGGGCCAGGTCGGCGGCGAAGGCCCGCGGCGCCTGCCGCGGCGGCGCCAGGCGATGCGCCGCCTGCACCGCGCGCGAACCGCCGGACAGACGACAGGGCGCGCTGTCGGCCACCTGGACGCGCCAACCGTGGGCGGCGAAGCGGCGCGCGCAATCCAGGGCCGCCGGGGCGCGCGCGCCGAGAATCAGAGCGGTGGGCATCAGGGGCGGCGGCGAACGCAAAGGCGGAGTCGGCAGGAGGATAGCAGCCGCCAGGCGGGCCGGCAGCGGCCTGGCCCCGCGGCGCGGGCGGCCTCGGTCTGGAAGCGCGGCTTCGATGCCGTGGTCGCGTGCGTGGCGGTGGGACTGCGGCTTCGCCCCTGCGATCACCGTGCGCGAGCGGGAGATTCCAGACGGCTGGGCAACCACAGCTCCAGCACGCGGGGATCGCCGCGCAGTCGCGGCGGCAGTTCGCGCACCTCCACCGGCGGATCGGCCTTGCCATACCACTGGCCATGACCGGCCTGCAGGCCGACCCACGCGCCCAGTGCCTGCACGCAGTCCGCCCCCACGTCCTGCAGCCGATGCACCACCAGCGTCGGCTGCGGATAGGGCTTGGGCGCCGCGGTGCCGCGCGCGTTCGCGGTGCGGCGCACGTTCTCGATGCCGAGCATATCGACCCGGCCGCGGATCTCGTCCCACGGCGCCTGGGCGACCGCAGCGCGCAAGGTCTCGTCGTGGATCTGCACGTAAAGGCGCAGCGCGCCGCCCGGCTCGGCCCCGGCCCGGACTTCGGCTGCGCCGCAAGCTCGGAGCACGCGCTCGCCGGGCGAGGGCTCGGCCTCCACGACAGTCTGCTCGGACGCGATGACTTCGGCCGGAATCGACCCGATCATCGCGTTCTGGCCGTCGATGGGCTTGCCGGCGCCTGCGGGCGGATCGGTCGGCACACGCACTTCGGGAGCCGCGGATCGATCGTGCGGGGAGGCAGGCGCTGGCGTCTGCGCGATGGCGGCCGAGAACTCCTCCGGCTCGGTCGCCACCGCCAACGAAGCGGCCAGCGCATCGACCGCCCAGTAGCGATGATTGGCCACCCCGGCCGGGTCGCAGACCGCCGAGCACAGGCGCTGCTCCAGCGACAGCTCGGGCGGACAGGCCCGGCCGATGCGCTCGCCTTCGTCCAGGCCGCAGGCGCGCTGGAGCGCATCGATCACCGTCACCGCCTGGCGCGCGCCGGCCGGGTCGCGGCGCTCGCGACGCACGCGCTGGTACAGTTCGATCACCTGGCTGCGCAACGCATCATCGACCGTACCGGCCCCGACCAAGCCCCGCTTCAGGACCGGCTGCAAACGCTGGTCCAGCTCCGCTGCCAACGTCGCCATGCTGCGTTCGCGCTGGGCGCGCTGCTCGCGCAGTTGCCGCCCGACCTCCATCGCCGGCACCAGCAAGGTGGCGATCGCGCCGAAGCCCAAGGTGGCGCCGATGGCCGCAGCCTTGCCGCCCGCCAGCCAGAACGGTTTGCTGTCCTGGTTGGGCGGGCGCACCGGCTTGCCGGCCAGCTCGTCGTCCTCGCCGTCGGCAGCGGGCGCGGACCACCCCGGCAATGCTTGCAACCAAGGCCGCTTCAGGCTGCGGCCGATGTCCTCGCCCAGGCGGTGATAGCTCTCCCACTGGGCCTCGTCGAAGAACTGGTCGGCGGTGGATTGCTGGGGGAATTCGGGATTGCGGCGCGCATACGCCAGCACATCGCTGTCCAGGCGCTTGTGCAGGTTGGGCTTGACCACCAGCAAGCTGCCGACCTTGCCTGGACGGCCGTCGCGGGCGCGGTAGCGGATCCGCGCCAGCAACACGCCGCGCTCGCTGTGCGCATCGCGCAGCGACTCCGGTGCATGGATGCCCAGCGCGCCGCCCGGCGGCAAGGGCAGGCGGTCGGCGCTCTGGCGGTGGTAGAACTCGATCTGCGCGCCGTAGTCGATGCGCGCCTTGCGCACCAGGTTCTCCACGTCGGCGAAGGCATAGTCCGGATCGCCGCCGCAATCGGCCAGGACGATGAAATCCAGCTCGCGCCGCAACAAGGCGTGCACGCCGGTGTTGTCGAAATGGCCGCCGTCGGAGAGATACCACAGCGGCGCGTCCGGCCCATGGAAGGCCGCCGCGGCCTCGGCGAACAGCCGGCGCAGCTTGCTGCGCCGCAGTTTGCGCGCCAGCCAGCGCTCGCCCAGGCGCGCGCGCTCGAACCAATACCCGAGCCGGGCGCCGCCGAGGAACAGCAGCAAGGCCCAGCCGCGCGTGGTGTAAGCCCCTGCGCCCGGCGACGCCGCCGCGCCGGAGATCGCCACCCAGCGCCCCAGCGTGTCCAGTCCGCATTCGCGCTCCGGCAGCAGTGCGCCGTCGGCGCCCACTTCCAGCCCACGCGCGCTGGCCACCAGCGGCACGCCCTTGCGGTCGGCGTTGTACAAGCCGCTGGCGCCGCCGCGGGTCTGGTTGAGGCAGACATTGATCAAGTGGATCGGCCCGCCGCGCTGCTCGGGGCGATGGTCGCGCAGCCACAGATCGTCGCCCTCGAACACTTCGGTCACATCCGACAGATGCTCGGGATTGACCGGCCCTTCCTGGGCCGCGCTGTCTCCGCGCAGATCGCGCGCGCTGAACCGGCGCGGATTGCCTACTGCCAAGTAGGCGCGGGTCAGGCGCGCACGATAGAAGTTGTGCAGCGAGGAGGCGTTGACCGTGCCGACATGGCACCAAGTCACCACGCACCAGGCCAAGGGCACCGCCGCCAGCCATAGCCAGCGCTCGACCAGGCCGACCGAGGCATCGGCCCCACCCTGCACGAACACCCACCATTGCGCCAGGGTCATCCACAGCAGCACCAACAGCGCCGCCACCCCCAGCCCGGCCAGGTTGAGCAAGCGCGGCACCAGCCCCGGGCGCGGTTGCGAACCGGTCTCGCCGAGTTGGCGCAGCGGCTCCTCGAAGTTGCGCACCACCAGCACCAGGACGCCGCCCAGACCGAAGCCGCCGAACAACCAGCCCAGGTCCGAGCGCAACAGGTTCATCAAGGTCCAACTGGCCAGATCGAACAGGCCGATCGCCGCCAGCGCCAGCAGGCCCAGGTTGATCGCCCGCAACTGCGCAGTCATGCGCTTGCGCAGCCGCGCATTGCTCAATGAACGCGACTCGCGCGCCGTCGCCACCCGCAGCAACAACCACAGGCCGCGCAGGCCGATGCTGGCGAACACTGCGAACCCGATCAGCCCGGCGGTCGGCCCGCGGAACGGCAGCCACGCCTCCAGCGGGCCTACGGTCGCGCGCAGGCACCAGGCGATGGCCCCCGCCCCCACCAGGGCCGCGCCCACCACCACCGCATCGCCGAAGCCGACCCGCGCCAAGCCGTTGGCGCCGCCCGGCTCGTCGCGCAACATCCAGTACGCCGTCAGATTGCCCGGTGCGGCCAGCAGCCACCATGCCGCCGCCAGCGGCCACCACACACTCTGCCAACCGCTCCAGTCCTGCGGATCGAACAACCACCCGGTACGCTGCAGCACGTGCGGCAGCACCACCACGGCCGCCAGCAACAAGGCCAGGAACGCCAACTCCAGATGCACCGCCAGGGCCGCGCGCAGGTAGGTCGCCACGGCGATGCCGTAATCGCGCGCGCCGCGCGGCATCAGGTAGCGGCCGTAACGGCGCAGCCAAGCCAAAGGCAACGAATCCTCGCGCGCCAACACCCGCTGTGCCTCGTCCACGCCCAGCGCCGAGACCAAGCGCGTCCACATCGCCCCGACGTAGCCGCCGCCGGAGACCGTGGACAGGTAATCGAAACGCTTGAGCACGCCGTTGCGCGCCAGGCCGCGCATCAAGCCCAGGCAGAACGTGGCGCTGCGGATGCCGCCGCCGGACAGCGCCAGGCCGATCCGCGGCCCCTCGCGCTCGTCCGGGTCCAGTCCGGCGGCCTCGCGGCGATGCTGCAACAACACCGCTTCCAGCGCCGACAAATCCGCCGCGCTCAGCCGTTGTTGGCTGCCGGGCAGCTCCGAGCGCACCGACGCCTGCGCCTGCGCCGCTCCCGCCCCGCCCTGGTCTTCGCCTTCCATGCC
>CBIFVU010000099.1:0-12917 GCA_966185905.1 uncultured Lysobacter sp.
TCCGTGCTCACCGCCGGCTGCGGCATCATCTACAAGCAGCCGATCTACCAGGGCAATCTGCTGGAGAAGACCGCGGTCGACCAGCTCCAGGCCGGCATGAGCAAGCAGCAGGTGCAGGTGCTGATCGGCACGCCGTCGATCGAGGACCCCTTCCACCACAATCGCTGGGATTACACCTCCACCCAGCGCGTGGACCGGCTGGGCACCACCCAGCGCAAGAACCTGACCCTGTGGTTCGAGAACGACGTGCTGGCCAAGTGGGAAGGCGACTACTTCCCCGAGCAGGACGAGCAGATCGCCAAGGCCGCGTCCAAGCAGTTCGGCCGCAATCTGGCCAAGGAAAAGGACAAGCGCCGCCGGCGCTGATCTTCCCGGCATTCGCCGCCTCGCCCAACTCGACTTCGGCCTCACCGCCCGTCCGCCACCGGGCGCAGGCCCGCGCGGGAGCGTCCGGCCGGCCCAGCGCCGGGCCCCAGCCGCCGGATGCGTACGCCGCTGCCTGATGTCCAGTTCCACCGCCACGACCGCTCGCCCACCGCACTCGCCCCCGGCGCGCCTCGCGTCCAGGACTCAACGCCCGGCGCTCAAGGCTTCTTCAACGGCCGCTCGGCGGCGCGGCGGCGGCGCGCTTCCTTGGGATCGATCTGCAAGGGCCGCAACAGCTCGACCCGGTCGCCGTCGCTGAGCACGCTGGCCGCCTCGGCGCGCAGGCCGTGGAGGGCGTAACCGTCGAATTCGTCCAGGCCTGCGAACCCCGCCGCGGCCACCGCCTCGGCCACGGTCGCGCCCTCGCCCAGTTCCACCGTCGCCGACTCGAACCGGCGCGGCCAGGCGCGGACCACCTCGACTTTCACACCGGCGCCTGGGGCGGCGGCGCGGCAGCGCCGGGCTCGGCGCCGCGGTCGGCCACGCGCACGAAGTCGTCGACCATGCGGTCGGCCAGGCTCTGGAAGCCCAGCGCCATGGCCGGGCCGAGCAGCTTGACCGCCGGCTCGAACTCCAGGGTCAGGGTGACCTTGCAGGCCGACTCGTCCAGGGCGTGGAACTCCCAGCGCCCGCCGAGCTTGCGGAACGGCCCATCGACCAGGCGCAGCTCGATGTGGTGCGGCGGACTGAGGCTGTTGTGGGTGGTGAACCAGGTGCGCAGCGCGCCCAGGCCCAGGTCCAGCCGCGCGACCATGTGCTGCTCGTCGGCCTCCAGCACCTGGGCCTGCTCGCACCAGTCGAAGCGGCGCGGATAGGCGGCGACGTCGTTGACCAGCGCGAACATGCGCGCGGCGGAATGTTCGACCAGGGCGGAGCGGCGGATGGTAGGCATCGTGTTTCGCTAATTGGGACCGCAGCGCGGCTTTCAACCCCGGCCGGCCCGGACGGCCGCACCGGCAAGGTCGCCGGCGCGCTGCCCCGGCCCCATCGCGCCGGCCGCACCCGGCCGGCTACTCAAACCGCCTCCGGATCGGAGACAATCAGGCAATGTCCAAGAACAGCAACCACAAGACCGCCAAGGATAAAGGAAAGGGCGGCGCCGGCGGGACCATCGCGCAGAACAAGCGCGCCCGCCATGAGTACCACCTGGAACAACGCTTCGAGGCCGGCCTGGCCCTGGAGGGCTGGGAACTCAAGTCCATCCGCGCTGGCCGCGCCAATATCACCGATGCCTATGCGGTGGTGCTGCGCGGCGAGATGTTCCTGATCGGCGCCCAGATCACCCCGCTGATCTCCGCCTCGACCCACGTGGTCGCGGTGGAGCGGCGCAGCCGCAAGCTGCTGATGCACCGGCGCGAGATCGACACCTTGATCGGCCGCATCCAGCGCGACGGCTATACCGTGGTGCCGACCTCGCTGTACTGGAAGGGCAACCGGGTCAAGGCCGAGATCCACCTGGCCAAGGGCAAGCAGAGCCACGACAAGCGCGAGGCCAGCAAGGACCGCGACTGGGCGCGCGAGAAGCAGCGAGTGATGCGCCGCCACAACCGCGACGCCTGATCCGGCGCGCTCAGCCGCCGCGCCGGCCGAGCGGCGACGCCGCGCTGCCGGCCTTGAGCCGCTGGGCCGGACGACTGGACCCGGCCGCTGGGTGCGGATCGCTGCGCCCGGTCGTTGCGGGCGGATCGCCGCGCGCAAAGCCGCCTGCCGGCGCTCGGCCCGCTCGGGCTAGCGGCGGTGTCCACCTGCGGCCTGGACCCGTCGCCGGGCCGGGCCTGCGCTCCTGCCCGGCCCAGGCCGCAGCGGACGCCGCTTCGCCGCACGGCTTCCCGGTCCGGCCCCGCTCCCGCCGCGCCTTGGCCTTCCTTCCGCGCCGCCTGCCTCAGGCCAGGTGCCCGCCGCCGGGCAGGGTGAAGTGGAAGCTCGCGCCCTCCCCTTCGCTGCCCTCAGCGCGGATGCTGCCGCCGTGGCGCTCGACAATCCGCTTGACCGAGGCCAGGCCGATGCCGTGGCCGGCGAAATCCTCCACGCTGTGCAAGCGCTGGAACGGCCGGAACAGCTTGTCCACATAGGCCTGCGGGAAACCGGTGCCGTTGTCGCGGACGAAGAACTCGCGCCCGCCGCCGGGCAGCTCGACCGCACCGAACTCGATCACCGCCGGGCGGCGGTCGCGGCTGAATTTCCAGGCGTTGCCGAGCAGGTTGCCGAGCAGATTGCGCAGCAGCGGCGCATCGCCGACCACGTTCAGCCCCGGCTCGATCCGCACGTCCACCTCGCGCTGCGGCTCGCCCATGAGCAACTCGTCGGTCAATTCCACCGCGATGCGGCTCAGGTCCACGGTTTCGTGCTTGAGCTCGCCGCGGCTGAGCCGCGACATCTTCAACAGCGCATCGATCAGGTCGCCCATGCGCGCGGCCGCCTTGCGCACCCGGCCCAGATAGCCGCGGCCGGACTCGTCCAGGCGGTCGGCGTATTTCTCGCCCAGGATCCGGCTGAAGCCGTCGATCGCCCGCAGCGGCGCGCGCAGGTCGTGGGAAACGCTGTAGGCGAAGGCCTCCAGCTCCTGGTTGGCCTGGCTCAACTCGCGCGTGCGCAGCGCCACGCGCGCCTCCAAAGTACGGTTGAGCGCGTGCACGCGCGCCTGCGCGCGCATGCGCTCGGTCACGTCCTCGACCTGGACCAGGCCGGTGATGTCCTGGCCGATCTTGCCCGGCACTGCCGAATAGGTCAGTTGCACCTGGCGGGCCACGCCGTGTTCGCGGTGCAGCCGGCGGGTGGCGCGCAACACCCCGTCCTCATCGCTGCTGACCGCGCCCTCGCCGCCCTCCTCCGGCTCGATCAGCGCATCGAAGCGCTGGTCCAGCAACTGCGCCAGCGGCCGGCCGACGATGGCGGCCAGCGCCGGATTGGCGTCGACGATGCGGCCCTCGCTGTCGAGCAAGGCCTTGCCGATGGCCGAATACTGCATGGCGCTGCGGAAGCGCGCCTCGCTGCGGCGGAAGTCCTCGGTCATGCGCAGGGCGATCTGGCGTGCGCGCGACTCGGTATGGGCCAGCACCAGGGCGATGCCGTACAGCAGCAGGGAGGTGAACACGCCCAGGGCGAACATATTGCGCAGCCCTTCCATGCGCGGCACCGCCTGCTCCAGCGGCGGCGACTCGAACTCGATGCGCCAGGCGCGGCCATAGACCTCGAAGCGCGCCTTGTGCACGAACGCCGCCGGCGCCTTCGGCGCTGGCCCGGGGCTCTGGAACAGCGGCGCCTCGCGCCCGCCGGTCTCGTCCACGATGCGGAAGCGCAGATCGCGGTGATCGTCGCCGAGCGCAGTGCCGACGAACTTCTCCACCTGGAAAGGCACATACACCCAGCCCTGCATCTCCGCCCGGCGCAGGTCCGCGCTCTGCGGCCGGCCGCCGCCCAGGTAGACCGGCAGGGTCAGGATCATGCCGGTGGCGCCGCTGGTGTCGCCCATCAAGCGGATCGGGCCGGACAAGCGCGCCTGGCCAGAATCCAGCGCCGCGTCCATGGCCGCGCGGCGGTTGGGTTCGGAATACATGTCGAAGCCGACCACGCCGGCATTGCTGCCGGTCTGCGGCTGCAGGAACAGCACCGGCCCGTACAGCTCGCGCTCGCCGAAGGGCCGCACCGACAGCAGCCCATGGCCGGACTGGCGCCATTCGTTCTGCAACTGCACCAACAGCCGCTGCGGCACATAACCGGCGAAGCCCAGCCCCAGCGTCGCCGGGAAGCGGCGCTGCATGTTCATGCCCTCGACATAGGCCTGCCACTGCGCCGAGGTCGGCCGCTGCACCGAGGCGAACAGCGACACGCCGCCGCGCGCGACCAATTCGTAATTGACTAAGCGTTGCTGGATCAGCTCGGTGACCTGGACCGTGTGGCCGACGAACTCGGCCTGGGCCGAACGCAGCTCGCGCTCGCGGGCGATGCGCCAGGCAGTGAACACCAGCACCAGGGCGACGATGAACACCGCGAAGGCCAGCAGATAACCGCGGCGCGGCGACAGCACCGCCAGCTCGGGCGTGGGATCGGCCTCGGGCGGCGACGGGTGTGCGGAAGCGGCCGGGTCGGTCGGTGTAGTCATCCGGACTAGCATACCCGGCGCTTTGCGATGGCCGCATCACGCCGCAACACAGTGGGCTCACCGTCCTGGCCCGGACGGACCTGGGTCGGAGTCTTGCTCGTCGAGGGCTGGATCCTCGGGATCTTGCGAGCCTGGAGTCTTGCTCGCCTAGAATTTTGCTCGCCTGCGGTTCGCAGTCTTGCGGGTCGGAGTCGTCTTGCCGGTTGGGAGACTGCCGATCGCGCCTGCCGGTTGCGCCTGCCGATAAGGCTCCCTGCTGATCGACTCTTGCGGGCCGGCTCTTGCAGGCAGGGTCCTGCCGCTTCGTACCGGCCTCATGCGCGCGCTCGGCATGCACGCACCGCGGCGTTCGGCCGACGATGCTCCGGCCATCGTGCCCGCCCTGCTCTGCATCGCGCTCGGGCGCCACCCGTCGAGCGCAGCGCGGCGAGCGCAGGACGCCCCCGCCCGAGCCGCCGGCGCCTGGCGCAGCCGCGGCACGATCCACGCAGGCACAAGCCACGCGACCGCAACGCAGGCTCGGCCTCCGACCGAACGCATCGACATCGCCCGCCGCCGGGCCTCGCCACGCGGCTCCGCCACCGTCCCGGCGCGCGTTCAGCGCTGCGGGCCGCCTCCGCGCCTGGCGCAGCGGCGCTGCCTCACGGCAGCAACCGCCTGCGCACCGACGGCGGCCGGCCGCCTTCCAGCATCAGATGGTTGATGCACTCCAGATGGGCCAGGGCCAGGCGCCGGCATTGGCCCGGCCAATGGCGCTGGGCGCGGATCGACACCCCGGCCTGCTCGAGCCCGAGCAGGTGGCATTCGATCTCGTCGGCCAGGCGCAGCAGGGCCTGGCCATTGCGGTCGGCGCGTTGCGCCAGGGCCTGGGCACCGGCTGCCCGCCGCGCCAGCCACCAGCCGCAGCCGCTGGCCGCGCCCACGCACAACGCCAGCGCCGCGCCGGCCGCCCACCACGGCAGCGACCCGGCACCGGCGGCCAAGGCATCGGCGGCACGGGCCGCCGCCAGCGCCGCCAACGCGCTCACGGCAGGTCCCCGCGGTCCAGCCCCAGCAACTCGATCGGATCGACCCGGAACCCGCAGGCCTGCGCCATCAGCAAGGCCCGCTGGCGGGTGGAGACAAAGCCGCAGCTGCGCATCCGCCGCAGCATGGCGGTGGACACGCCAGCCGCGGCGGCGGCATCGCGGGCGGTGTCGAAGCAGGCGATGTAGCGCCGGATCGGATTGGCGGCCGGCCGGGCGCCGCCGGAACGGCCGCCCTTCGCCACGGTACGGTTGCGGCTCGGCCGGCGCGCGGGCGTGCCGGCGGCGCCTCCTCCGGGCTCCGGCGCGGCATCGGCCGATACCGGGCCGCTGGCTGCGGCGGGCGAGCGTCGAGGGGTTTTCTTGGGGTGTCGTGGGTCGTCCATGCCATCTCCTTGGCCTCCATGCAGGACGAAATTACCACTCGAAATTGCTCTTTACAACAATCAGAAAAAGTGATCGTTCGGCCGCGCGGTACGCAACAATGAGTTGCGCTATCCTCACCCCCGCCTAAGGACGGGCCAGCGCCCGTGTTTCAGCCCTGCAGGATGCTCCGGCGAGACTTATGACCAACGCGCCCCACCAAGAATTCGCCAACCGGTTGCACCAAGCCCTGGACTTCTCCGGATTCGCCAAGGGCCGCGCCCGCACCGGCGCCCTTTCGGCCTATTACGATGTCAGCCGCGAGACCGCCCGCAAATGGCTGGTCGGCCTGGCCTTGCCCGAACTGGAACGGATGCTGCAGATCGCGGTCCAGCAGCATGTGAGTTTCGAATGGCTGGCCACCGGCCGCGGCACCATCGAGGGCAAGTCGCTGTCGGTGCGCGAGAACGCGGCCAAGTACAGCGACCCGGACGAACTGCGGCTGATGGGGTTGATGCGCAAGCTCTCGCGCAAGAAGCGCCGTGCCTTGATCGAGCTGCTGGACGGCAACTGAGCCGCAGCCCCCGCCGGCCAGCGCCACCCGCGCTGCGCCGCCTGCCCGCCAGCACACCCGCACCACCGCGCCCGGCGCGCGGCGGCCGCGCCAGTGCGCGCGCTCGGCGGCGGCGGCAGGCGTCTGGGATGAGCACGAGCAGCGGCACGCCAGCGCCGGCCGCACTCAGCGCGCCGTGCGCCGTGCGCCTCGATAGTGCGCCTCGAGACAATGCGCCCGGCCCCGGGTAGCCGGCCCCAAGACTCGACCGCGAGCCTCCTCGCCGCGCCGGCTGAGCGCCGCCCCACCGACGCGCGCGCCGGACTTGAGAACCTGCGCACAGCCCCTATACTGAACCCGTCAGCGAACAGCTGTCCCCGGGGGTGCACTGGCTTCGACGGGGGTCGCGAAATCGCCTGGCGCATGCCGAGGGGGCAGCTTTCCTCGTAAATCCAGCGGCAAAACTCTAGTTGCCAACGACGACAACTACGCTCTGGCCGCTTAAGGCCTAAGCCCCGAAACTGCTTGTGTCCGTGCTCGCAGCGTAGGGTCACTATCACGGAATCGCCGGGAGCCGCCGCCTGCCAGCTCCCGGTCAACCTCTAGCAGGCTGGTCCCTGGATGCGCTTCGCGCGCCGTGCTGTCCCGGGACGAGATCCAACGGAGCGCTAAGCATGTAGTGCCGGGGATGGAGTGCCTTCGGACGGCGGTTCGATTCCGCCCACCTCCACCATCCACCGACCCGCAAGGGTCCGAACAGGCCGGAGACCTCCACGGATCTCCGGCCTTTTTCGTGGGCCCTCCGGTCGGGCCGATGGTCTCTCGCCGAGCGCGGCGCCTGGAGCGGGCCGATGCGGTTCGGCGCGGCCCGACGGGCCGATGCCAGCGACTCGGCATCCGTATCTGCCCCACCATGGAACGTCGATCTGCCCGCCGTGCCGCCCGGCGCCGGCCGCTGGCGAGACTGGACTCCGCGACACCGGAGGCCGCGCCGTTTCCCGGCCACGGCTAGGCGCCGCCCTCGGCAGGATCGATCATCGCCCCGCGTGGCCAGCGCTTGCCCTCGCCGACCCGATCGCGCCCGCCTCTACAGCCAAACCGGCAAACGCTGGCTGCAAGCCATCCGCCCCGACCGTGTGCGTCCAACGATGCGGATGCGCGCGCGGCCGCACTGCGCCGGCCACTTTGCATCGTCGCGGCCTTTTCGCAAATGCGACTCATTTACATTTACTCACCAAACCTGTAGCGTCGACGGCCTCCGGGCGCGCTCGACGCGATGCGTCCGCACTGCTTCCCCATGATCCGGCGCCGCCCATGACCCACTGCGCTCAGAGGCTCCCTCGACGCTCCGCCCTGTCCGCGACCGTGGCCTCGACCCTGGCCTCGTGCCTGCTGGCCGCTCCGCTGTCGGTCCTGGCCGAGGCCAAGGACGAGGCGACCACGCTCGACTCTGTCCAGGTCCAGGCCGGCGTCGCCGCGCCTTCGACCACCACGCGCCTGCCGATCAGCCTGCAGCAGACGCCGCAATCCATCAGCGCGATCGGCCTGGAGCGGCTGGAGAACGAATCCTTGTTCAGCCTGGACGATGCGATGCGCAAGTTCACCGGCGTCAACGTCTCCTTCCTGTTCACCGGCCGCCCGCAGTATTTCGCCCGCGGCTTCGCCATCACCGATCTGCAGGTCGATGGCCTGCCGACCTTCAGCGACGCGACCAACCACGAGTACGACACCGCGTTCTACGACCGCATCGAAGTCATCCGCGGCGCCAACGGCCTGCTCACCGGCGCCGGCGTGCCTTCGGCCACGGTCAACCTGCTGCGCAAGCGGCCCGGCAAGCAGTTCGGCGCTTCGGCCGCGGCCAGCGTCGGCCGCTGGGATTTCAGCCGCGTCCAGGCCGATGTCGACTTGCCCTTGAGCGGCGACGGGCGCTGGCGCAGCCGGGTGGTCGCCGCCTACCAGGACCGCGACTACTACTACGATCGCTACAGCGAAAACAAACTCGCCGCCATGGCGGTGCTGGAAGGCGACCTGGGCGAGCGCACCACCCTCACCCTGGGCCACCAGACCCAGGACAACAATCCGGTCGGCTCGACCTGGGGCACGGTGCCGTTCTTCGACCGCCAGGGCCGCTTCGCGCACTTGCCGCGCTCGCTCAGCCTGGCGCCGAAGTGGGCGCGCTGGACGCGCGAGAGCAGCACTACCTACGTCCAGGCCGAAACCCGCTTCGGCGAGGATTGGACGCTGCGCCTGAATACCGCCCGCACCCGCGGCAACGCCGAGAGCATCCGGGTGTTCGGCTCCGGCTTCCCCGACGCCATCAACGGCAGCGGCGTGGTCCTGCGCGATGCCTACGCCCGCACCGAGGACAGCCGCGATAACGCCGACCTGTCGCTGAGCGGCCGCTTCGGCGCGCCCGGACGCGAGCACGCGCTAGCGGTGGGCGCGAGCTGGCAGCAGTTCGACTCGCGCACCCCCGCCTTCGCCGCCTCCTACCCGGCCGACTGGAGCCGCTGCGCCGGCAACCGCGCCTGCTATCCCATCGCCGATGTGCGCCACTGGGACGGCGACATCGGCCAGCCCCGCATGACCGCCACCGGCGCCCGCCGCGACCAGCGCACTGTCCAGCGCGGCGTGTACGCCTCCACGCGTCTGCGCCTGTCCGAGCCACTGGCGCTGATCGCCGGCGCGCGCCTGAGTTCCTGGGAAACCCGCACCCGCGCCTACGACACTCGCGGCGCCTACGCCGGCACCAGCGGCGCCTATCGGGTGGACGACGAGCTCACGCTCTACCTGGGCCTGATGTACGAGCTCGGCCCGCGGGTGTCGCTGTACGCCAGCTACACCGAGATCTTCAATCCCCAGGACCGCAAGGACCGCAACGAGAACCTGCTCGAGCCGGTGCAGGGCTCCAACCTGGAGGCCGGGCTCAAGAGCCAGTGGCTCGATGGCCGCCTCACCGCCAACGCCGCGGTGTTCCAGGCCAAACAGGACAACTTCGCGCTGCGCGACATGAGCGTTCCGGAAGGCTCGCTCAGCGACGGCAGCTCGGCCTATGTCGGCGTGGACGGCACCCAGGCGCGCGGCTGGGAGATCGACATCGACGGCGAGATCCTGCCGGGCTGGACGATCAACGCCGGCTACACCCGAGTCAACGTCGCCCGGGTGGCGACCGATGCCTTGTTCGCCAATCCGCCCAAGGATTACCTGCAACTCAACACCCAGGTGCGGCTGCGCGGCGCGCTGGAGCGGTTGAGCCTGGGCGCGGGCGTGCAATGGCAGGGGCGGGTCCAGGGCCGCAACCTGCCCCATCCGCTGGGCGGCACCACCACGGTGAGCCAGCCGGCTTACGCCCTGGTGCAGCTCAACGCCCACTACCGCATCGCTCCGGACTGGAGCCTGGCGCTGAGCGTGCGCAATGCGCTGGACAAGCGGTATTGGGCCAACCTGGACTACAACAACTACGGCGAGCCCCGCTTCGCGGTGTTGAGCCTGCGCTGGAAATACTGAGCCGGCGCGGTGGCGCCGCTCCTGGCCGGAACAGGGCGGCCGCCACGGCAGCGCGAACGTTCGGAACGGACGAGCGGCGCAGCGGGCGCGACCGGTCGCTCCACGTCGTGGACCGGGCTGTGTCTGGTCATGCAGTGCCAGGCGAAAAGCTGCAAGCAAATCCACTGGGATTGCGCCCAGGCCGGCGGTTCGGACGCCGGTGGCATGTCCGCAGTCAACGCCGCGACCTGGCCATGGCGAGCCGCACTCGGAAGACGCGCCGCCGGCCGCGCAAAGAAAAAGCGGGCCGAAGCCCGCTTTCCTCGATCGCCGCGCGGCCCGGGGGCGGCGCGGCGTTCATGCGTGGGGCGCGGCTCAGCCGGCCACGCCCTCGCCTTCTTCGACGGCCTTCATCGACAGGCGGATGCGGCCCTGCTTGTCGACTTCCAGCACCTTGACCTTGACCACGTCGCCTTCCTTGAGCTTGTCGCTGACCTTCTCGACGCGCTCGTTGGAGATCTGCGAGACGTGGACCAGACCGTCCTTGCCCGGCAGGATCGTCACGAAGGCGCCGAAGTCCATGATCTTGGCGACCTTGCCCTCGTAGATGCGGCCCGGCTCGACGTCGGAGACGATCTGGTCGATGCGCGCCTTGGCGGCCTGCGCGGCGGCGGCGTTGACCGAAGCGATGACGATGGTGCCGTCGTCCTGGATGTCGATCTGGGTGCCGGTTTCCTTGGTGATGGCCTGGATGGTCGAACCGCCCTTGCCGATCACTTCGCGGATCTTGTCCGGGTGGATCTTCATGGTCAGCAGGCGCGGCGCGTACTCGGACAACTCAGAGCGCGACTGCGAGATCGCCTGGGCCATTTCGCCGAGGATGTGCAGGCGGCCGGCCTTGGCCTGGGCCAGGGCGACCTTCATGATCTCCTCGGTGATGCCCTGGATCTTGATGTCCATCTGCAGGGCCGAGATGCCTTCGCTGGTGCCGGCGACCTTGAAGTCCATGTCGCCCAGGTGGTCTTCGTCGCCGAGGATGTCGGAGAGCACGACGAAGTTGTCGTCTTCCTTCACCAGGCCCATGGCGATGCCGGCCACCGGCGCCTTGATCGGCACGCCTGCGTCCATCAGCGCCAGCGAGCTGCCGCAGACCGAAGCCATCGAGGACGAGCCGTTGGACTCGGTGATCTCCGAGACCACGCGGATGGTGTAGGGGAACTCTTCCATCGTCGGCATCACCGCCAGCACGCCGCGCTTGGCCAGGCGGCCGTGGCCGATCTCGCGGCGCTTGGGCGCGCCGAAGCGGCCGCACTCGCCGACCGAGTAGGGCGGGAAGTTGTAGTGGAACAGGAAGTGTTCCTTGTACTCGCCGGAGACCGCGTCGATGATCTGGCCGTCGCGCGCGGTGCCCAGGGTGGCGACCACGATGGCCTGGGTCTCGCCGCGGGTGAACAGCGAGGAGCCATGGGTGCGCGGCAGCACGCCGACCTTGGAGGCGATCGGGCGCACGGTGTCCAGGGCGCGGCCGTCGATGCGGATCTTGGTGTTCAACACCGAGTCGCGCATGGTGCGGTATTCCAGCTCGCCGAATTCCTTGGACAGCTCAGCGGCGGCCCAGCCCTCGGCTTCGGCGCGGCCGGCCAGGGTCAGCATCACGTCCTTCTTGATCGCGGCGATGGCGTCGCGGCGCTGCAGCTTGTCGCGGATCTGGAAGGCGTCGGCCAGCTGGCCGCCGATGGCGCCCTTGAGCGCGCCGATCAGGGCCTCGTTCTTGGCCGGGGCTTCCCAGGTGGAGGGCTTGGTGCCGGCTTCCACGACCAGCTCGTTGATCGCGTTGATGACCTTCTGCATCTCGCGATGGCCGAACATGACCGCGCCGAGCATCACGTCCTCGGACAGCATCTTGGCCTCGGACTCGACCATCAGCACCGCGTTGGAGGTGCCGGCCACGACCAGCTCCAGTTCGGAGTCGGCCAGTTCGGTGGCGGTCGGGTTGAGCAGGTACTGGCCGTTCTTGTAGCCGACCTTGGCCGCGCCGATCGGGCCCTGGAACGGGGTGCCGGCCAGGGCCAGCGCGGCCGAGGCGCCGATCAGGGCCGGGATGTCGCCGTCGACCTCGGGGTTGAGCGACATCACCGTGGCGATGATCTGCACTTCGTTCTTGTAGTCTTCCGGGAACAGCGGCCGGATCGGACGGTCGATCAGGCGCGAGATCAGGGTTTCCTTCTCCGTCGCGCGGCCTTCGCGCTTGAAGAAGCCGCCCGGGATGCGGCCGCCGGCGTAGAACTTCTCCTGGTAGTCGACGGTGAGCGGGAAGAAGTCCTGCCCCTCGCGCGCGCTCTTGGCGGCCACGGCGCTCACCAGCAGTACGGTGTCGTCCATCTTGACGATGACGGCGCCGCTGGCCTGACGGGCGACTTCGCCGGTCTCCAGGGTCACCTGATGGTTGCCGTACTGGAAGGTCTTGGTAATTTTTGCCACGTTGGTTTCCTTCGGTTCTATGCGTGCCGGTCGGGGCCCTTGCCCCGCTCCGGGCGGCCGCCGGCGCAGCGGCCTGTGGTGGTGTGCGTCTGGCGCGCTCCCGCGCCGCGTCGCATGGGGCCCGTGGGCCGGTCCAGTTCGACGGGCGCGCGCGCGTACCGTCGCTGGGGCGACGCGTCCTGCGTCGCCGCACGGGCTTTGCCGCCCGCCAAAACAAACCGCGGCGCATCGCTGCGCCGCGGTGGGTGTCCGATCAGCGGCGCAGACCGAGCTTCTCGATCAGGGCCTTGTAGCGCTCGTGGTCTTTGCGCTTGAGGTAGTCCAGCAGGCTGCGACGGCGGTTGACCATCATCAGCAGGCCGCGGCGGCTGTGGTGGTCCTGCTTGTGGGTCTTGAAGTGGCCGGTCAGCAGTTCGATGCGGGCGGTCAGCAGGGCGACCTGGACTTCCGGCGAACCGGTGTCGTTGGCGCCGCGCTTGTT
>CBIFVU010000100.1:0-12822 GCA_966185905.1 uncultured Lysobacter sp.
TCTGCGCGGCGATGAAGCTGACCAAGGGCGCGGTCACCGCCGAAGCCCTGCCGCAGTTGCGCGACAAGCTGTTGCAGGCCGACCGCATCGACGCCATCGACCTGCCCGGCCTGTCCTCGGACCGGCGGCCGGTGATCGCAGGCGGCATCCTGATCCTGGAGGCGGCCTTCAACGTGCTGGGCTTGCAGCGCATGGCCATCAGCAAGGCGGCCATGCGCGAGGGCGTGCTCTACGACATGCTCGGCCGCGGCGGCGCCGACGATCCGCGCGACGCTTCGGTGGCGGCCCTGGTCAAGCGTTATGGCATCGACGAGCAGCAGTCGGCGCGGGTGGAGCAGACCTTGCTGCGCCTGTTCGACCAGGTCGCCCAGGGCTGGCAGCTGGACGGCGACGACCGGCTGATGTTGCAGCGCGCCGCGCGCCTGCACGAGCTGGGCCTGGTGATCGCCCACAGCCAGTACCACGTGCATGGCTCCTACGTGATCGAGAACTCCGACATCTCCGGCTTCTCGCGCCAGCAGCAGCAATTCCTCGCCGCGCTGGTGCGCACCCACCGCCGCGGCATTCCCAAGAGCGCCTTCGACGCCCTGCCCGACCGCCTGCTGGCGGCGGTGCGGCGCGGTTCGGCCCTGCTGCGCCTGGCGGTGCTGCTGCATCGCTCGCACCAGGCCGACCCGATCCCGCAATTGGACGCGCAGGCCGACGGCAACACCCTGACCCTGACCGTGTCGCGGCGCTGGCTGGATTCGCGCCCGCTGCTGCGGGCCGACCTGGAAGGCGAGCCGCAGGACATGGCCGGGCTGGGCATTTCGCTCAAGTTGCTGGCCAGTTGAGGCCTTCGGCCCCGCCGGCGGCGGTGCGGGCCCGTTGGCTTCAGCCATCCGGCCGCCGGGGCCGGCAGCGGCGCGCTTGCGTTCGCGCTTGCCAGAGCGTCTGATGGGGCCGTTGCCGCCTCGGCGCCGGCCTGTGCAGGCGGGTGCGGGCCGGCAACGAACGGATGCCTCCCTCACTCAAGGCAAGGAGCCCACTCATGTCGATTCTCCGTTTCCCGCGTTGGTCCCGGCTGGCTGCGCGCGGCCAGGCGGGCCGAGCGCTGGCCGCGCTCGCCCTGTCCGCCGCCCTGTCCGTCGTCGTGTCCATCGCCCTGCCCGCCCCGGCCCTGGCCGCGGGCCCGCCCACGGCCGCCGCGCCCGCAGCGCGCCCGGCCGCGCAACCGGCGGGCCGCTCCGCCCCGCAGCCCGCCGCGGCCCTGGAGTTCAACGGGGCCTTCTATCTGCACCGCTGGTCCAAGGGCAACCAGCACGAATTCACCCCCGCGGGACAAGAAGACCTGCAGCGCTGGCAGGACATGATCACCTTCGTTGACCGCCCCGACGCGCGCGATGAGGCCAGCCTGCGCGCGCTCGCCCAGGCCTTGCTGGAGACCTACAAGAAGGCCGGCGGGATCATCAACTCCGCCTCGACCACGCCCACGCCGGAACGTCCGGCCGAGTATCTGATCGTGGCGATGCTGCGCGGCGAGGGGGTGCTGGAAACGGTCTTCGCGCGCATCGGCCTGGTCCAGGGCAGCGGGGTGATCACCCTGTATGCCCGCCGCCACTACGGCGCCGACCCGGAGGCGCAGCAGGCGCAGCTCGGGCCCTGGATCAAGGCCAATGCCGAGACCGTGGAAACCCAGTTGATGGCCTTCGACCAGACCCCTTCGGCGGCGCAAATGCAGCGCTTGCCGCAGTCGCGCTGAACCCGGGCGCGGCCAGCGCCGCCGTACCCGCGCCGCCACGACGGCTGCGGCGCCGCCTCAGACAGGCGGCGCCGCGGCGCTGCGCTGGGCCGCTTCGGTCCGCAACTGTCGCGCCCGCACCAGCACCGGCGGCGGCGCGATTTCCTCGGGGATGCGGAAGATGCCGATCCGGCGCAACCACAGCCCCGGCCCGCGCGCGGAAGTGAAGGCCACCACCGGGATCGAGATCGCCAGGCCCAGGATCACCGGCGACATCCACGCCGCCAGCGGCGGCGAGACCGCATAGGCCAACGCGCCGATGGCCAGGCCGAACAGGGTCAGCCCGCCGTAGCTGCGCACCAGCCCCGACCACGGCAGGCTGCCATCGTCGCGCCGCTGCGATTCCCAGCCCGAGTCCTTGCCGGCCAACACCTCGGCCACGCCGCGCGATTGCACATACATGGTCACCGGCGCCATCAGCGCCGCCAGCACGGTCTCCAGCACCATGCTCAAGAACGCGCGGATCGCGCCGCCGCAGCCGCGCCGGGTCTGGCGGTCGGTCAGCATCGCCAGGAAGGCCATGAACTTGGGCGCCAGCAGCACCGCCATGGTCGCCACGAACACCCACAGCACCCGGTCGGGGTCCTGGTCGCGCCAGTAGGCGCTGGGCGAGAAGCCCGGCAGGCGGATACTGTCCCAGTTGAAGTAATTGGCGCGATCGAGCGGGATCATCAGCCCCACCAACATCAGCATCGCCCACATCGGCGCGGTGAAGTAATGGCCGATGCCGATCAGCAAGTGCATGCGGCTGACCCAGTGCAGGCCCTTGGCCGGCAGCACCGCGGTGTGCTGGAGGTTGCCCTGGCACCAGCGGCGGTCGCGCACCAGCATGTCGGTCAGCGAGGGCGGCCCTTCTTCGTAGCTGCCGACCAGGCCGGGCACCATGTGCAGGGCCCAGCCGCCGCGGCGCATCAGCGCGGCCTCGACGAAATCGTGGCTGAGCACGGTGCCGCCGAAGGGCCGGCGGCCGCGCAGCTCCGGCAGGCCGGCGTGTTCGGCGAAGGCGCGGGTGCGGATGATCGCGTTGTGGCCCCAGTAATTGCTCTCCGCGCCGTGCCACCAGGCAATGCCGTAAGCGATCACCGGCCCGTACACGCGTCCGGCGAACTGCTGCATGCGCGCGAACAGGGTCTGGCCGTTGACGATCATCGGCAGGGTCTGGATCAGCGCCACGTCGGGGTGGCGTTCCATCGCGCCGGACAGCTTGGCGATGACCTCGCCGGTCATCAGGCTGTCGGCGTCGAGGATCAGCATCTGCGGATAGGCGCCGCCGAAGCGCCGCACCCATTCGGCGATGTTGCCGGCCTTGCGCTCGGCATTGTTCTTGCGCCGCCGGTAGAAAATCCGCGCCTGGCCGCCGGTGCGTTCGCGCAAAGCGTGGAAGGCGCGGATCTCGGCCTGGCGGATCGGTTCCTTGGTGGTGTCGCTGAGGATGAAGAAATCGAACATGTCCAACTGGCCGGTGGCCTGGACCGATTCGTAGATCGCCTGCAGGCCGGCCATCAGCCGCTCGGGGTCTTCGTTGTAGGTCGGCGCCAGCAGCGCGGTGCGCACGCCCAGCGCCGGCAGTTCGCCGCCCTGCTTGAGCCCCAGCCGCCAGCGCCGGCGCGAGAGGATCAGCACGAAGCCGGCCAGCGAGCTGGTGAAGGCCAGCGCGATCCAGGCGAACAGGAACGCGAACAGGCCCAGCAGCACGCCTTCGAGCAGGTTCAGCCCGCCCACGTACAACACCCGCAGCACGTGGTAGGCCGCCACCAGGGTCAGCGCCGCGGCGCCGCCGATGACATACAGCCGGCGCCAGCCCATCGCGGCCGGCGCAGTCGGCAATGCGCGGCGCGAACGTTCGCCCTGCGACAGCGATTGCACCGGCATGGCCATCGGCGATTCCGGCGGCAGGGCCTCGTAGGGCGGCGGAGCGGCGGGGCGTTGCGGGGAAGCGAGCGTTGCGTTCATGCAGTCCAACGATAAAGCCAGGTTTCGGAAAGAGGGCCGGAGGCGTCTTCGAGCACGGCGCGCAGTTCGATTTGCTCGGCCGCGCCGGGCGCGAGTTCGAACGACATGCGCCAGCCGCCGCTGGGCAGGCGCTGCGCGGCAGCGTGGGCCAGGCGCCCGGAGGATGCCCACACCACCGCGCGCGGCGCGGCCTGCGCCGGCAGGCCGGCGAGGCGGCCGCCGGCCAGGTCGAGCACGAACTGGCGCGAGTCGCCGGCGCCGGCACCGATGCGGGTGCGCGCCACGCTGGCCAGTTCCGGCTTCCAGGCGTGGTGGTCGCACCAGTGCAGCCGATAGTCGAAGCGATGCTCGCGGCCGGCCGCCAGCGGCGCGCGCGGGCGCCAGAAGGCGACGATGTTGTCGGCGTATTCGTTGGCGGTGGGGATCTCGAACAGATGCACCGCGCCCTCGCCCCAGTCGCCCACCGGCTCCACCCACAGGCTCGGCCTGCGTTCGTAGTGGGCCTCGCTGTCGGCGTAGTCGGCGAAGGCGCGCTTGCGCTGCATCAGGCCGAAACCGCGCGGGCTGCGGTCCTGGAATGCGCTCTCCTGCAGCGTGCGCGGGTTGCGCAGCGGCCGCCACACTTGTTCGCCGGCGCCGTTGTACAGCGCCAGGCCGTCGGAGTCGTGCACCGCCGGGCGGAAGTCGTCCACGCCGCGGCGGTCGGCGTCGTCGAAGTGGTACATGCTGGTCAACGGCGCGATCCCGGCCTGGGCCAGCGCCACGCGCGGATACAGGCGCAGTTGCGTGTCGAACACGGTCTGCGCGCCCGGAGCGATGACGAAGCGCAGCGCGGCACTGGCGCTGGGGCCGTCCATCAGCGCGTGCACCACCAGGCTGCGCGCGCGGGGCGAGGGGCGCTCGATCCAGAAACCGACGAACACCGGGAACTCTTCTTTCCCGCCGGTGCCCAGCGCCAGCGCGCGCGCCGACAGGCCGTACTGCAGATCGCGCGCGACCGCGCGGAAATAGCTGGCGCCGAGGAAGGCGCAGACCTCGTCGAAATAATCCTCGCGGTTGATCGGCGCGTGCACGCGGAAGCCGGCGAAGCCCACGTCCTGCGCGCCCGGCCGCGGCGCGCGGCCGAAGCTGAACATGTCCGGCCGGTACGCCAGCGGCGTGGCCCGGCCGCGTTCCACCAGATGCATGCGCACGCGTTGCTTGAACAGGAAGGCGCGATGGAAGAACTGCAACTGGAACGGCAGGCCTTCGCGCTTCCACAGCGCCTGCGCCGGGTCGAAGCGGATGTCGCGCCAGGTGTCGTAGGGAATGGAGGCCAGCGCGCCGGGCAATTCGGCCTCGTCGTTGCGGTACGGGCGCGCGGCCAGCGCGCGGGCGAGCGCCGGCACGGTGCCCTCGTCGAAGGCCTGGGCCGGCCCGGACGCGGCCCAGGCCAGCGCCGGCACGCCGGCGGCTGCGCCCAGCAATGGCAGGGACAGGCTGGCCTTGAGTAGCTCGCGTCGCTGCAAACCGCACCTCGATCTTGGGATCGGATCGTATGAATCGGGCGATTGTAGGGATCGTGTTGTTAATAACCCGGAACCTGCCGCGGACGGAGCGCTTGTCGCGAAAACGTTTCCAGGCCTAGTCGCGCACCAATTCGCGCAATCGATCACAAAGAAAACGGTTACCGGGGCGTCATCGCCGCGTCATGCCAGCGCCACGCGCGGGACACGGGCCGCGCCCAGTCTTGGCGAAACCGGGAGCCGCGGCATGCGCTACGCGATCGTCACCGAGACCTATCCGCCGGAGATCAACGGCGTGGCCCTGACCGTGCAAGGTCTGGAGCGGGGCTTGCGCGCGCGCGGCCACGAGGTCGCGCTGGTCCGGCCGCGCCAGGACGCCGACCGCGAGGGCGGACAGGCGCACGAAACCCTGGTCGCCGGCCTGCCGCTGCCGCGCTATCCCGGCCTGCGTTTCGGCCTGCCCTGCACTGGCCTGCTGCTGCGCGCCTGGCGCGAACACCGGCCGGACGCGATCTACGTCGCCACCGAAGGCCCGCTGGGCTGGTCGGCGCTGCGCGCGGCGCGGCGCCTGCGCATTCCCGCGGCCACGGGCCTGCACACTCGCTTCGATGAATACATGCGCGACTACGGCGCGCCGTGGCTGGTCGGCACCGCGCTGGCGTGGATGCGCCGCTTCCACAACCGCGCCGACGCCACCTTGGTGCCCACGCGCGAGCTGGCGCAATTCCTGCGCGCGCGCGGCTTCCGCGACGTGCTGCGGCTGCCGCGCGCAGTGGACACCGCGCGCTTCGACCCCGCGCACCGCAGCGCCGCGCTGCGCCGATCCTGGGGTGTGGCAAGCGATGGCCTGGCCGTGGTCTATGTCGGCCGCATCGCCGCGGAGAAGAACCTGGACTTGGCGGTCAAGGCCTTCCGCGCCGTGCAGGCGCAGCGGCCGGGCGCGCGCTTCGCCTGGATCGGCGACGGCCCGGAACGCGACAAGCTGCAGCGCGAGAATCCCGACTTCGTGTTCTGTGGCGTGCAGCGCGGCGAAGCGCTGGCCGCGCACTTCGCCAGCGGCGATCTGTTCTTGTTCCCCAGCCACAGCGAAACCTTCGGCAACGTGACCCTGGAGGCGATGGCCAGCGGCGTGCCGACGGTGGCCTTCGACTACGGCGCCGCGCACGAGCACCTGCGCGACGGCCTGCACGGCGCGGCCATCGCCGAGGGCGAGGACGCGGCGTTCATCGCCGCGGCAGTGCGCATCGCCAGCGACGAGCCGGCCCGCGCGCGCATGGCCGCGGCCGCGCGCCAGGCCACCGCCGGGCTGAAGCCCCAACAGGTCGCCGCCGACCTGGACGCGGTGCTCGCCGGACTGGCCGAGCGCGGCGCACTGGCTGGCCGCGGCTCGGCGTCCGAACCCCAGGCCGAATCAAAGCCCCGATCCGATCCCGACGCCAACCCCAAGCAGGAGGTCGTATGAACCGGTTGCCCTTGCGCAAACGCCTGATCGCCGGCGAATCGGGTTGGTGCCTGCGCGCCAACCGGGTCTGCGAACGCAGCGGCTCGCGCGCCTATTTCGCCGCGGTCAGCCGCCTGGGCGACGGCCTGTTCTGGTATGCGCTGATGGCCGCGCTGGTGCTGCTGGACGGCTACGACGGCCTGCGCGCCTCGCTGCACCTGGCCGTTACCGGCCTGATCGCGCTCGGCCTGTACAAGCTGCTCAAGCGCTGGACCCGGCGCCCGCGCCCGTTCGCGTCCGACCAGCGCATCCATGCCTGGGTCGCGCCGCTGGACGAGTTCAGCTTCCCCTCCGGCCACACCTTGCACGCGGTCGCCTTCAGCCTGGTGGCGATGGCGCACTATCCGGCGCTGGCCTGGGTGCTGGTGCCGTTCACCGCCAGCGTGGCCGCCTCGCGCGTGGTCCTGGGCCTGCACTATCCCAGCGACGTGATCGCCGCGACCGCGATCGGCTCGACCCTGGCCGGCCTGTCGCTGTGGCTGGTGCCGGGGGTGAGCCTGTTCGGCTGAGCGCGCGCAGTCGGTGCGCCTGCGGCAGCGGCTTCAGTCGCTGCCCCACTCCGCCATCCGCGCGCGCGCCAACGCTGGCGCCCATTGCCCGGCCCAGTCGCGGTCGTTGGCGACCTGCGCACGCGCGCGGCTGGCTTCCAGCGCGGCGAAGTCCAGGTCGGCGAAGGCCCAGGACTGGCCCTCGCGGGTGCGCGCCAGCATGCCGTCGGCCGGCAGGCCCGCGTCCATCGGTGCGTACACCGCCGCCTCGCCGGTGTTGGTGTCCAGCGCCGGGCTCCACAGCGCCTCGCCGGCGGTCACCGCCTGGGCGACGAAACTGCGGTTCTCCAGCGCGCGCGCCAGCGCGCCCACCCGCACCCGGGTGGCGCCGGCCTCGGTGTCGGTGCAACTGGGGCAGAGCAACAGGCGCGCGCCGGCCTCGCATTGCGCGCGCACCGGCAGCGGGAACTCGATGTCGTAGCAGATCGCGATGCCGGCGCGCGCGCCGTCCAGGTCGAAGGTCTTGAGCGCATCGCCGGGCTCGATCACCCCGGCCTGCTTCTCGAACCCGGTCAGTTGCAGCTTGTCCTGCCACAGGTGGCGGCCGTCCGGGGCGAAAACATAACTGCGGTTGCGATAGCGGCCGCGGCCGCTGTCGAGCAGGAAGCTGCCGGCCGCCACGTGCATGCCGGTCTCGCGCGCGAGCAGGCCGAACAACTCCATCCAGGCCTGGCGATAGGCCTGGATGGCGACCAGCGAGGCATGCAGGTCGCCCTGGGTGGCGGCGCCGAAGGTTGCGCCCAGCTCCAGCGCCAGGTATTCGGGCAACACCGCCACCCGGGCGCCGCCGGCGCGCGCCTGGGCCAGCCAGTGCGCCTGCTTCTCGGCGAATTCGGCGAAGCTGCGCGGCGCGCCGATGCGGTACTTGGCCACGGCGATCCTCATCGCCCGCGCTCCAGCGGCCGCAGCCAGAAGCTCAGGCGGTGCGGACGCTCGCCGCGGGCGACTTCCTTCCAGGACAACTGCGCGACCAACTCCGGGCGATGGGTGTAGCCGCGCTTGCGCCAGAAGGCCTCGTTGCCGCGATGGAACGGCGGTCGGCGCGGATCGCCGGGGTCGCGCTCCACCGCACAGAACGAGGTCCAGCGGAAGCCGCCGAGCGCGCGCGCATGGGCCTCGCGCGCATCGAAGAAGCGGTGGCCGACGCCGCGGCCGCGGTACTCGGGCAGCAGCACCGACTCGCCGCAGTAGAACACGTGCTCGGCATCGACCAAGTGACCATCGAAGGCGCTGCGGAATTCTTCGGTCTCGTCCATCAGCGGCAGGCCGGTGGAGGCGCCGACCACGCGACCCTCGTCGATGGCCAGCACCGCCACGCTGCGCCACGCGTCCAGGTAGGTCTTCAGATACTTGGCCTCGTAAGCGGCATCGCCGTCGTAGAGATAGGGCCAATCGCGGAACACCGCGATGCGCAGCGCCGCGATCGCATCCAGGTAGGGAGCGATGGCGGCGCCGGCGACGGTGCGGATCTCGGGCATGGGCTTGCGCATGTCGGGGCGGGTCGTGGAGCGCGGGCGCGCGGGGTGCGCGCGGCCCTCCATCTTCCGATGCCGGCCGCGCCGGCGCCATCCGGGGGCGCCCGAGGCGGCCTGGACGACGGCGCTCGGCGCGCCTGCCGGGGCCGCCGCCGGGGCCGGCTGCGAGCCCCGCCCCGCAGGGCGGCGGGCCGGACCGGCCCGCCGCCGCGCGGCCTCACTCACCCGCGCCCTCCACCGGCGCCCGCATCGACGGCGCCGCAGGCACACTGCGCTCCGGCGCCCGGCGCGCGCCGAGCCCACCGCCGAGCTGGTACCAATCGACCTTGCGGGTGACCACCATCACCGCCGCCAGGATCACGAACAACAGGCCCGCGCCCAGCACCAAGGCGTTGTCCTCGGAGATCAGCAGGCCGTACAGCGCCGCGTACAAGGTCACCAGCATCGCGCCGAAGCCCAGCGCGCGGCCCAGGCTGCGCAGCACCGCGCTCAGGTAGAACACCAACAGGCCGATGCAGGCCACGCTCGCGGCCAGGTAGGCCCAGCCGAAGTCGATGTGTTCGCTCAGGCTGACCAACAGCAGGAAGAAGATCGCCAGCGCCAGGCCGACCAGACCGTACTGGATCGGGTGGATGCGCAGTTGCTTGATCAGCTCGAACATGAAGAAGCCGATGAAGGTCAGCAGCACGAACAACAAGCCGTACTTGGTCGCGCGGTCGGCCTGGGAATAGACATTGACCGGGTCCTTGAGGGTGACCTGCACTGCGTTGATCGCACCACCGGCGCTGGCGTGCTCTCCGGCGACGCGCACCATCTCGGCCTCGTCGCCGCCGGTCCACGGCAGGATCGCGCCGGCCTGGTACTGGCGCTGGGCGTTGGTCGCCACCGACGCCACCCGCCATTCGGCCTGGAAGCCGTCGGCGCCGATGCGGTCCGAGCTCGGCGGGAAGCTGCCGCCGTAGTTGGGATGCGGCCAGCTCGAGCGCAGGCTGAAGCGGTTGTCCTTGCCCAGCGGCACCAACGCCAGCGACTCAGTGCCGCCCAGGGTGAAGCCGAACTCGGTCTGCAAGCGCAGTTCGGCGCCCGCCGCCGGCGCCGCCAGGCGCGCATGCACGCCGCTGCCGTCGCGCGCGCCCAGGCCGTCCTCGATCGCCACCGCCCGCCCGTCCAGGCGCAGCACCGGATCGCGCAGCCCGCGCACATCGGCGAAGGCATAGCTCAACCACGGCTGGCCGATGGTGCGGGTGACCGGTGCGCCGCCGTTGGCCAGCGGCGCCGGCGTGGCCGGAATGCGGGCGAGGAAGTCGGCCTTGGCGGTGCCGGCCCAGTCGTAGACCATCACCTTGTGCAGGCCCAGCGCGCGCACCCGCGGCTGGATCTGGCCGTCCACGCGCAATTGGTTGGGAAAGAAGGTCCAGCGCCCCTGCTCGCGATGCACCACCTGCTTGACCAGGCCGGATTTCTCGTCGCGCTCCTGGTCCACCCAGGTGTCCTCGAACGGCACCACCAGGGCCGGCCCGGAGAACGCCTGCGCGCCGGCGTAGCTGCGCGCCACGGTGGCCACCGCCTGCTCGCGGTATTGCTGCCGCTCCTCGATGATCCCGCCGATCATCAGCAGCGGCACCAGGATCGCCAGGGTCAGCCCCAGCACCATCAGCATCTTCAACCACACCCGCATGTCGTGCTCCTTGTCCGCGACGTTGGCGGCAAGCTTGGTCCGGGCATGTGCGCGGCCGATGGGCAGCGGGTGTGGCCTCGGTGAAGCGCGGGTGAAGCGGTGGGCGCCGGCGTGCCGGGGCGCGGGCGCAGGCCGGTGTGGGTGAACGCCTGTGCGCGGCACGGACCGGCGCGGACGGGCGCTGCAGCCAGCGCGGTGGCGCGACCCTCAGCCGGGCACGGCCAGGCTGGCCTGGGCGCCGCCGCTGTCGCGATTGGCCAACCCGGCCTGGCCGCCGTGCAACGCCGCCACTTCGGCCACGAAGCACAGCCCCAGGCCGCTGCTGCGGCTGCCGCCGGCCGGTCGCGGCAGCGAATAGAACCGCTCGAACACCCGCCCCAGCGCGTAGTCGGGCACGCCGGGGCCGCGGTCGCCGACCTCGATCCGCTGGCTCGTGCCGTCGCGGCGCAGGCGCAGTGCGATCTCGCCGCCGGGCGGGGAGAAGTCGGCGGCGTTGTCGAGCAGGTTGACCACCGCCTGGCGCAGCAGGAAGGCATCGCCGCGCACCGGCGGCAGCTCCGGGTCCAGGTCCAGCAGCAGGCGCACGCCGGCCTGTTCCAGGCGCTGGGCGCAGTGCTCGGCCGCCTCCTGGGCGATCGCGGCCAGGGCCACCGGCTCGGGTTTTTCCAGGCGCTGGCGGTGCTCCACCGCGGCCAGCGCCAGCAGCTTGTCGATCATCAACGCCAGGCGCTCGGCCTGGCGGCGGATGCTGCCGGCGAAGCGGGCGCGGTCGGCCTGGGCCATGCCGCCCTCGCCCGGCGGCGACTCCAGCAGCTCGGCGCTGCCGCGGATCGCCGCCAGCGGGCTTTTCATCTCATGGGTCAGGGTGTGCACGTATTGCTCGACGTATTGCTTGCCCTCCAGCCGCGCGCGCATGGTCTCCAGCGCCTGGCCGAGTTCGCCGAACTCGCCGGCCGCGGCCGGCGCCGGCGCGCGCTGCCCGGCAGTGACCGCATGGGCGTAGCGCCGCAACAACCCGATCTGGCGCGACAGCCACCACGACACCCCGACCCCGACCAGCAAGGCCGCGCCCATCAGCACGAAGCCCCAGCGCACCACCACCCGCTGGCTGCGGGCGATGAACGGCGCGATGGCGCGATTGGGCTTGGCCACGGTCAGCGAGCCGACGATGCGGCCGTCGTCGTCGCGGATCGGCGCGGCCACGTGCATGACCGTGTCGTCGGAGTCCTGGTTGCCGGCCGCAGCCGCGCCGGTGCGCGCAGCGCCGGCCTCGCCGCCGCTGCCGGCCGGGCTGGAACGCGCGCCGTAGCGGCCGCGCAAGGTGAGGTAGACATCGTTCCAACGCGAATAATCCTGGCCCACCGCGCGCCCGCTGCTGTCGAACACGACGATGCCGCGCGCGTCGGTGACATAGACCCGGTAGCTGGACGCGCCCTTGCGGAAGCCCCAGATCGCCGCGCCGGTGTCGCGCTCGCCAAGCGCGCGCACGCGCTTGGCGAAATCGCCCTGGTCGATGCGGCCGGCGAGGAAATCGTCGGAGGCCAGTTCGGCCATGACATTGGCCGTGTCCACCAAGGTGTCCTCCATGGCCTGGCGCACGCCGGGCTTGACCTCGGCGACGAAGACCTGCGCCAGCAGCAGCGCGGCGATCGCCACGATCAGGAAATACCCCAGGAAGATGCGCAGCCCGATCCGCATGGCGGCCTCAACCGTTCTCCACCGAATAGCCCAGGCCGCGGTGGGTGCGGATGGGGTCGCTGTCGGCATCGACTTCGCGCAGCTTGGCGCGCAAGGTCTTGATATGGGTGTCCACGGTGCGGTCGCCGCTGTCCAGCGCATCGCCCCAGACCCGGTCCATCAACTGCGCGCGCGAGAGCACCGCGCCGGGCCGCTGCAACAACGCCGCCAGCAGGCCGTACTCGTAGCGGGTCAGTTCCAGCGCCTGGCCGCGGTAGCGGATGCGCTTGCCTTCGGCATCGTGGGCGAAGCCGGCCTCCGGCTCGGCCGGCGCCGCGCCGGCAGCCTTGCGCCGCAACACCACCCGCACCCGCGTGGCCAGCTCGCGCGGGGAAAACGGCTTGGTCACGTAATCGTCGGCGCCGATCTCCAGCCCGAGGATGCGATCGGCCTCGGCATTGCGCGCGGTCAGGAAGATCACCGGCAGGTCTCGGTCGCGGCGCAGCTCCCGGCACAGCGCGAAGCCGCCGATGTCCGGCAGCCCCACGTCCAGCACCGCCAAGTCGAAGGCCGCCCGCTGCGCCACCCGCAGCGCCTCGCCCCCGGTCAGGCAATGCGTCGCCTCGAACCCCTCCGCGCGCAGTGCGTAGAGCACGGTGTCGGCGATGTCGGATTCGTCTTCTACCAGGAGGATGTGCATGGGGG
>CBIFVU010000101.1:0-12706 GCA_966185905.1 uncultured Lysobacter sp.
CCGCCATGTTGAAGATCCAAGACCTCCACGTCCAAGTCGCCGGCAAGGACATCCTCAAGGGCCTGAGCCTGGAGCTGCGGCCCGGCCAGGTGCACGCCATCATGGGCCCCAACGGCGCCGGCAAATCGACCCTGGGCAATGTGCTGGCCGGCCGCGAAGGCTACGACGTGGTGTCCGGCCAGGTCGAGTTCGACGGCCGCGACCTGCTCGCGCTGGAGCCGGAAGAACGCGCCGCCGCCGGCGTGTTCCTGGCCTTCCAGTACCCGGTGGAGATCCCGGGCGTGAACAACACCTACTTCCTGCGCGCTGCCCTCAACGCCCAGCGCAAGGCCCGCGGCGAGGCCGAGCTGGACTCGATGCAGTTCCTCAAGCTGGTGCGCGAGAAGCTGGCGGTGCTGCACCTGAAGGACGAACTGCTGCACCGCGGCGTCAACGAAGGCTTCAGCGGCGGCGAGAAAAAGCGCAACGAGATCTTCCAACTGGCCCTGCTCGAACCGCGCCTGGCGATCCTGGACGAGACCGACTCGGGCCTGGACATCGACGCGCTCAAGGCGGTGGCCGACGGCGTCAATGCGCTGCGCTCGCCCGACCGCGCCTTCCTGGTCATCACCCACTACCAACGCCTGCTGGACTACATCAAGCCAGACGTGGTCCACGTGCTGGCCGACGGCCGCATCGTGGAGACCGGCGGCGCCGAACTGGCCCTGGCGCTGGAACAACACGGCTATGCCTGGCTGAAGGACCGCCTGGCCCCGCAGGGCGCCGCCTGATGAGCGCCGCCGCATCCAAGGAGAGCGCACGATGAGCGCCCTGCTCGACGCCTTCGCCTCGGCCTTCCAGGCCCTGCCCGCGCGCGAGGCCGCCGGCCTGGGCGAAACCCGCCGCGCCGCCCTGGACGCCGCGCTGCGCGACGGCCTGCCCGGCCCGCGCAGCGAGGCCTGGAAATACACCCCGCTGCGCGCCCTGGAACGCCGCGCCTTCGCCGCCGCCGAGGCCGCGCCGCCTGCGCTGGATCCGGCCGCGATCGCCGGCATCCCCGCGCCGCGCCTCGTTTTCCACAACGGCCGCCACGTGCCGGCGCACTCGGACCTGTCCGGCCTGCCCGAAGGGGTGTCGCTGCAGCCGCTCTCGCAGGTGCTGGCCGACGGCGACCCGCGCCAGGCCAGCTTCCTCGCCCGCCGCTTCGACCGGCCCGAGGAAGTCTTCGCCCGGCTCAACGCCGCCCTGGCCGAAGAAGGCGCCGTGTTGCGCGCCGATGCCGGGGTACAGGCGGCCACCGCCGTGCACTTGGTGTTCGTCGGCAGCCCGGGCGATGGCGACCGCGCCTGGCACCTGCGCCATCTGATCGAGCTGCGCGAGGGCGCGCGCCTGACCGTGGTCGAGCACCACCTGGCCAGCGACAGCCACACCCACCTCGGCAACAGCCTGGCCCATGTCCACCTCGCGCCCGAGGCCGAGCTGGTGCACGCCCGCGTGCAGGACGACGCGCTGGGCGCCACCGCCATCGCCCGCACCGACGCGGTGCTGGCGCGCGGCGCCCACTACCGCCGCCTCGACCTGGAGCTGGGCGCGGCGCTCTCGCGCCACGAACTCAACGCCGCCCTGCACGGCGAGGGCGCCCGCGTCCACGCCAACGGCGTGCTGCTGGCCACCGGCCGCCGCCACCTCGACACCCGCCTGGGCATCGACCACGCCGGCCGCGACACCGCTTGCGAACTGACCTGGCGCGGCCTCGGCGCCGGCCGCGCACGCGCGGCCTTCCACGGCGGCATCCTGATCCGCGAAGGCGCCGACGGCAGCAACGCCGCGCTGTCCAACAAGAACCTGCTGCTCAGCGAAGGCGCGGAGATCGACACCCAGCCGGTGCTGGAAATCCATGCCGACGAAGTGCAGGCCGCGCACGGCGCCACGGTCGGCCAACTCGACGCCAACGCCCTGTTCTACCTGCGCTCGCGCGGCGTGCCGGCCGAGACCGCCCGCGCCCTGCTGACCGCCGCCTTCTGCCGCGAGACCGTATCGGTGCTCCAGGACGAAGGCGTGCGGGCGATGCTGGAAGTGCGGCTGAACCTGGCGCTGGAGCGATTGCAAGCCCTGTGAAGTAACCAGCGCAGCGGGCCGGGGGCGAGCCCTCCGCTCCGCGCCACTGGCTGCGGGTTCCTCCCGACTCGTTTCTCCCCCTCCCGAATGCACCCGATGAACGCCGCCAACCTGCCCGCCTCCATCGATTGGTCCGCCGTCCGCGCCGACTTCCCCGTCCTCGCCCGCGAAGTCCACGGCAAGCCGCTGATCTATTTCGACTCGGCCAATACCGGGCAGAAGCCCCAGGCGGTCATCGAGGCGGTCGACGACTTCTATCGCCGCCACAACGCCAATGTCAGCCGCGCCGTGCACACGCTCGGGACCGAGGCGACCGAGGCCTACGAAGGCGCGCGGGCCAAGCTGGCGCGCTTCCTGAACGTGCGCGCCGACGAGTTGGTGCTGTGCAGCGGCACCACCTTCGCCATCAACCTGGTGGCCTATTCCTGGGCGCTGCCGCGGCTGGGCCCGGGCGATGCGATCGTGCTCACCCGCATGGAACACCACGCCAACATCGTGCCCTGGCAGTTGGTCGCCCAGCGCACCGGGGCGACCTTGAAGATCGCCGAACTCGACCCGCGCGGCGAGCTCGACCTGGAGCAGTTGTACGGCCTGCTCTCGCCGGAAGTGAAGCTGCTGGCCCTGACCCATGTGTCCAACGTGCTGGGCACGATCAACCCGGTGCGCGAGATCTGCCGGGAAGCGCGCAAGCGCGGCATCGCCAGCCTGGTCGACGGCTCCCAGGCGGCGCCGCACCTGGCCCTGGACGTGGCCGCCATCGGCTGCGATTTCTACGCCCTGACCGGGCACAAGATGAGCGGCCCCACCGGCACCGGCGCGCTGTGGGCGCGGCGCGAGCACCTGGACGCGATGCCGCCCTTCCTCGGCGGCGGCGAGATGATCAAGGAAGTGCGCTTCGAGGGCACGGTGTTCGCCGACGGCCCGCGCCGGTTCGAGGCCGGCACCCCCAATATCGCCGGCTTCGTCGGCCTGGGCGCGGCGGTGGACTACCTTTCCGCGCTGGGCATGGCCCAGGTGGAAGCGCGCGAGCGCGCCCTGCTGGAGCGCTTCGAGCAGGCCCTGGCGGAGGTGCCCGGGCTGCGCGTGTTCGGCCAGGCCCGCGACAAGGCCGCGGTGGTCAGCTTCCTGGTCGAAGGCGCGCACGCCCACGACCTGGCGACCCTGCTCGACCTGGAAGGCGTGGCGGTGCGCTCGGGCCATCACTGCGCGCATCCGCTGATGCAGTCCTTCGGCGTGGCCGCCACCTGCCGCGCGTCGCTGGCCTACTACAACAGCTTCGAGGAAATCGACGCCTTCGTCGCCGCGCTGCGCAAGGTGCGCACACTGCTGGCCTGAGCGGGCCGCGGCCGGCGCCTGCCTGCCCCGCAAGCTGCGGCGCTGGCGCCGCGCCGCAGCCGCGCAGCCGTACTACCATCGTCCTCCCCCTCTCCGTCCGATCGCCATGCCTGCCGTCCAGCCCGCGCCCGACCTCGTCTTCCGCCCCGCCACCCGCGCCGACACCGATGCCCTGGTCGCCCTGGTCGAGTCGGCCTACCGCGGCGACGCCAGCCGCGCCGGCTGGACCACCGAGGCCGACCTGCTCGACGGCCGCCGCACCGGCGCCGACGATATCCACGCCTGCCTGGACCGCGAGCGCAGCCTGGTGCTGATCGCCGAACGCCCGGCCGCCGCGGCCGGCTCGCCGGCCGAACTGCTGGCCTGCGCCCACATCGCCGAAGAAGACGGCGCCGGCTACTTCGGCATGTTCTCCGTGCGCCCGGACCTGCAAGGCGGCGGCATCGGCAAACGGGTCATCGACGAAGCCGAGCGCATGGTCCGCGACGACTGGGGCCTGCCGGCCCTGCGCATGAGCGTGATCGACGTGCGCGAGGAACTCATCGCCTTCTACCAGCGCCGCGGCTACCAGCGCACCGGCCGGCTCAAGCCCTTCCCCTACGGCGACGAGCGCTTCGGCCTGCCCAAGCGCGACGACTTGCGCTTCGAGGTGCTTGAGAAGGTGTTTTGAAAGCCGGGATTCGGGATTGGAGATTGGGGATTCGGAACAGCCCTGCCAATCCCTAATCCCCAATCTCCAATCCCGAACCAAGGAAGCTGCCGATGGGCGACTGGGTCTTCGTCTGCGCCACCTCTCAATTGCTCCCGGGCGAGTCCACGGTCGCCTGGGATGGGGACACGGCGATCTTCGTGTGCAATTACGACGGCGATTACTACGCGCTGGAGGACCGGTGTTCGCACGAGGATTTCGAGTTGTCCTCCGGCGCCTTCGATGGCGAGGAGGCGTCGATCGAGTGCGTGCTGCATGGGGCACGCTTCGATGTGCGCGACGGCCGGCCCTTGTGCCCGCCGGCGTATGAGCCGGTGGCCAAGTTCCCGGTGAAGGTCGAGGACGGCGGGGTCTGGACCCGCGACGATCGCGCCTAGGCGCAGGTCGGGGGCCATCCGCAGCGCTCGCCCGCGGCTGGCCCCGGAGCCGGGCCGCGAGCCCTGCCCGGGGCGGCCCAGCCGGGCCGACGGCCGGGACGAGAGGCGAAAAACGCGACGTCTTGCCCGCCAGGGGGCGGTTTAAGCACATCGGTGTGACGAAAACGGTTTCATCGACCGATTCGCGTTCACTTTTCGTTGCAAATGAGAATCCATCTCATTAAGATCGCGGGCTGGCGCGGCCGCGGTCGCGCGTCCACTTGTCCGTCCTCCTTTTCGATCCCGAGACCCCCATGTCGACCATGAAGTTCGCCGTGTCGCCGCTCGCCGGCGCGCTCGCCCTGGCCATCAGCCTGCCCACCCTCGCCGCGCCCGCGCCCGAACCCCAGGCCAAGGACGTGGAAGGCGTCGAAGTGCACGGCCACCGCGTGCAGAAGGCCAGCAGCGGCAAGTACACCGCGAACCTGCGCGACACCCCGCAGACCATCACCGTCATCGACCGCAGCACCATCGACGGCCAGAACCTGCTGTCGCTGCAGGACATCCTCAGCACCCTGCCGGGCATCACCTTCGGCGCCGGCGAAGGCGGCGGCGGCTTCGGCGACAAGATCAACCTGCGCGGCTTCGACGCCACCAACGACATCACCGTCGACGGCGTGCGCGACAGCGGCATGTACAGCCGCACCGACCCGTTCAACCTGGAATCGGTGGAAGTGGTCAACGGCGCCAACTCGGTCTATTCCGGCGCCGGCTCGGTCGGCGGCACGGTCAACCTGGTCAGCAAGGCGGCCGGCCTGAACGAGTTCCACAAGGCCTCCATCGCCGGCGGCACCGACCGCTATGCGCGCGTGACCAGCGACAGCAACTTCGTCCTGGGCGAAGGCACCGCGCTGCGCCTGAACGCCATGGCCCACCAGAACGACGTGCCCGGCCGCGACGTGGAAGAGAACCAGCGCTGGGGCGTGGCCGCCTCGCTCGGCTTCGGCCTGGGCAGCGACACCTCCTGGACCCTGAGCTACCTGCACCAGAACGACGACAACACCCCGCAATACGGCCTGCCGTTCTTCAACGGCGACGTGCTGCCGGGCATCGACCGCGGCAACTACTACGGCTACAGCAACATCGACCGCCAGGACGTCGAACTCGACTCGGTCACCTCGGTGATCGAACACAGCTTCAACGAGCGTTTCCGCCTGCGCAACCTGACCCGCTGGCAGCAGGTCGAGCAGTTCTCCCTGGTCGATGCGGTCCAGGGCACCTGGTGCCTAGACAACGGCTTCACCCCGACCGGCGCGGCCTGCGGCACCGGCGCCACCCGCCGCGGCTACTACAACCCCAGCGGCCCGCGCGGCTACGGCCGCGACACCCGCAACACCGCACTGTACAACCAGACCGACCTGACCCTGACCTTCGACACCGGCGCGATCGAGCACAACCTGGTGGCCGGCTTCTCGATCCTGCACGAAGAGTTCGACCTGGACGTCACCAGCGACTTCCGCAACCCCGACGGCAGCAATCCCTTCCTCGGCGGCCTGCCGCAGATGAACATCGCCAACCCCGACCACATCTACCGCGGCCCGATCAACCG
This sequence comes from uncultured Lysobacter sp., assembly GCA_966185905.1. GTDB lineage: Bacteria > Pseudomonadota > Gammaproteobacteria > Xanthomonadales > Xanthomonadaceae > Lysobacter. Next base: position 6,107 of record CBIFVU010000101.1, read on the forward strand.
CACCCTCACCGGCCGCACCGAGGGCGAGCTGGACAATCGCGCCGTGTACGTGTTCGACACGCTCAAGTTCAACGAGCAGTGGCAGTTGAGCCTGGGCGCGCGCTATGAGCGCAACGAGGGCAAGACCACCAACGCCGTGGTCGTGCAGGCCCCGGCCGCCAACCAGCCGATGCCGGCGCTGCCCATCGGCACGGTCACCGGCTACGGCGTGCCGTTCAAGAGCAACGACGATCTGTTCTCCTACCGCGCCGGCCTGGTGTTCAAGCCGGTGGAGAACGGCAGCATCTACCTCGCCTACGGCAACTCCAAGACCCCGTCCAAGGCCTCGGTCAACGGCTCGTGCACCATCGAGAGCTGCTCGGTCGATCCGGAAACCGCGGTCAACTACGAAATCGGCACCAAGTGGGACTTCCTCGACGGCCGCCTGGCCCTGACCGGCTCGGTGTTCCGCAACGAGCGCGAGAACTACCGCGTCGCCGACCCGGCCAACCCGCTCAACCCCTCCGGCCTGCAGCAGCTCGACGGCAGCGCGCGCGTGGACGGCGTGATGCTCGGCCTGTCGGGCCTGATCACCGACCAGTGGGCGGTCTACGCCAACTACGCCTTCCTCGACAGCGAAGTGCTGCAGGGCGTGTCCAACCGCCAGTCCCAGCTCGGCCTGGACTTCACCAAGGGCGACCGCCTGCTGAACGTGCCCGAGCACTCGTTCAGCCTGTGGACCACCTACGACCTGAGCCCGAAGTGGCAGATCGGCTACGGCGCGACCTACCAGGGCAAGATCTGGCTGAGCCAGCACAGCGCGGCCAACCCCAACGGCCCGCTGGCCACCTACGGCAGCTACTGGACCCACCGCGCGATGGTCGCCTACAAGGTCAGCCGCCAAGCCCAGCTGCAACTCAACGTCAACAACCTGACCGACGAAGAGTACTTCACCCGCATCCGCAACAATGGCTGGGCCACCCCCGGCGACGGGCGCCAGGTGGTGTTGAGCGCCAACTTCACGTTCTAATCGGGCTCCCTGAGTCCTGCGCGCCGCCCGGGCCCTCCCGGGCGGCCGCATCGAGGAAAACCATGCTGCTGCACGTACCCAAGGTCCTCACCGCCGAGCAGGTCGCCCATTGCCGGGCGCGCCTGGACCAGGCCGGCTGGGCCGACGGGCGCATCACCGCCGGCCACCAGTCGGCCAAGGCCAAGGACAACGCGCAACTGCCGGAAACCGATCCGGTCGCGCGCGAGCTGGGCCCGCTGGTCCTCGAAGCGCTGTCGAGGAACGCCACGTTCTTCTCCGCGGCGTTGCCGCAGCGGATTTATCCGCCGCTGTTCAACCGCTATGCCGGCGGCCAGTCCTTCGGCTTCCACGTCGACAACGCGATCCGCTACGACCGCAGCCGCGGCGGCATGGACGCGGTGCGCACCGACCTGTCGGCGACCTTGTTCCTGAGCGCGCCGGAGGAATACGACGGCGGCGAGCTGGTGGTCGAGGACACCTACGGTACGCACAGCGTCAAGCTGCCGGCCGGCGACCTGGTGCTCTACCCCGGCACCAGCCTGCACAAAGTCACCCCGGTCGTCCGCGGCGCGCGGCTGGCCTCGTTCTTCTGGATCCAGAGCCTGCTGCCGGAGGACGCCCAGCGCCGGCTGATGTTCGAGCTGGACGTGTCGATCCGGCGCCTGAGCGCCGACGTGCCCGATCACCCGGCCCTGGTCCAGTTGACCGGCGTGTACCACAACCTGCTGCGCCGCTGGAGCCAGACGTGAGCGCCGCCGGGCCGGCCGCCCGCGCTGGCGATCCCAACCGCCGCGCCTATTGGCTCAAGACCCTGCACCGCTGGCACTGGATCAGCGCCGCGGTCAGCCTGGTCGCGCTGCTGCTGTTCTCGGTCACCGGCATCACCCTCAACCATGCCGCGCAGATCGAATCCGAGCCGCGCGTGGTCAACCTCAAGGAAACCCTGCCGGCCAGCCTGCTGCGCAGTCTGCAGGGCGAGCGCGCCGAAGACGCGCCGCTGCCCGGCAACGTCAGCGACTGGCTGGCCCAGGCCCTGGACGTGCGCACCGACGGCCGCAAGGGCGAGTGGTCCGACGCCGATGTCTACGTCTCGCTGCCGCGCCCCGGCGGCGACGCCTGGGTCAGCATCGACCGCGAGAGCGGCGCGATCGAGTACGAGCGTACCGACCGCGGCTGGATCGCCTGGCTCAACGACCTGCACAAGGGCCGCAACACCGGCGCGGCGTGGCGCTGGTTCATCGACCTGTTCGCCGTGGCCTGCCTGCTGTTCGCCGCGACCGGCCTGTGGCTGCTGCAGCTGCACGCCCGCCAGCGCGGCAAGACCTGGCCGCTGGTCGCGCTCGGCCTGGCCGTGCCGCTGCTGATCGTCATCGTGTCCATGCACTGAACCCGCCTACCGAATCTTCTATCTTCCGCACCCGGAGCGATCCATGAAGCTGTCCTCCTTCCACGTCCTGATCCCCGCGCTGGCGCTGCCGCTGCCGGCGCTGGCCGCCGAGCTGGAACTCACCATCGAGATCCCGCGCATCAATGCCGCCGAGTATCACCGCCCCTACGTCGCCGCCTGGATCGAGAAGGCCGACAACTCGGTGGCCAGCAACCTGCTGGTCTGGTACGACGTGGACATGAAGAACGGCGAAGGCACCAAGTGGCTCAAGGACATGCGCCAATGGTGGCGGCGCAGCGGCCGCACCTTGAGCATGCCGGTGGACGGCGTCAGCGGCGCCACCCGCCCGGTCGGCCAGCACGCGGTCAGCTTCAAGGGCGCCTCCAAGCAGCTCTCCGGCCTGGCCCCGGGCAACTACACCTTGGTGGTGGAAGCCGCGCGCGAAGTCGGCGGCCGCGAAATGCTCAGCATCCCCTTCCAGTGGCCGGCCAAGGCGCAAAACCTCTCCGCCCAGGGCAAGACCGAGCTGGGCAAGGTCAAGGTGGCGGTGAAGCCGTGATTCGGGATTGGGGAGTGGGGATCGGCGAATGCCTGCCTCCTCTCTCTCCGCCTCGCACGCCTTTGCCCGCCTTTGCTTCCACCCATCCCGAATCCCGAATCCCCAATCCCGGACCAACCCCATGAAGCTCAAGCTCCTGACCGCCGCCGCCCTCGCCTCCCTGGCCCTGGCCGGCACCGCGCACGCGCACAAGGCCTGGTTGCAGCCTTCCCAGACCGTGTTTTCCGAGAAAGGCTCGTGGATGACGGTCGATGCAGCCGTGTCCAACGACCTGTTCTATTTCAACCACGTGCCGCTGCCGCTGGAGCGGTTGCAGGTCACCGCGCCGGACGGCGCCAGCGTGCAGCCGCTCAACGGCGCTACCGGCAAACTGCGCAGCGTGTTCGACCTGCAACTGCAGCAGGAAGGCACCTACAAGATCGCGATGAACAACGAAGGCATGTTCGCCAACTACAAGCTCGGCGGCGAAGCCAAGCGCTGGCGCGGCAAGGCCAGCGAGTTCAAGGCCGGCATCCCGGCCGGCGCCACCGAGGTCCAGGCTTCCGAGACCTTCGGCCGGGTCGAGACTTTCGCCACGGTGGGCCAGCCCAGCACCGGCGTGTTCAAGACCAGCGGCAAGGGCATCGAGTTGGTCCCGGTCACTCATCCCAACGACCTGTTCGCCGGCGAGTCGGCCAGCTTCCAGCTGCTGCTGGACGGCAAGCCGGCCCCGGGCCTGAAGATCGAGATCGTGCCCGGCGCCACTCGCTACCGCGACCAGCAGGACGAGATCCACGTGACCACCGGCGCGGACGGCAAGTTCGAGGTGAAGTGGCCCAAGCCGGGCATGTACTGGCTGGAAACCGCCAGCGAAGACGCCAAGACCACCCTGCCGGAGGCCAAGCAGCGCCGCCTGAGCTACGTGGCGGTGTTCGAAGTGCTGCCGCAGTAAGCGATGAAGCCGCAGGCGCCGCCGCCGACCTGGAGCTGGTCGGGCGCCATCGCGGCGCCCGCGGTCGGGTGGGCGGCCACGGACGGCAGGGCCGGCGCGGCCTCCGCCGTCCACACCTTGCACGGCCAGAGCATGGGCACGCGCTGGTCGGTCAAGCTGGCCGTCGCGCCCGCGGCGCTGGCGGCGTTGCAGCGCGGGGTCCAGGCCGCGCTGGACGAGGTGGTCGCGCAAATGAGCACCTGGGAAGCCGATTCGGCCATCAGCCGCTTCAACCGCGCCGCCGCCGGCAGCGAGCACGCCCTGCCGGCAGGCTTCGCCCAGGTCCTGGAAGCGGCGCTGGCCCTGGCCGCCGCCACCAACGGCGCCTACGACCCCACCGTCGGCCCGCTGACCGACGTGTGGGGCTTCGGTCCGTCCGGGCCCCGGGCGCAGGCGCCCGCCTCCGCCCCCCTGGCCCAGGCGCGCGAGCGGGTGGATTGGCGCCGGCTCGACTACGACCCCAGCCAACGCCGCCTGCGCCAGCCCGGCGGGGCCTATCTGGACCTGTCCTCCATCGCCAAGGGCTTCGGCGTGGACCAGGCCGCGCGCTGGCTGCTGGCGCAGGGCGTGGACGATTGCCTGGTCGAGGTCGGCGGAGAACTGCGCGGCCACGGACGCAAGCCCGATGGCTCGTCTTGGCGCGTGGCGATCGAACAGCCCGGGGCCGGCGCCGACCAGGCCGCCGCAGTGATCGCCCTGGACGGACTGTCGGTGGCGACCTCCGGCGACTACCGCCGCTTCTTCGATGCCGGCGGCCGGCGCTATTCCCACACCCTGGATCCGCGCAGCGGCGCGCCGATCGACAACGAGGTGGCCTCGGTCACCGTGCTCCACCCCGATTGCATGCACGCCGATGCCCTGGCCACCGCCCTGACCGTGCTCGGCGCCCGCGCCGGCCTCGCCCACGCCAACCGCCACGGCCTGGCGGCCTTGTTCGTGCTGCGCGAGGGCGACGCCTTCACTAGCCGCGCCACCCCGGCCTTCGTCGCCCGCCAGGTGCCGGCGTGAGCGCGGCCGCTTCCGCGCGCCGCGGCCCCGGCCTGAGCCTGGCCGGCAACCTGCTGGTGCTGCTGGCCCTGGCCGCGCTCGCCGTCGTCCTGGGCCAGTGGCAGGCCGAACCCCTGCAGTGGAGCTGGCCGGGCCGCGGCCGGATGTGGCTGGCCGGCGGCGTGGTCGCGTTGTACCTGGGTTTCGTCGGCGCGGTCGCTTGGTCGCGCAAGCGCCGCGCCGAGGCCGAAGCCCTGCCCGCCTTGTCCGCCGATGCCCCCGGGCAGTGGCTGGTCGCCTTCGCCAGCCAGACCGGCTTTGCCGAGCAGTTGGCCCGGCGCAGCGCCGAGGCCCTGCGCGAGGCCGGCCTGGAGGCCGATCTGGCCGTGCTCGGCAGCCTCGACGGCGAACGCCTGGCCCGCTATCGCCACGCCCTGTTCGTGGTCAGCACCACCGGCGAAGGCGACGCCCCCGACAGCGCCGCAGCCTTCGTGCGCCGCACCATGGGTCAGGCCGCCGCGCTGGAGGGCCTGCGCTACGGCGTGCTCGCGCTGGGCGACCGCGAGTACCGCGAGTACTGCGCCTTCGGCCATCGCCTGGACCATTGGCTGCGCCACGCCGGCGCCCAGCCGCTGTTCGACCTGGTGGAGGTGGACAACGGCGAAGCCGGTGCGCTGCGCCATTGGCAGCACCATCTGGGCTTGTTCGCGGGCCGTACCGACCTGCCCGACTGGAGCGCCCCGGCCTACGCGCCCTGGCGGCTGCGGACGCGGAGCTTGTCCAACCCCGGCAGCGCCGGCGGCCCGGCCTTCCACCTGGAACTGGTCCCCGCCGACGGCCCGCTGCCGCATTGGGACGCCGGCGACATCGCCGAAATCGGCCCGCGCAACGGCACCGCCGACATCCAGGCCTGGCTGGCCGCGGCGGCGGCCGACGGCACCGCCGAGGTCCGCAGCCAAGAGGCGGCCCTGCCCTTGCAGGTCTTGCTGGCGCGCTCGCGCCTGCCCGACCCGGCCGCGCTGCGCGGGCGGTCGGCGCAGGCCATCGCCGATGCGCTGGCGCCGCTGCCGCACCGCGAGTACTCGATCGCCTCGACTCCGGCCGAGGGCACGCTGCGACTGCTGGTCCGGCAGATGCGCCGCGACGACGGCCGCCTCGGCCTGGGCAGCGGCTGGCTGACCGAACATGCCGCCGAGGGCGCCCAGATCGACCTGCGCATCCGCTCCAACCCGTCCTTCCACGCCCCCGCCGATGCCCGCCCGATGCTGCTGATCGGCAACGGCACCGGCCTGGCCGGCCTGCGTGCGCTGCTGCAGGCGCGCCTGGCCGCCGGCCACCACCGCAACTGGCTGTTCTTCGGCGAGCGCAACGCCGCCTGCGACCTGCATTACCGCGCCGAGCTGGACGCCTGGCAGGCCGGCGGCCGGCTGGAACGGGCGGACTACGCTTTCTCCCGCGACAGCCAGGCGCGCTGCTACGTGCAGGACCGCTTGCGCGAGCGCCTGCCCGAGCTGCGCGAGTGGATCGCCGCCGGCGCGGCGGTGTACGTCTGCGGCAGCCTGGAGGGCATGGCGCCAGCGGTGGAGGCCGTGCTGCAGGAGGCGGTCGGCGTGGAAACGCTGGAAGCGATGGCGGCGGAGGGGCGCTATCGGCGGGATGTGTATTGAGGCGGGGATTCGGGATTCGGG
>CBIFVU010000102.1:0-12558 GCA_966185905.1 uncultured Lysobacter sp.
CCCCATGCCGACGCCGCCCGGCTCGTTTAGCATCCGGCCATGTCCCCTCGCCCTCCCTGCCCGGCATGAGCGGCCCATCCTCGGGTCCTGCCTCGCGCTGGCGGCCGCGCTGGCTCTCGCGCCTGCTCGGCCTGCGCGCTGCACCCGAGGCGCAGAGCGGCGAGTGCATCGACTTGGACGAGGACGGCGTGGTCCGCACCTGGCGCGACCACGAAGGCCGGCCCTACAGCCAGGAACGCTGGCCCTGGGCGCAACTGCGCGGCTTCGGCTTTTCGATCCAGGAGGCGGTGTTTCCCGACCCCTGGTTCGGTCCTTACGTCGAAGCCGAGTGGCTGCTGATCGTCGCCGACGAAGACGGCGAGCAGCGCCTGTACCTGCCGCAGGCGCGCCTGCGCCTGGACCGCCTGCCCCAGCCCCTGCGGCATCTGCCCGGGCTGGACCCGGAGCCACTGCGCCACGCACTGCGCGAAGCCGGCAAGGGCTCGCGCCATTTCGCCGGCACCGGCGAGTGGATGGCCTGGCGGCGCCAAGACTGAGCCCAGCGCGCAACAGGCACACCTCACCCCGATCCGCGGGTGAAGCCGCCGTGACATTCCCGCGGCGATCGCGGGAACTGCGTCCGGGCCGGCGTTTTCACGCTGCGCCCCTTGTCCCAGCACAAGCCTGCATGGGACGATGCCCCGCGCAAAACTGTGATGCAAATCACTATTTTCTTCAGACAGATGAACGCCCTGCCCGACACCCTGCCAGCCCGCCTCCGCCGTGCCGCCCGCCCGCGCGCGCGCCTGCGCTCCGGGCGCGACTGAGCGCCACGCACGCATGGACGCCCTGTGCTGATCCGCCAGACTGTCCTGTATCTGCCGGCGCAACTGCTCGGCCCGCTGGCGCAGTTGGCGGCGGTGGTGCTGTGGACGCATTGGCTGGAACCGGGCGACTTCGGCTTGTTCACCCTCGCCCTGGCGACCCAGGAGGCGGTGTACTTGCTGTTCCTGGCGTTCTGGTCGTACTTCCTGCTGCGCTTCCTGCCCGGCGCCGAGGCCGGCGAGCGGCCGCGACTGGACGTGCTGGAGAGCTGGATCTTCCTGGCCAACGTGGTGCTGCAAGCGGCCGCGCTGCTGTTGCTGCTGCGCTATCTCGACCACCGTTGGCCATCGCCGTCGCTGTGGGCGGTGGTGTATGCGTTCTCGCTCAGTCGGGCTTACTGCATGCATCTGGCCGAACGGGCCAAGGTCGCCGACCGTGTGGGGGTCTATACCGTGCTGCAAAGCCTGGGACCGGTCGGCGGGTTGGCGCTGGGCTGGAGCTGGGCGCACTGGGCGGCCGCCGGACCGCAGCGGATCGGCCCGGTGGAGGTGTTGGCCGCCTACGCCATCGCCCAGGCCGCATCGCTGGCCTATGCCGTGCCCGCGCTCGGCCTGCGCCTGCGCTTGCAGCGCCCCGACCGCGCTGTCTGGCGCCGGGTCTGCGCCTATGGCTTGCCGCTGGCGCTCAGCGGCGCGCTGGCCTGGGTGCCGGGCAACGGCATCCGCTTCGTGATCGAACACGGTCTGGGCCTGGCGGCAGTGGGCCTGTTCTCGGTCGGCTGGACCCTGGGCCAGCGCGCCTGCGCCTTCGCCGCGATGCTGGTCACTGCTGCCGCGTTCCCGATCGCCCTGCGCCTGGAAGCGGGCGGCCAGCCGGACCGGGCCATGGCCCAGCTCGCGCTCAACGGCGCCTTGCTGTGCGCGGTGCTGTTGCCCACCGCGGCCGGCCTGATCCTGCTGGCGCCGCCGCTGGCCGAACTGGCGGTGTCGGCGCCCTACCTGTCCGCCACCCTGGCGGTGTTGCCCATCGCCACCCTGGCCGGCCTGGTCAAGAACCTGCGCAGCCACTTCGCCAACCAACCCTTCCTGCTGGCGCAAAAGACCGGTTGGACGCTGGCGCTGGACGTGCTGGAAACCGCGCTGTTCCTCGGCCTGGCTGCAATCGGCCTGGACCGGCTGGGGCTGGTCGGCGCGGCCTGGGGCGCGCTGGCCGCGGTCAGCGTCGGCGCGGCCTTGTCCTTCGCCATCGCTGTGCGCCGGCTGGGCATGCCGTTGCCGCTGGGCCATCTGCTGCGCATCGCCGCGGCCACGCTGGCGATGGCCGCGGCGCTGCGCTGGCTGCCGCCGCTGCACGGCGCCGGCGCGCTGGCGGCGGCGGTCGGCTTCGGCGCGGCGGTCTACGCGCTGGTCCTGGCCGTGTGCTACCGCGATCAATGGCGGCGACTGCGCGCCGCGCTGCGGCCGGCGCCGCGATGAGCGCGCGTCGTCCGCCGGTCCCGCCCTCCTGCGGGGTTCCGGGTGCCCGCTACCGCCCGGCCCCGCCTGCCGCCACGGTTGCCGCGCACCCATGCCGCCCTTCCTTCCGCCCCACCGAGGACGCCCGATGTCCGCCTCGCTCCCGCTGAGCACGCTGGATCCGCACTCGCCCGCGCGCTGGCAGGCCCAGCCGCTGCTGTTCCGGCACCGCCTGCACACCGACCCGCGCTTCACCCGCGCCGCCATCGCCGAATTGATCCACCGCTATCCGCGCGAGCACTACGCCATCGTGCACATGGGCGAACAGGGCGCCGGCGGCCAGCGGATCTGGCGCGAAGGCGAGTTCGGCGGAGTGGACGGCGCCGGCGTGCTGGCGGCGATCGAGCGCGGCCGGCTGTGGTTGAACCTGCGCAACGGCCAGGACCTGGAAGCCGAATTGCGCAGTGCGATGCTCGGGCTGTTCGGCGAAGCCGGCGCGCTGGGCGCGCCGCTGCACAGCTACGACCATCGCATGGGCCTGCTGGTGTCCTCGCCCCGCGCCCAGGTCTACTACCACGCCGACCTGCCCGGCCAAGGCCTGCTGCAACTGCACGGGCGCAAGCGCATCTATATCTATCCGCCGACCCGGCCGTTCCTGAGCGAGCAAGGCCTGGAAAACATCGCCCTGAGCCAGCTGGAAGTCGGCCTGCATTACGACCCGGCCTTCGACGCGCAGGCCCAGGTGTTCGACCTGGAGCCGGGCCAGGGCCTGTTCTGGCCGCTGAACTCGCCGCACCGGATCGAGAACCACGACAGCCTCAATATCTCCATGACCCTGGAGTACTGGACCGAGGAGATCCGCCGCAGCCACATGGTCAACCTGGGCAACGGCATCCTGCGCACGCGCCTGGGCTATGCACCGCGCTCGCGCAAGCTCAGCGGCCCCTCGTTCCTGGCCAAGGCGGCGCTGCAATCGCTGTGGCGCCGCGCCGGCTGGCTGCAGGCGCAGCGCCGGGCCGCGCGCCCGGTGGACTTCCGCCTGGACCCGGAGCGGCCGGGCGGGATCCTCGACCTGGACAGCGATGGCGGCCGCGACCCCGGAGCGCCCGCATGAGCGCGGCGGCCTATGTCGCCAGCATCGAGACCGATCCGGCCCACGCGCTCGCGCGCTGGCGCGGGCTGGTCCAGGCCGGCGGCCGCACCAGCCTGTTCCAGACGCCGGTGTGGCTGGCGGCCTGGTTCGCCACGCTCGGCGCACAACCCGGGCGCACGCCGTTGCTGGCCAGCATCGCCCGGCGCAGCGACGCCCACGTGGTGATGGCGCTGCCGCTGATCGCCGAACGCCGCGGCCGCCTGCGCCGGATCGCGTTCGCCGACGCCGGCGTGGCCGACTACGCCGCGCCCTTGCTCATGCCCGGCTGCCCGCAGGACCGCGCAGGCGCACGCGCGCTCTACGCCGCCCTGCGCCGCGCGCTGCCGCCGGCGGACCTGCTGGCGGTGGAAAAACTCCCCGCGCAAGTCGATGGCCTGGACAATCCGCTGCTGCATTGGCCGGGCGTGCGCGCCAGCGCGCTGTGCGGGCATCCGGTCGAAGTGGGCGAGGATTTCGATGCCTGGCGCTACAGCCGGGAGAAGACCCATCGCAAGGAACTGGAGCGCTCCTGGCGCGTGTTCGAGCGCCACGAGCAGGCGCGCTTCGCCCGCATCGACGACCACGCCCAGGCCGCGCAGGTGATGGACGCGCTGGAACGCCAGCAGCGCGAATCGATCCAGGCCAAGGGCTGGGCCTATGTGCTGGACGCGCCGGGCTACCGCGATTTCTACCGCCGCCTGCTGGCCGACGGCCTGGACAGCGGCCAGACCGTGCTGACCGCCTTGCTCGCCGGCGAAGAGGTGGTCGCCGCCCTGCTCGGCCTGCGCCGCGGCGCCGACTACGCCATGGTCCGCATCGGCCACGCCGGCGGCGCCTGGCGCACTTGCTCGCCGGGCCGGCTGGTGATCGAGCGCAGCATGGCCGCCTTGCACGCCCAGGGCGTGCGTCGCTTCGACTTCACCATCGGCGACTACGCCTACAAAAAGGGCTTCAAGCCGCAGGAGCTGGCCTTGCACGACCTGACCCGGGCCTTGTCCTGGCGCGGCTGGCCGCACAGCGGCTACACCGCGCTGCGCCACGGCCTGCGCCAGCGGCTGGCCGCGCATCCGCAGCTCAAGGCGCGCTTGGTGCGGATGCGGGCGCGCACGGCCGCGGCCCCGCCAGGGGATTGAGCGCGCACGCCATCGCCAGGCGCACGCACCGGCGAGCGGCGCGCGGGTACGTGCAGCGGAGGCCGCGCCAAACGCCGAGCCCCATGTCGGATCGGTCCCAGGCCGATTCCAAGGCCTGTGCCGAGGCCGAACGCCGAAGGCCTCGCCGAGTACCGGACCCGGCGCCGCCGCCGAACGCTGCGCCCACCACTGCCGGACACCACGACTGGACACGGCGGTCGAATGACCCGACCTGGCGCGGAGACCGCCCGCGCCGTTGCGCGCCGTCGGCCGCGGCTCAACCTGTCGCCAGCAGCCGCTGAAACAAGGCCAAGTAGTGCGCGGCGCTGCGCTCGACCGTGAACCCTTGCGCATGCGCGGCCGCGGCCGCGGTCGATCCAGGCTGGTGCAGGCTGCGCCCGATCGCCGCCGCCAGCGCGGCCTCGTCGGCGACCGGCACCAGGCGGCCGTAGCGGCCATGATCGAGGATCTCGCGCGGCCCGACCGGGCAATCGGTGCTGACCACCGGCGCGCCGCAGGCCATGGCTTCGACCAGCACATTGCCGAAACCCTCGAAGCGCGAGGCCAGCGCGAACACGCGCGCACGCTGCATATAGGCATAGGGATTGGCGCGCTGGCCCGGCAGGTGCGCGCGCGCCGACAGGCCGAGCGTGTCGATCAGGGCCTGCAGCTCGGCGCGCTGCGGTCCCTCGCCGACGATGACCAACCGCGCCGGCGCCGTGCCCGCCTGCGGCTCCACCGCGGCGAAGGCGCGGATCAGGCCGGCGAAGTCTTTTTCCGGGCTCAACCGCCCGACCGACAGCACCACCGGCGGCTGCCCGGGCTCGAACCAAGGCTCATCCACTGGCGCCTGCGCCAACTCGCGCCAGTCGCGCCGCAACACCGGGTTGGCGATCACCTCCAGGCGCGCGCGGCAGGCCTGCGGCAGGCGCGCGGCGAAGTCGTCGCGCACGCCCTGGGAGACCGCGACGATGGCGTCCGCGCCGCGGTAGGCCCAGGGCATCAAGGCCAGGGTCGCGCGGTAGGTCCGGGAGCGGTCCAGCGCCTGCATCGAGGAGGCCGGCGCGTGCTCGCTGACCACTACCCGGGTGCCGCTGCGCGCCCAGCGCGCGGCCAGCACCGCGACCACGTTGGCATGGGTCAGCGCCGACAACAGCAGGCCCGGACGGCGCGCGCGCAACAGCTCGGCCAGGCGCCGGGCCGCGGCCAGGGTGCGACCGGCCTGCAACGAGACCAGTTCGATCTCCCCGGCCAAGGCGCGCGCGGCCGGATCGGCGCGATGCACGGCGAAGACCACCGGCAGTCCGCGCTCGGCCAGCCCCTGGGCCAGGCGCAGCAACGAGATTTCCGCGCCGCCCAGCTTGAGCTCGGGCAGATAGATCAGCAGCGAAGGCGCCGTGGCGGGCGCGCTCACCGGGCCGGCCCGGGCGCGCGGCCCTGCACGCGTGCGCGCAGCTTGCGCGCCAACTCGTGCGGGTTGAACACATAGCGCTTGCCATCGACCAAGGTGCGCTCGCCCCAGGCCGAGAGCGTGTGCAAGCCGTGCGGATTGGCGCCGCGCGGATCGGGCAGGCATCGCCGCACCACGCTCTCGCGATAGCGCTGCGGCGTGCACACCTCGATGCGATTGATCGCCAGCGCGCTGCCGTAGCCGTCGGCGCAGTCCTGGGCCGGGCGGTACAGCGCGCCCTGGTGCAGGAAGGGCGTGCCGGCAGGGCGCGCGCTGCGCAGGTCGAGCTTGACCGGATGCAGCGCATGCGGCCGCCAAGGGCCGCGCAGATCCTCGGCGTAGCGCAGGCACAGGTTGTCGAACGCGCCCAGGGCCAGGTCGGTATAGGCCAGCCAGAACAGGCCGCCGTGCTCGAACAAGGTAGCATCGGCGGCGGCCACGTCCTCCAGCAGCGTGGCCAGCGGCGTCCAGGCGCCGTCCGGCTCGATCCGGTGCAGCACGCAGCGCCGCTGGGCCGCGGTTTCCGGCACCGCGTAGCACTGGCCCTGGTGCTGGAATACGAACGGATAGGACGCGTGGCGGCCGGCGGACACCGGCAACGTGCGGGCCTGGACGACGGTGCCGCGCGGATCCAGGTCCAACGCTTGCAGTCGGCCCAGGCCGTCGCGGTAATCGTAGAACTCGCAGTACACCCGCGCCTGCCCGGGCAGACCGAACGGGTCGGCGCGATAGCCATGGCGACCGCGCGGACCCAGCCAGCGCACCGGCCCCGGCGCGCCCTGCCCGGACAACGCGGCCTGGATCGGCGCGTCGATCACCCCGATCATCCAGCTCTCGCTCAGCCACTGCGCGCGCAAGCGCTGGCGCCAGGCCCGCGAGCGAGCGCGCAAGGCCGCGCCGGCGCGGCGCAACGGCGTCAACGGCGCCTGCGCAGCGAAAGCGCGGCCGGGCACTGCGGCGGAAAAACCGCGGCCGTGCGCGGCCAGCTCCTGCAAGACCCCGAGCAACAACGGCAGGACCGCGGCGTAGGCGCGCGCGAAGGACTGCGCATACAGCGGCCCGGCTGAAAAGCGCACCGTATCGAGCACACGCTCGCCGTCGCGGACCAGGTGCAGCTCGCCGCCCTGCCCCGAACCGATCGCGGCCAGGCACGGCCAGGCGCCGGCCAGGTGCGCACCCTGCCCGTCCAGCGGCCGCCACACGCCATGACGGGCGCTGGCGCGCCAGCGCGCGGGGTCCTCGACACCGGCCAGGTCGATCACCGCATCCCACAGCGGTGCTTCGCCAGCGCCGGCCACCGTAGCGCCCGCCGCGCCGCTGGCCGCATCAGCGGCCGCGGACGTCTTCGCCGCGGCTGCCTCGGCTGCACCGGGCAGCGGCGCGGGCGCGGCATCGACCACCGCACAGGGCTCCAGCGGCGCTGTGGCGCGCGCGATCCGCTGCCACTGCCGGTCCTGCGTCCCGCGCACGGCCACTCGGCACAGTTCCACCCGCGCAGCGCCGCGCGCCGCCAAGGCGGCCGCGGTCTGTTCCTGCCAGGCGCAGCTGCGCCCGGCCGGCAGCAGCACGGCGATGCGCGGCCTCGTCCCCGCCGGTCCGGTCTCGCCGCCGCAGGCCGCCGCTGCGCTCTGCGAGGGCTCACAATCGCTCATGCAGGGCCTGCGGCAGGTAAGAACGGCGTTTGTTGAGGATCGAGCCCAGCACCCGCGCATCGACCGCGCGCAGCTCCTCCAGCAGCCGCCGCACGCGCGAGGCGCGACTGGCCTCGGCCGCCACCACCAGGATCACGCCGCTGGCGCGCGGCGCCACCGCCAGGCCGTAACCCGGGCCGGCGTCGACCACGATGTCGTCGAAGCCTTCGCCCAGCGCTGCCCACAAGGCCGGGTCGGCGAGCACGAAATGGTTGTCCTGGTAACTGCGCGCCGGCGCGCTCAGGCGCGCCCGGCTGAGCCCGCCATCGACCTCGTCGCCGGGCACGCGCAAGGCCTGGCTGGCGGCCGCCGCGCCGCCCAGCAGCGCTTCTTCGACCAGGTTCGGCCAGGCGCCGCCGCTGTCCAGGTCGTCGGACAGCAGCAACACCCGGCGCTTGTGCAGGCGCGCGCAGGCCAAGGCGTAGCTGTGCGCCAGCGCGCTGGCGCCCTCGCCGCGGCCGGCGCCGATGAACTGCACGATGCGCGCAGCGGTCTGCGGCAAGTGCGCGTCCAGGCGTCGCACCAGTTGCGCGATGCGCGGGTCCTGCGGGGCGAACAAGGGCTCGGCGGGCGAGGACAAGGCGGCGGTCTCCCAGTACGGTGTGTGGTCGCCGGCCCGCGCGGGCGGCGGAACGTCGCGCTGCGAAAGCTCGGCGCCGGGCGCCGCGGCGCCTTCGGCCTCGCTGGCCCAGGCCAGGCGCAGCGAATGCAGCAGGAAGCGGCCGCCGCCGAGCAGATAGCGGCGCCATAGTCGGCGCGGTTCCTGCGCCAGCCGGAACAGCCACTCCAGGCGCAGCCGGCGCAGCCACGCCGGCGCGCGCGCGAAACGGCCGGCCAGGAAGTCCAGGATCGCGCCGCCGTTGACGATCAGCGCCGGGTGCCGCAGGCGCGCGGCCAGCAGCGCCGCGATCCGCTCCTGCTTGGGCATGCCCATGCCCAGCAGCACCAGCTCAGGGCGCGCCTGGGCGATGGCTTGCAAGCTGCGTTCCTCCTCGCCGAAGCCGTCGATCGCGCAGACCACGTCCAGGCCCAGTTCGCGCAGGCGCTGCACCGCGCGGCCGAGATAGGGTTCGGCGGTGCCGGCCACGGCGGTGCGCCGGCCGGCGTAGCGCGCGGCGATTTCCGGGATCAGGTCGGTGCCGTTCATGTTCAGGCCGGCATCGCGCGCCAGCATCCGCAGGCACAGCGCCACACCGACACCGTCGCGCAGCAGCAGCTGGCTGTGCAGCAGGTCGCGGCCGAAGGACGGCGCCTGGCTGGCCAGGTTGAAGGCGTGTTGGTTGAGGAAGGACAGCACGGTCGGCTGCGCCGGCTCGGCCAGTGCGTGCAGCAGGCGCTGGCGCTGCTCGGGGCCATGGACCAGATCCAGCCGGTCCAACAAGCGGCGCTGGCGCGCCGCCGCGCTGGCGTGGTGCATCGCGGCGCGCGCCGGCGGTGGCGAGAGCGCGCTCATGCGCGCACTCCCCAGGCCGGGCCCAAGGCCGAGCCCGCGGCCGCCGCTGGCGCAGCGCCCACGACCTCCTCGTAGACCGCCGCGACCTGGCGCGCCATCGCCAGGTCGGAGTAATGCGCGCGCTGACGGTCCAGGCCCGCTTGCGCGAGCGCCGCGGCCTGGGCCGGGTCGTCGATCAGCGCGCCGATCGCCGCCGCCAGCGCCGCCGCGTCGCCCGGCGCGACCAGGGCGCCGGCCGCACCGCCGGCCAGCACCTCGGGGATGCCTTCGTTGCGCGTGGCCACCACCGGCAGGCCGGTCGCCAGCGCCTCGATCAGCACCATCGGCAGACCCTCGCCATACAGGCTGGGCAACACGAACAGGTCCAGCCCGGCCAGCTCGGCGCCGATGCGGCGGGTGAATCCGGTCCAGTGGACGTGCGCGGCCACGCCCAGCGCCTCAGCCTGGGCCAGCACTTGGCCGCGGTAGGCTTCGCTCTCGAAACCGCCGATGGCCTTCAATCGCACCGGCCGGCCCTGGGCGCGCAACTGCGCCAGCGCCTGCAACAGCACTTCCACGCCTTTGCGCGGGCGGAACAGCGCGACCATGCCCAGCACCCAATCCTGCGCCGGCCTGCGCCAGGGTCGCGGCTGGGCCACGCTGGGCACGCCGTTGGCGACCACGCGGATGCGCTGCTCGGCATAACCCAGCCCGCGCAGATAGGCGCCGGTGCTCTCGGACACGGCGATCAGACGCCGCGCCCGGCGCAGGCTGAAACGCTGGATCGCGCTGTTGACTCGGTTGCGCAGCGCGCTCTCGGTATCGCGGTCGGTGCGGCTGTGGACATGGTGGACCATCGGCCGCTGCGCGCGGCGCGCGGCGAAATGGCCGATCAGCGCCGAACGCGCGGTGTGGGTGTGCAGCAGGTCGTAGCCGCCTTGCTGCAACAGCCGCGCGACCTGCGCGGCCGGGCCGAGGTCCAGGCGCGAGCGCATCGGCACGGTCACCAGGCCGGCGTCGCGGGCATCGCGCGCCTGGGCGAAGGCGCCCTCCTTGAGGCAGGCGAAGTCCACCTGCCAGCCCCATTGCGGCAAGCGCCGCGCCAGCAGGTCCTGGACCCGCTCGGCGCCGGCGTAGTGCTCGCCGTTGATCAAGTGCAGCACGCGCCCGCCGCGCGGGGCGGTGCCGGGTTCGCGGTCGATCGCAACGCTCATGCGCTCACTCCCAGGCTGGGGCACGACGGCGGCGGTGGAACCGGTGCGGGCCGATGCGCCGGCCCCGCTCCTGCCGGCCCTGTGGCGGCCGGCCTCGCCGGTGCGGGCGCACGTCGCGCGGCCCGCTGCGCCTGGCCGGCGCCCAGCGCGCAGCACAGCGCGAACAACAAGGTCAGCGCGCTGGTCTTGGAGGCCAGCGAATTGGTGCTCGAAGCGGTGACCAGGAACACCAGCACCGCCCAGCGCACCCCGGCCCCGCCCTGGCGCCACAGCATCCACAGCCCGCACAGCAGGCCCGCGGCGAACACCGCGAAACCGAACGCACCGAGCTGGAGCAGCATGAACAGCCAGAAGTTCTCGATCGCCTCCAACTGCGCGTCCAGCCCCACCCGCGCGGCCAGCGCCTGGATCTGCGCCGGGGCGATGCCGAAGGCCAGCTCGGAGGCGTCCAGGTGATCGAGCACGGCGAAAATGCGCAGCCGCACCGTGGCGCTTTCGTCCAAGTACAGCCCCTGGAAGATGCGCTGGCCCAGGCCGCTGCCCCACACCGCCAGCGCCGCCGGCGGCGCAGCGAAGATCGCCGCGATCGCCGCGCCCAGCGCGTGCAGATAGCCGTAGCGGCCGGCGCGCAGGCCGCGCCAGCCGGCAAACGCGCCCCAGGCCGCCAGCGCCGCGACGGTCAGCACGAAGCTGGTGCGCCCGCCGAAGGCCAGCAGCGCCAGTCCCAACAGCGCGCACAGGCCAGCGCGGCGCCACGGCGTCCACGGCCGTTGCAGGCAGGCCAGCAGGACGATGCTGGTGACCAGCGCATTCTCCAGTGGGTGGCCGAGCAGCGCAGTGGCGCGGAAGCGGTCCTCGATCACCGGCACGCCGCCGGCCACGGTATAGGGCACCCAGTGCCGCTGCAGCGCCGCCTCGGCCAGGCCCAGGCCAGCGTTGAGCAGCACCAGCGCCAGGATCGTGCGGTACACCCGCAGCCGCCACGGCGGCGCGGCGTTGCCCAGGATCAGGGCGATCGCCGCCGGCATCATCAGCGTGTCGATGAAGAACGCCGAACCCGAGGCGCCGTGGCGCAGCAGCGAATAGCCGAAGACCAGCAGCATCGCCGCCAGGTACGCCGCCAGCAACGGCTGCGCACGCAGCCGCCGCGGCAGCGCGCGCAGGGGATTGCCCTGCGCGGCCAGCGACAAGGCCGCGGCCAGCGCCAACAGGTAACTGCCCGGGTGCAGCTTGAACACGAAACTGCCGTAGGGCGCGTCGTAGGGAATGCCGAGCACGGTCAACAGCGCTGGCGACACCGTCAGATAGATCGCCAGCGCGAGCAAGGCCAGGCCGCGGGCGGCGCGATCCAAGCCCGCAGGCAGGCCGCCGGGCGCGCTCACCGAGCACGCCCGCTGGCGCGCGGCGCCTGCGGGCGGGCCGCGCGGCGCAGGCCCAGCGCTTCCAGCGCGGCCGGCTCCAGCGCGCCGGGCGGACGGCCAGCGACGTTGCTGTCGGCAGCGATGCCGAAATCGTCGCCATAGTTCCACAGCGACCAGCCCCAGCCCTGCGCCTGCGCCAGCGCGCGCACATCGCCGATCCAGGCATAGCGCGAGGCCGGGTCCACACCTTCGCGGATCACCCCGAACTCGCCCAGGTGCACGCGCAACCGATGCGCGCGCGCCCACTGCGCCAGCGGTCGCCACTGCGCGGCGATCCGCGCGCGGTTCCAGTCTTGGCGGAAATACTCGGCCATCTCGCCGGCGGCGCGTTCGCGGTGTGCGCCGCCATCGGTGTGCGGCAGCCGCACGCGCGCCTGTGCGGCCGGATAGCGCACCTCGCGCCAGTGCCCGGCGGTGGTGTATTCGTCGCCGCGCATCCAGGCCGCGCCCTGGTGGGTGAACACATACGGCAGGTAGTAGTGGAAGCTGTAGATCAGGTTGGAATCCTGCAGCGGCTCCAGCTCCAGCAGCCCCTCCAGGCTGCCGCCCTTGCGCCCGCTGACCACCAGGGTGTGGCGCGGCGCCAGCGGCCGCACCGCGGCGACCAGGCGGCGCTGATAGCGGTTCCAGAGGAAGTTGCCGGCCAGGCCGTAGTACTGCGGCTCGTTGAGCAGCTCCAGCGCGACGCGCTGGTACGGCGTGTCGGCCAGCGCCGCGGCCAGCGCCTTCCACAGCGCCAGATAGGCCTCGGCCGTCGCGGCGTCGCGCTCGATCGCCTCGCGCGTGGCCGCGTCCGGGTGCAGGTCCACGATCACGTCCAGGCCGGC
>CBIFVU010000103.1:0-12438 GCA_966185905.1 uncultured Lysobacter sp.
CCGGCCGCGGCCGGGTGGGTATGCCCGGGCCGAGGCTGCGTTCAGATGCGGGTCGTGCTGACTGCCGCGACCCAGACCCAGCGGCCCTCGCGCAGCTCGAAATCGTAGGTCATCGCGTCGGAGGGCGTGTCCCGGAATGGCGCGTACCACACCCGCACTTGGTCGGGCCCGCCCACCTGCCACAGCGACACGCCCGGGATCGGACTGTCCGGCGACAGGCCCAGCATCGAGATGAAGGCGACGCTGCGCGGATGCTCGTTCTCCAGTTCGACCGGCCACTGGCCCAACTCGTGTTCGTCGGAATACATCGCAAAGCCGGTGGCGAAAGGATCGGCGGCGGCCTCGCCGAAGCGTTCGACTTCGATCTTGCCCATGCCGTCGCTGGAGGGCGCGCACAGGATGCGCTGGAACAGCTCGAGCAGCTCGCCCTCGGCTTCGACCTTGAGCTGGCCGGCCAGGGCGGTCTGCACGGTCTGGCTGCCGCCGCCGCAGTGCCGGGCCTTCAGCATCAGGCCGCGGTCGATGCGCTCCAGCTCGGCCTCGGCGCCGACCGGACCGGCCGAGCTCTGGCCGAGGGCCTGGGCGCCTTGGGCGACGGGCGAGACGGCGTGGGTCTGCGCGTAGACCCTGGCGGCCGGGGCCAGCAGCGCGGCGCCGAGCAGTGCGGTGGCCAGGATGGGCGAGCGGGCGGCCCGCAGGGCGGAACAGATCGGAGAAAGCGGCAGGGGCATCGGGGGATTCATCCGGAAACAGGTGCGTGCGGCGCCGAGCGGGCCGCCGGGAACGCATTATCCCTGCGCACCGGGCGGTGGCGCCAGCGCGGCGCAGGCCGCGCCGCTGCATCAGGTCCCGCCGAGCACCTGCACGAACGCGCCGTCGGCGGTCTCGATGGCCGGGGCGAAGTCCGCCTGCAGGCGCGAGGCGAAGATCAGCAGCACCGCGCAGCGGCCGTCGTCGAAGTAGCTGTCGGAGACTTCGATCTGCATCGGCTCCAGCCATTGCCAGGTCTGTTCGGGCGCGTCGCCGGAAGCCGAGCCGGGCCAGAGCCCGCCTTCGCGGTGCAGCTCGGCCATTGCGGCGCTGGCGGCGCTGCGGAGGGCCGCGGCATCGGCGACCACCCGCTGCAAGGCGGCCGATTGCGCCGGCGACGGGCCGCTGCGGCCGGCGCGCAGGATCAGCTCGAACGGCGCCGGACCGAACGGCGCCAGGACCAGCGGCGCCGTCCAATACCCGCTGAGGTAGTGGAGCGTGCCGATGCCGGCCAGCTCGGTGCTGGGTTTGTGGAACACGGCCATGCCGGCGACTCCTGTCCCGATCTTGCATCGGAGGCTGCGCGAGTACGCCAGGATAGCGCGCCGGCCCGCGCGGGCGTGGGTCGGGCGGCTCGACGGGCGGCTCAGCGGGCGAAGTGGCGCTCGATCTCCTCCAGCGACTTGCCCTTGGTTTCCGGCAGGGCGAAGGCCGCGACCAGGAAGAACACCAAGGTGCAGCCGGCCCAGAACAGGAACATGCTGGCGTAGCCATGGTGGCCGACGGTGGGCAGGAACACCGCGGCGATGGCGGTGGACACGAACTGGTTGATCAGCAGGGCGATGCTCATGCCATTGGAGCGGATGCGATTGGGCATGAGCTCGGACAAGGCCAGCCACACGCACACTCCCGGCCCGATGGCGAAGAAGGCGACGAACACCAGGATGCAGACGGCCACCGCCCAGCCGTGCGCCGGCGGCGGCACCGGGCCGATCCGCGCTTGGTCGATGCGCAGCGGCGCAGCCCGGGCGTGGGCCGGGTCGGGGAAGGGGTTCAGGTGCAAGCGCCGGAAGAAGGCGCCGATTACGCTGTCGGCGCCGACCGTGGCGCCGCGCTCGATGCGCAGCACGGCGTCGCCAGGGTCGTCGCTGCGCAACGCGCGCACATCGCCGAAGCCGCCATAGCCGTAGGACACGGTGAGCTGCAGCGCTTGTCCAGCCTGGCCATCGCCGCCGCCGGCCAGGCGCTGCCATTGCGCGGCGTCCAGGCGCAGTTCCAGGCGGTCGCCGCGCACGGACTGCTGCAGCAGGGCCTGCACATCGCTGCGCCCGCGCTCGGCCTGGTGGAACAGCGCCGCGGCCGCCAGCAGCGCCACGCAGATGCCACCGCTGCCGAGCATCAGCAGGAACTTGCGGCCCTTGCGGTCCACCAGCAGCAGCGCGGCCACGGTCATCAGCGCATTGAGCAGCTTGATCGCCACGTCGGCGCCGTTGGCGACCGCGCCGGGCAGGCCGGCTTGGTTGAGGATGTTGACCGCATAGGCCAGCACCGAGTTGATGCCGGTGGCCTGGGTGCAGGCCAGGACCACGCAGGCCAGCGCGAAGGGCAGCAAGTAGCGGCGGCTGAGCAAGCGGTCGGCGGCGGCGCCCTCGGCGCGCGCCGCGGCCGGCGCCTGGATCTGGGCCAGGGTCGGCTCGACCTGGGCCGCTGGCAGGGTGCGTTGCAGACTGCGGCGCGCGGCCTCCACGCGGCCGCGCTGGACCAGCCAGCGCGGGGATTCGTCGAGCGCCAGCACACCGGCGCTGAACACCAGGCCGGGCAGCAGGCAGCTCCAGAAGATCGTGCGCCAGGCATGGTCCTTGACCGCGAACAGCTCCTGCGCCTGCCGCTCGGCCGGCAGCGCGCTCACCGCCTGCGCCGCCGCGTCCACCGCATGGGCGTGGTACAGGCCGATCAGCGCGGCCAACACCAGGCCCACGGTCAGCAGCAACTGGAACATCGCCGCGCCGCGGCCGCGCCGCTCCGGGCTGAGCACTTCGGCCAGGTACAAGGGCACGACCACGCCGATCAACCCGCCGCTGATGCCTTGCAGCAAGCGCCCCAGCAACAACGGCACATAGCCGGCGGCCAGGGCCATGATCGGGATGCTGGCAGTGAACAGCAGGCCGGCCAGCAGCATCGCACCGCGGCGTCCGATCAGGTCGGCGAGCAGGCCGGCGAACAGCGAGGACAGCACGCTGCCCAGCAGTACCGCTGCGACCACGAAGCCCAGTTGCTGGCTGCTCAGGCGCCAGGCGCTGCTGGCGGTGGCCTCCAGGTAGGGCAGGGCGCCGGCGATGATGCCGATGTCGATGCCGTAGAGCAGGCCGCCGAGGCCGGCGATGAACATCAGATAGCGCAGCGGCCAGCGCGGAGCGGCGGTCGGGTCGGTCACGGTCATCGGGCGCTCCTGTGGCGGTGCGGCGGGAGGGCGGGGCGGACGGCAGGCGCGGCGCAGCGGCCGGGCGCGACGGTGCGGGCGTCAGTGCAGCTCGACGGGGTGGCCGGCGACGCGCACTTCGATCACGCGCAGTTGCGCGTCCAGCACCACCAGGTCGGCCCAGGCGCCGGGGGCCAGGCGGCCGCGGTCGTCCAGGCCGAGGTAGTCGGCGGGGAAGGTGGACACGCGCTGCGAAGCGTCGGCCAGGTCCAGGCCGACATCGACCAGGTTGCGCAGGGCCTGGTCCATGGTCAGCGCGCTGCCGGCCAGCGAGCCGCTGGCCAAGCGCACGCAGCCCAGGCATTTGTGCACGCGCTGCGAGCCCAGCGCGTACTCGCCGTCGGGCATGCCGGTGGCGGCGGTGGCGTCGGTGACTGCGTACAGGCGCGGGATCGCGCGCACGGCCAGTCGGATCGCGCCGGGGTGCACGTGTTGCAGGTCGGGAATGAGCTCGGCGTATTCGGCATGGGCCAGCGCCGCGGCGGCGATGCCGGGGCGGTAGTGGTCCACGCCGGTCATGCCGTTGAACAGATGGGTGAAACCGGACGCGCCGGCGCGCAGTGCGGCCAGACCTTCCTCGTAGCTGCCGGCGCTGTGGCCGAGCTGGACCCGGATGCCGAGCGCGCACAACTGCGGGATCAGTTCGGTGTGGCGGCCGATCTCCGGGGCCAGGGTCAGCACCCGGATCGGCGCGAGCGCGTGCAGGCGCTGCACCGATTCCAGCGTGGCCTCCACCGTCAACGGCGGTTGCGCGCCCAGGCGCTGCGGGCTGATGAACGGCCCTTCCAGGTGGACGCCGAGCATGCGCGCGGCCCCGGCTTCGGGCGCGGCGATGGCTGGGGCCAGGCCGCGCAGCGCGTGGGCGATGTCGGCCTCGGCGGCGGTCATGGTGGTGCCCAGCAGCGCGGTGGTGCCGTGGCGGGCGTGGGCGCGGGCCACGGTGCGCGCCGCATCGCCGCCTTGCATCAGGTCCACGCCGGCGGCGCCGTGCACGTGCAGGTCGATGAAGCCGGGCAGGATGATCCGGGTGTCGCCGTCGGCGCTGTCGGTGTCGTGTTCTTCGATGGCGCGCACGCGCTGGTCGAAGTCGATGCGGCCGTGGCGCCAGCCTCCGGCGGTGAGGATGCGCCCGTGCAGGCGTTGGGTATCGGTCACGGTGGCGGCTCGGCGATGATCACCTCGATGCCCAGTTGTTGCAGACCCTCGCGGTAGCGGTCGTCGATGCCGGCGTCGGTGATGATGGCGTGGACCTGGTCGAGGCGGGCGATGCGGTGCAGGCTGACCCGGCCGAACTTGGAGGCGTCGGTCAGCACCACGATGCGGCGCGCGCGCTCGACCATGCGGTGGTTGAGGCGGGCTTCGGCCTCGTCGTGGGTGGTCAGGCCGAATTGCAGGTCCAGGCCGTCCACGCCGAGGAACAAGGTGTCGAAGCTGTAGGCGTTGAGGCTGGCTTCGGCCTGGCTGCCTTGCAGCGACAGCGATTGCTTGCGCAGCAGGCCGCCGCTGAGCAGCACGTCCACGCCGGGGGCGTTGGCCAGTTCCCAGGCGATGTTCAGGCCGTTGGTCATCACCGTCACGTCGCGATGGCCGCGCAGGTGGCGGGCCAGGGTCATGGTGGTGGAGCCCGAATCGATGATGATGTTCTCGCCGGCCTGTACCAGCTGCGCGGCGCGCGCGCCGATGCGGTCCTTCAGCGGCAGGTTGAGCGCGTCCTTCTCGTGGATGTCCTGCTCTTGCGGCGGCGTGCGCACCAAGGTGGCGCCGCCGTGGGTGCGGGTGGCCAGGCCCTGGGACTCGATGTGGCTCAGGTCGGCGCGGATGGTCACCGCCGATACCCCGAAGCGTTCGACCAACTCGGCCACCTGCACCGAGCCCTGTTCGATCAGGCACTGCAGGATCTGCTGCCGGCGGGGGCGGGTATTGCGCATGGCCATTCTCGTTCCGCGGAAAGCCCCAGATTAGCCGTTCGCCGGAGCGGCCGCGGCGGCGGCGCGCGGGCCGGCGGCGTTGGCCGAACAGGCGCGCGCGTATTCGTCCAGGCACAGGCCGATGCGGTGGCGGACCAGGGCCTCGGGGGTGGCGGCCAGGGTGCCGGCGCGCACTGCGCGGTATTGCTCGGGCAGGTGCTGGCTGAGCAGGAACGCCGGCGGCGCCTGCTCGCGCAGGTTGTCGAACAGCCGCTGCACCGCCTCGACCAGGGCCGGCTCGCCCCAGTAGTAGCGGCAGCGGTCGCTCAGCGCGTACAGGCGCAGCAGGTGCAGCCGGCGCTCGTCGCCATGGTAGTGCTGCTGCCAGTGGCGCGGCTGTTCGAGCATGCAGCGTTCCAGCACCTGCGGCAGGCCGGAGCGGCGCTCCGGCGGCAGCAGCTCGGCCTCGATCGCGGCCAGCGCGAACAGCGCCTCGCGATAGGCGAACGTCGCCGCCGGGCCGACCTTGAGGATGGCGAAGTGATCGCGCACCAGCGCATGCAGGCCGGATTCGCGCTGGTAGTCGGTGGAGTGCGCCTCGAACACGATGCGCGGCTGGCGTTCGAGGAAGTCGGCCAGGTCCCGGGCCTGGGCCGGGTCGTAGTCGTGCACGCTGCTGTGGTCGAAGTCCACGCCGGGTTGCACCACCATCGCGATCACCCGCTCCCAGGCCGCGGCCAGGTCGGGCGCGGCGAAGGCGGCACGGTGGATGGCCAGGGTCTGCTCGGCCGCCTGCGGCGTGGTGACCGCCAGGCCGCAGGCCAGCGAGGCCTCACCGCCGGGCACCGGCACTTCGGTGCCGATCACGTACACCGGCGGCGGCAGGCCGTGTGCGCCGGCCGTGCGCTCGGCGATGCGCGCCAGCTCGGCCGAACGCGCGGCCACGGTCGCATCCGGCAGCGGCGTGGGGTCGTCGGCGCAGGACATGCTGCAATCCAGGTGGATCTTGTGGAAACCGGCGGCGACATAGGCCTCGATCAGCACCCGCGCATGGGCCATGGCTTCCTCGGCCGGCCGCTTCTGCCAGGCGTTGGGGCCGAGGTGGTCGCCGCCGAGCACCAGTCGTTGCAGAGGGAAGCCTTCCTCGCGCGCCAGCCGTTGCACGTAATCGCGGTATTGCGCCGGGGTCATGCCGGTGTAGCCGCCGAACTGGTCGACTTGGTTGGACGTGGCCTCGATCAGCAGCAAGGTGTCGTGGCGGCGGGCCACGTCCATGGCCGCGCGCAGCACCAGCTCGTTGCTGCAGCACACGCTGTACAGGCCGACGCTGTGGCCTTGGCGGTGGGAAGCGATCAGGGATTGCACGGGCGACATGGGCACTCCAACGCAGTTCGGGGCGGGCGGGGCTCAGGGCGCGGCGGTAGGGCGGGCGCGCTGCGATGAGGCTCGGTTCGATGGGACGGGAATGGACGGCGCTCGGGTTCGGTGAGGGGCGCTCAGGGCCGCGCCGATTGCCAGGCCAGCAAGGCCGCGCCGCGCGCGCCGCCGGCATCGCCGAAGCGCGGCGGCACGATCGGCGGCACTTGCACGCCGTCGAACAGATGCGCGGCCACCGCTGCCGGCAAGGCCGCATACAGCGGTGGGTACTGCGACAGGCCGCCGCCGAGCACGATCACGTGTGGGTCCAGCGCCAGCACCAGCGCGGCCAGACTGTGGCCGAGCAGGTCCAGGTGGACAGCCAGGGCCTGGCGCGCGCGCGCGTCGCCGGCTTCGGCCAGGGCGATCACCGCGCCTGCATCGGCGGCTGCGCCGCCGAGGTGGCGCTCCAGTGCGGCCAGGCCGCTGCCGGAGACATAGCGCTCCACACAGCCGCGCAGGCCGCAGGCGCAGTCCAGCACCGGCAAGCCATGGCGTTGCAGCAGGTGCGCCGGTACGCTCCAGTGGCCCCATTCGCCGGCGAGGCCGTTGAAGCCGGCCACCAGCCGGCCGTGCAGGCAGTAGCCGCCGCCTGCGCCGGTGCCGAGGATCGCGCCGAACATGCTGGGGTAGCCTTCGGCGGCGCCGCCATGGGCTTCGGACAGGGCGAAGCATTGCAGGTCGTTGCCGAACTGCAGCGGCCTGCCGAGGCGCTCGGCCAGGTCGGCGGCGACTCGCTGGCCGGTGAGCGCGGGTACGTTGGCGCTGAGTTGGCGCCCGTTGCGGCGATCGCGCACGCCGGGCAGGGCGATGCCGATGGCGTCGGCCGGCGCGGCGCCGGCGCGCGCGAGTGCGGTGTCGGCCTCGGCCACCAGTCGTTCCAGCGCAGCCAGGAAGCCGGCGTAGTCGCCCTGCGGGGTGGCGATGCGTTGCCGCAGCCGCACCTGCAGCGCGGCGTCGCAGGCGGCCAGCTCGATCTTGGTGCCGCCGATGTCGATGCCGTAGCCGAGCGCAGGGGCGCCTTGGTCAGCCATGGTGGATGGTGACGCCCTTGACCACGCGGTTGACGGTGCCGTCCGGGAAGGGATTGTCCGGAGTCAGGCCGAGCGCGGCCGAGCGCTGCAGAGCGTAGAGCTGGGCGAACAGCAGCCACACCGGCGCCAGCCAGGTGTCGTCCAGCGGCGGTGCGCGCAGGCTGTGGTCGTCCTCGCCGCCGATGTCGGCGTGCGGGCCGACCGCCAGCACCTCCCCGGCCACGCCGTCGCGGCGCAGTTCGTCCAGCAGGTCTTGCTCGTAGCGGCGCGCCAGCGCCTGGGCGCTGCGCAGCACCACCACCAGGGTGTCGCCGTCCAGAGTGGACTTGGGCCCGTGGCGGAAGCCCAGCGGCGTGTTGGCCAGCGCCAGCACGTGGCCGGCGGTGAGTTCGAGCACCTTCAGCGCGGCTTCGCGCGCCAGTGCTTCCAACGGCCCGCTGCCGAGGTAGATCACGCGGTTGAACGGCCGCTGCGCCAGCGCCGCGGCCGGCGCATCCCACTGCGCCAGGCCTTCGCGCGCGAGCGCGGCCAACTGCGGCAGGCGTTGCAGCCGCTGCGGCCAGGGCGCGGAGTCGAACACGCTCAGCGCCGCCAGCAGCATGCAGCTCAGGCTGCTGGTCATGGCGAAGGCGCGGTCGCAGCTCGCCGCCGGCATCAGCAAGGTGCAGGTGTCTTCGCGGCCTGCGCCGCGCCGGGCCAGTTCGCCGTCGGGGTTGCAGGTGATGTCCAGGAAGCGCGCCTGCCCGACCTGGGCGCGGACCAGTTCCACCGCGGCCACGCTCTCCGGGCTGGAGCCGCTGCGGGCGAAAGACACCAGCAGGGTCGGGCGGTCGGGCTGCAGGTACAGCGCCGGATGGGTGAGCAGGCTGGTGGTGTGCAGCGAACGCACTTCGGCCGGCCATTGCGCATTGATGCGATCGGCGACCATGTCGGCGATGAAGCCCGAACTGCCGGCGCCGGTGAACAACACGCGCTGGCGCGGATCGGACAGGGCGTCGCCGAGGAAGGCCTGCACGCGCTCGCGCGCCTGCGCCAGCTCGTCGGCCAAGCGTTCCCACAGCGCCGGTTGCTGGGCGATCTCGGCGGCGGTATCGGCTCCGCCCAGGCGCTGCCAGGCGGACAAGTCGAGGAGTGGGGTGGCGTCCATGGAAGATTCCTGTTGAGCGAGGGCACGATCTGCGTTTTCTTTCGGAAAGTCAAATAGCGAAAGTAAAACGAAAGTTTCTGTGGTGGATGGCTTCGCTGCTCTCGATCATGGGAATAATCCGAAAGAAATTGCAGGTGCGGCTTTCGCCCTAGTATTAACAGGGGTTTTCGCGGTTTTTGGAAAGTATTGCGGTGCACAATCTTTCGTTTTATGTCGAAAATTCTTCCTTTTGTCTTTCAATTTATTGACAGCTTTCGAAGCCCTGCCCTAGAGTCGGCCGCAACCGGTTTACGAACGCCCGCCGAGCGGGCCCTGGGGGCAAGGTGGAGTTCCGCGTGCGTCGTCCGCGACTGTCGATCGCGATCCTGGCTGCGTTGCTGGCGCCGGCCTTGCCGGCAATGGCCGAGCCGATCGGCAACCTGCGCGCGGTGCGCGCCGGCGCCGGCGCGACGCCGAGCTGGGAGCTGAGCACCGACCGCGGCGGCTTGGTCCGCATCGAGGTGCTGGCGCAGGACATCGTGCGAGTGCAGGCCGGGCGCGGCGGCAAGCTGGCGCCGGCCGGCGACAAGGCGGCGCCGATCGTGCTGCCGCAGCCGGCGGAGCAGGTGGCCGCTACCTTGGAAGAAGACGGCGCCGAGGTGCGCGTGCGCACCGGCGCGTTGGTGCTGCATGTCCAGCGGCAACCGCTGACCTTGCGCCTGGAGCGCATCGAAGGCGAGCGCAGCGTGCCGCTGTGGCGCGAACTGCAGCCGCTGGACCTGGACCCCGCGCAGAGCGTGCAGGTGCTGTCCTCGCAGGCCGACGAGGCCTTCTATGGCGGCGGCCAACAGAACGGCCGCTTCCAGTTCAAGGGCCGCGAGCTGGAGGTGTCCTATTCCGGCGGCTGGGAAGAGGGCGACCGCCCCAGCCCGGCGCCGATGCTGCTCAGCTCGCGCGGCTGGGGCATGTTGCGCAACACCTGGAGCGACGGCAGCTACGACCTGCGCCAGCCCGACCAGGCCACCTTGCTGCATCGCGAGGACCGCTTCGACGCGTACTACTTCGTCGGCGACCTGCCGCGGCTGCTGGAGCGCTACACCCGCCTGACCGGCCGCGCCGGCCTGCTGCCGCGTTGGGCGCTGTCCTACGGCGACGCGGATTGCTACAACGACGGCGACAACGCCAAAAAGCCCGGCACCGTGCCCGAAGGCTGGCGCGACGGCCCCACCGGCACCACCCCCGACGTGGTCGAGAGCGTGGCCCGCCAGTACCGCGAACACGACATGCCCGGCGGCTGGATCCTGCCCAACGACGGCTACGGTTGCGGCTACAAGCAACTGCCCGAGACGGTCGAAGGCCTGGCCAAGTACGGTTTCCGCACCGGCCTGTGGACCGAGGACGGAGTCGAAAAGATCGCCTGGGAAGTCGGCACCGCCGGCAGCCGGGTGCAGAAGCTGGACGTGGCCTGGACCGGCAAGGGCTATCAGTTCGCGATGGACGCCAACCGCTCGGCGTTCGACGGCATCCTGCACAACTCCGATTCGCGCCCGTTCCTGTGGACGGTGATGGGCTGGGCCGGCATCCAGCGCTACGCGGTGGCCTGGACCGGCGACCAGAGCGCCAGTTGGGACTACATCCGCTGGCACGTGCCGACCCTGATCGGTTCGGGCCTGTCGGGCATGGCCTATGCCACCGGCGATGTGGATGCGATCTTCGGCGGCAGCGCCGAGACCTACACCCGCGACCTGCAATGGAAGGCCTTCACGCCGGTGCTGATGGGCATGTCGGGCTGGTCGTCCAACGCGCGCAAGCATCCGTGGTGGTTCGACGAGCCTTATCGCAGCATCAACCGCGACTACCTGAAGCTGAAGATGCGGCTGACTCCGTACATGTACGGCCTGGCCCAGCAGGCCGCGCAGACCGGCGCGCCGCCGGTGCGCGGGCTGATGTGGGACTACCCGAGCGACCCGCACGCCCAGGACGAGACCTACAAGTACCAGTTCCTGCTCGGCCGCGACCTGCTGGTGGCGCCGGTCTACCGCAGCCAGGCTGCCAGCCGCGGTTGGCGCCGCGGCATCCACTTGCCGGCCGGGCGCTGGATCGATTACTGGGACGGCCGCAGCGTGCAGGCCGGCGCGGCCGGGCGCGAGCTCGACCGCCAGGTGGACCTGGCCACGCTGCCGCTGTTCGTGCGCGCCGGCGCGATCCTGCCGATGCACCCGGCGATGTTGTTCGACGGGGAAAAGCCGCTGGACGAGATCACCTTCGATCTCTACCCGCAGGGCCAGTCGCAATACACGCTGTACGAGGACGATGGCAACACCCGCCGCTACCAACAGGGCGAATCCAGCACCCAGCACGTGCGGGTGGATGCGCCGGCGCAGGGCAGCGGCGCGGTGACGGTGGCGATCGATGCGGTGCAGGGCCAGTACCAGGGCCAGTTGCCGCAGCGCCGCTATGGCTTGCGCGTGCTCAGCCGGCAAGCGCCGCGCGCGGTCTCGCTGGACGGCCGCGCGCTGCCGCGGCTGGCCGATGCCGCGGCCTTGCAGGCGGCGGCCGAAGGCTGGTACTTCGATCCGGCCGACCGCAAGGGCAGCGTGCACCTGCGCACCGCGATGGTCGATATCCGCAAGCCGCTGCGCCTGGCGCTGGACATCGCCGAGGCACCGGCCGCGGCCGACGATGCCTTCCCGCCCGCGCCGGCGTTGGGCCGCGCCCTGCCGGCCGACAGCCTGCTGGTGGTCAACCGCCCGGCCGAGGAGCCCGGCCACGCGCTGGAGAACGCTTTCGACGAGGATCCCAAGACCTGGTTCCGCAGCGTGCGCAACCAAGCCGTGCGCACTGGCGCGCACGAATGGACTCTGGGCTTCGGCGAGCGCAAGTTGATCGACGGCATCGAATTGGCGCCGCGCAACGACCCGCACTGGAAGCACGGCCAGGTGCGCGACTACGAGGTGTACCTGGGCGACAGCAACGGCGAATGGGGCGAGCCGGTCGCGCGCGGGCGCCTGCTGCTCAAGCAAGACGCCCAACGCATCGAATTCCCGGCCCGCGCCGGCCGGCTGCTGCGCTTCCGCGTGCTCAGCGTGCACAACCCCGAGGGCGACGGCGCATCCGGCGCCGATCCCATGGTCAGCGCCGCCCAGGCCGGCGCGGCGCGCGCGGTGGACGCCTTGCAGCCGCGCGATGTCGGGCCGATCGCGCTGTCGCGCTTCCATGTGCTCGAACACCAGCCGCCGGAGCGGCCGGCGCAGCAGCGCTATCTGTCCGAGTTGCCGCTGCCGGCGGCGCTGGCCGCGCAGGTGCGCGCCGACCGCGCCTTCCGCGGCGAGGCTGCGCAGCGCATGAACGGGCTGGTGTTCCGCCGCGGCCTGGGCGTCGGCGCGGCCAGCCGCATCGACCTGCGCCTGCAAGGGCAGTGGCGCTTGCTGCGCGCCGACCTCGGCATCGACGACGCCTGCCGCGCCGCCGGCGGCTTGCAGTTCCAGGTCTGGGGCGACGGCCGCCTGCTCTACGACAGCGGCCTGGTCAAGGCGCCCGGCGTGGTCAAGCCCGAACTCGACATCCGCGGTCTGTCCGCGCTCAGCCTGCGCACCCTCGGTGCGCAGGGCAGCCAACCCACCCAGGTCTGCGCGAACTGGGCCAACGCCGTGCTGATCGGCCAGGAGGGCGATACCGCCAGCATCCTCGCGCCATGAACCCCGCCCACCCGTAACACCGCTCCTC
>CBIFVU010000104.1:0-12437 GCA_966185905.1 uncultured Lysobacter sp.
CTGGCCGGGAGCGCACAGGCCGAACGCGCGCGGGGCGAGATCGGGCTGGTCGAGATCGGGCTGGTCGAGATCGGGCTGGTCGAGATCGGGCTGGTCGACATCGGGCGGGCCGACATCGGGCTGGCCGAGGCCCGCACGGCTCGGGCCGGGCAGGCATGCGTGCGGGCGGGCGCGTAGGCGGGCGTCGCGGTCGGAGGCATCGGCGGCGGGTTTCTCGGCCGGCGGAGCGGCGTGCGGGACGGGTACTGGATTGGGTCGATTATGCGCGAGGCAAGGGGCCGGATTGGAGATTGGGGATTGGCGTTTCCGGTCCGAGCGCGGCGCCGCTCAGGCGTGCCGCAGCTCCTGGCGCAGGCGGGCGATGGCGCCGTCGGCGGCGCGGTCGAGCAGATCGAAAACGTGCTCGAACTGGGCCGGGCCGCCGGTATAGGGGTCGGGGATTTCGCCGTCGGCCACGGTACCGCACCAATCCAGCAGCAGGGCGCTGCGCGCGCGGGCGCCCTGCGGCGCACGCGCGCGCACCTCGCGCAGGTTGGCGCGGTCGGCGCACAGCAGCCAGTCGAAGTCGCGGTAATCCTCGGCGCTGAGCTGGCGCGCGCGCAGGCCGGCGATGTCGATGCCGTGGCTGGCGGCATTGGCGATGGCGCGGCGGTCCGGCGGCTCGCCCACGTGCCAGTCGCCGGTGCCGGCCGAGTCCAGGCTGACCCGGTCGCGCAGCGAGGAGGCCTGGAGGCGCGCGCGCAACACGCCTTCGGCCACCGGCGAACGGCAGATATTGCCCAGGCACACCACCAGCAAGCGCATCAGCCGCCCTCCCCGGCCGCGGCCTGAGCCGCCAGGAAGGCCTCGGCGCGGGCCAGGTCTTCGGGGGTGTCCACGCCCGGCGGGAACGGCTCCGGGCTCAGGCACACGGCGATGCGATGGCCGGCTTCCAGCGCGCGCAATTGCTCCAGCGATTCGACTTGCTCCAGCCGGCCGGGGCGCATCCGCGCGAACTTGCGCAGGAATCCGGCGCGGTAGGCATACAGGCCAATGTGGCGCAGCCAGTCGCCGCCGCCGGGCATGCGCTGACGGTCCTTGGCGAAGGCGTCGCGCGGCCACGGGACCGGCGCGCGGCTGAAGTACAGCGCATCGCCATTGGCCGCGCGCACCAGCTTGACCGCGTTGGGATCGAACAACAGCTCGACCTCCTGGATCGGCGTGGCCAGGGTGGCCATGTCGGCGCCGCTCTCGCGCAGGGTCGCGGCCGCGGCCTGGATGCCGGCGACCGGCGCGAAGGGCTCGTCGCCCTGCAGGTTGACCACCACGGTGTCGTCGCGCCAGCCGGCGATCTCGGCGCACTCGGCCAGGCGGTCGGTGCCGGAGACGTGGGTCGGCGCAGTCATCGCCACCTGCACGCCGCTGCCGTCCAGGGCGCGGGCGATGCGTTCGTCGTCGGTCGCCACCCACACCTCCGAGGCGCCGGCCAGCAAGGCGCGGCGGGCCACGCGCAGCACCAGCGGCTCGCCGCCCAGGTCGCGCAGCGGCTTGCCGGGCAGGCGCGAGGCGGCGTAACGGGCGGGAATGGCGACGACGAAGTCCTGGCTCACGGCAAGCTCCAAGAAAGGCGGCCGGACTCGCGTCCGGCGGAAAAAAGACAGGCGCCGCGCACCGAAGCGGCGGGGCGCCACCGGCCGGGCCGGACAAGCGCATCGGGCAGGCAGCGCAACCGGCCGTCCATGCGCGCTAGCGCGGCGCGCGCGCCGGCAGCCGGTCCAGCAACGAGACCCAGAACGCCTCCGGCAATTCGGCCCGCACCGGCACGCTGTAGTGCAGCTCCGAGGCGAATGCGCCCTCGCCCACCAGCGCGATCTTGACCGCATCTTTCTCGGTCATCAGCACCGGCAGTTTGCTGCCGAAGGCGAAGTCGGCCGCGGTGTAGCGGTGGTGGTCGGCGAAGGCGTGCGGCACCACCGCGATGCCGAAGCCGCGCAGCATGGCGAAGTAGCGCTCCGGGTCGCCGATGCCGGCCACGGCGTGCACGCGCTGGCCGGCGAAGCTGTCCAGGCGCAGCGGCCGCCCACCGAGCAGAGGCAAGGCCTGGTCGGCGACCAGCCGCATCGGCCATTCGCCGAAGCCGCTGGACGCGGCCGGATCGCCGGCGGCGGCCGGCGGCAGGTTGACCACGCGGAAATCGCAGGCCGCGCCGCGCTCGGGCGGCTCGCGCAGCGGTCCGGCCGGCAGCAACTGGCCGTTGCCATAGCGGCGGCGGCCGTCGACCACTTCGATCTCGATGTCGCGGGCCAGCCGGTAGTGCTGCAGGCCGTCGTCGCAGACCACGATGTCGCAGCCGGCCTCGGCCAGGGCCTGGGCGGCGGCGGCGCGGTCGCGGTCCACGCGCAGCCGCGCGCCGGTGCGGCGCGCGATCAGCACCGGCTCGTCGCCGCCCAGGCGCGGGTCGGTGCTGCGCTCGACCCACAGCGCGGTCTTGGCCTGGTCGCGGCCGTAGCCGCGGCTGGCCACGCCGGGGTTCCAGCCTTCCTGGCGCAGGCGCTGCACCAGGGCGATGGTGAGCGGGGTCTTGCCGGCCCCGCCGGCGGTGATGTTGCCGACCACGACCACCGGCACGCCGGGATGGCGGCGGCGCTTGAACCCCTTGCGATAGAGACTGCGGCGCAGGCCGGTGACGGCGCCGTACAGGCCGGCCAGCAGGCGCGCGTGCGCCGGTACTGGCAGGTCCTGGTACCAGTAGGCCGGCACGCCGCTGGCGCGGTCCGGGCCGGCCGCACCGAGCGCGCCGGTGGACGGGCCGCCGTGCACGCGGTCCTGCGAGCCGCGGTTCGCGCTCCCATTCCCGCTGCCGTTCGACGCGCCGCTCATTCGGCCTCCCGGAACTGCATCCGGTGCAAATGCGCATACAACCCGCCCTGGGCCAGCAACTCGGCGTGGGTGCCGCGTTCGACGATGCGGCCCTGCTCCATCACCAGCACTTGGTCGGCGTGTTCGATGGTAGCCAGGCGGTGGGCGATGACCAAGGTCGTGCGGTCGGGCATCAGCCGCTCCAGCGCATCCTGCACCAGGCGTTCGGACTCGGCGTCCAGGGCCGCGGTGGCCTCGTCCAGGATCAGGATCGGCGCGTCCTTGAGCATGGCCCGGGCGATGGCCAGGCGCTGGCGCTGGCCGCCGGAGAGCTTGCCGCCCTTGGCGCCGATGGCGGTGGCCGCGCCCTGCGGCAAGCGTTCGATGAACTCGGCGGCATTGGCGCCCTGCATCGCCCGCTCCAATGCGGCCGCATCGGCGCCCTGCATCTCGCCATAGGCGATATTGGCCGCAACGGTGCCGTCGAACAGCATCACCTGCTGGCCCACCAGGGCGATCTGTCGGCGCAGGTCGCTCAGGCGGTAGTCCTGCAGAGGATGGCCGTCGAGCAGGATCTGCCCGGACTCGGGATCGTAGAAACGCGGGATCAGCTTGATCAGGGTGGACTTGCCGCTGCCGGAGCGGCCGACGATGGCAGTCACCGTGCCCGGGCGGGCGACGAAGCTGATGTCCGACAGCGCTGGCTGGGTCTGCCCGGGATAGCGCGCGCGCACGTCGCGGAACTCGATCAGGCCCTGGCTGCGCGCCAGTTCGCGGCGGCCCTGATCGGCCTCGTCCGGCGCATCGAGCACGTCGAACAGGCGTTCGGCCGAGGCCACGCCGCGCTGGAGCATGTTCTGCACGTTGGTCAGCTGCCGCAGCGACGGGATCATCGCCATCATCGACATCATCAGCGAGACGAAGCCGCCTGCGCTCAGGCGCCCGGCGAAGGCTTCGTGGCTGGCGACCAGCAACAGCAAGGCCAGGCCGATGGAGCCCATGAGCTGGACCATGGCCGAGGCGATGCTGCGGGTGGATTCGACCTTCAGGCTCAGCCTCAGGTACTGGTTGGCGATGCCGCTGTAGCGCTCCAGCTCACTGCGCTGGGCACCGTAGACCTTGACTTCCTGCTGGTTGGACAGCGCCTGGTCGGCCGAGACCAGCAACTCGGCGCCGCTCTCCTGGATGCGGTGGCTGATGCGGCGATAGCGGCGGCCGACCTTGTCCATCACCCAAGCCAGCGGCGGCGCCATCACCGCCACGGCGATGGTGACCTGCCAACTGGTCCAGAGCATGACCGCGAGCAGGGCCAGGGCCTGCATGGATTGCTGCACCATCACCTTGAGCGCGTCCACCGCCGCCTGGGCGACTTGGTCGCTGTCCGAGCCCAGCCGCACCAGCATCGCCGGCACCGGCTCGGTGTCGAAGCGCGCGCCGGGCATGCGCAGGTATTTGTCGAGCACGCGCACGCGCAGGTCGCGGGCCACGCCGCGCCCGGACTTGGCCATGTAGTAGTCGGTGATGTAGCCGGCCACGCCGCGCAGCACGAACAGGGCGACGATCGCCGCCGGCAGCCAGAACGCCAGGGTGGTGTTCTTCTCGATGAAGCCCTGGTCGATGATGGGTTCCATGAGCTTGGTGAAGCCGGCGCCGGCGCCAGCCTCGAACACCATGCCCAGGCCGGCCAGCAGCAGCAGCCCGCGGTACGGCCGCGAGAACGCCAGCAAGCGCCGGTAGGTTTGCCAGGGCGAGGCCGCGGCGGCGCTGGCCGTCACCGCGCGCTCCCCGCCGCCGGCTTGGCCGCCTGCGGCGGCGCGGTCGCGCTCATGATCCGGCGGAAGCCGAGCTGGCCGAGCGCGTCGTAGACCGTGACCACGGCCTGGTAGGGCGTGCGCGCATCGGCGCGCAGCATCACCGTGCGGTCGCGGTCCTCGCCGGCGACTTCGGCGATGGTGGCCTTGAGCGATTCCAGGTCGTCGCGCAGCACTTCGCGGTCGCCGACGAAATAGCGGCCGTCGGCATTGACCAGCACGATCAGGGCCTGGCCGGCGTCGGCGGCCGGCTCGCCGGTGGCGCGCGGCAGTTCGAGCTTGAGCACCGAGCGGGCGTCGAAGGTGGCGGTGACGACGAAGAAGATGATCAACACCAGGATCACGTCGATCAACGGGACCAGGTTGATCTCGGGCTCATCGTCGGCGCGGTGGTCGCGGATGCGCATGCGGGCGGCTCAGCCGGCCTGGCCGCCGGCCAGGCGCACCGGCGCGCGGCCGCCGTCGGCCTGGCGCGCCTCGGCAGTGCCGGGGGTCAGCACATCGACCAGGGCAATGGCCTCGTGCTCCATGGCGACGATGTACTCGGCGATGCGGCCGCGGAACCAGCGGTGCGCGATCAGCGCCGGGATCGCCACGATCATGCCGGCGGCGGTGCAGACCAGGGCCTTGCCGATGCCGCCGGCGAGCTGGTTGACATCGCCGATGCCGTGGTCGTTGATCACCAGGAACATCTGGATCATGCCGACCACGGTGCCGAACAGGCCCAGCAGCGGACCGGCGGCGGAAATGGTGCCCAGCGTGTTCAGGTAACGCTCCATGCGGTGGACCAGATGCCGGCCCACGTCTTCGATGCGCTCGCGGATCTCCTCGCGCGGGCGGTTGCGCACGTCCAGCGCGGCCGCCAACAACGCGCCCAGCGGCGCGGTCGCGCGCAGGGATTCGATGTGGGCCGGGTCGAGCCGGCCGCTGGCCGCCCAGGTGCGCACTTCCTGGCCCAGGTTGGGCGGCAGTACCGCGCGCCGGCGCAGCGTCCACAGCCGCTCGATGATGATCGCCAGCGCCACCGCCGACAGGATCAACAACGGAATCATCGGCCAACCGCCGGCCTTGACCAGTTCCAGCACGCGCGAACCTCCGGCCCATGGCCGATTTCAATCCGGCCGATAGGATAGCCCAGGGCCCGCGGGACCGGTCGCCCCCCACAGGCGCGGGTGTGTCTGGCGTCGCGCTTCCACCGCCACGCCGCCCGCGCCGAGGCGGACCCTCAGGGCACCGGCCCCGGCGGTGTTCCAGACCTGCGCGCCGCTGGCGCGCCAGCGCTCGACCACATCGGCGCGGGGATGGCGATAGCGGTTGCCGTAGCCGCTGGACACCAAGGCATGGCGGGCCCCGGTGGCGGCGATGAAGGCAGGATCGGAGGATTCATGGCTGCCGTGGTGCGGGACCAGCACGATGTCGGCGCGCAGCCCGGCCTGCGGATCCTCGCCGGCGCGCCGGACCAGCCCGCGCTCGACCACCCCGCCGATGTCCCCGGTCAGCAAGGCCGAGCCGTGGGCGCTGTCGATGCGCAACACGCAACTGGACTCGTTGCGCAGATAGGGAAAATGGGCCGGCGGATGCAGCAGGCGCAGGCGCACGCCGTCCCACTGCCACTCCTCGCCAGCCTGGCACAGCCCCAGGTCCAGCCCGTCGATGGCCTCGCCGCTGGCGTCCGGGGGCGCCAACGGCGGCGGTGCGGGAAAGCCGCGCAGCACCGCAGCCAGGCCGCCCGCATGGTCGTTGTCGGCGTGGCTGAGCACGACCCGGTCGAGCCGGCGCACGCCCAGGGCATGCAGCGCCGGCACCACCGCGCGCTCGCCGGCATCGAAGCCGTCGGCGACCGCCGGACCGGCGTCGAACAGCAGCGCATGTCCGGCCGTGCGCACCAGCACCGACAGGCCCTGGCCGACATCGATCACCACCAGCTCGACCTCGCCCTGCCGCGGGCGCGCTCGCTCAGGCCACAGCAAGGCCAGCCACAGCAACGCCGCCAGCGGCTTGCCGGGGACACCGCGCGGCAGCAGCAGCCAGAACGCCCCGGCCAGGGCCAGCGGCAGCGCGAACCACCGCGCTTCGGGCAGCCACCACAGCGCCAGACCGCTGTCGGCCAGGGCCACGAACGCCGGCCAGCCCGGCTCGAAGCAGGCCGCAGCCCAGCGCCAAAGGAACGCGCCGGCACCGGGCCACAGGTATTCCAGGCCAGTGCCGAGCAAGGCCAGCGGCACCACCAGCAGGCTCCACCAGGGCACCGCCACCAGGTTGGCCAGCGGCCCGGCCAGCGAGGCCTGGCCGAACAGCCATACGCAGACCGGCAGCAAGCCCAGGCTGGCCACGCCCTGCGCCGAAAGGAAGCCGCCCAGGCGCTCGCGCCAGCTCCGGGCTGGGTCCGGCAGGCACCACAGCAGCCAGGCCACGCCCAGGAAACTCAACCAGAAACCGGCGCCCAGCACCGCCAGCGGGTCGGCCAGCAGGACCGCGATCATCGCCAGG
Organism: uncultured Lysobacter sp.; assembly: GCA_966185905.1. Classification (GTDB taxonomy): domain Bacteria; phylum Pseudomonadota; class Gammaproteobacteria; order Xanthomonadales; family Xanthomonadaceae; genus Lysobacter. The sequence continues at coordinate 7,140 of CBIFVU010000104.1, forward strand.
GCCAGGGCGTCGAAGCCATGGAACGGACGCCGCGACAGGCACAGCCCGGCGACCACCGCGATCATCAGCCAGGTGCGCACGGTCGGCAGCGCGAAGCCAGCGGCGGCGGCATAGAGCAGGCCGCCGGACATGGCCGCGACCGCGGCCGCGGCGACCGCCGGGCAGCGCCGGCCCAGGCCGGGCAGCAACCACCACGCCGCGCGCGCGAGCAAGGCGAAGAAGCCCGCGACCAGGCCGACATGGAAGCCCGAAATGGCGATGAGGTGGGTCAAGCCATCGGCGCGCAACACGCGCCAGTCGTCCTCGCTGAACGCGCGCGTGTCGCCCAGGGCCAATGCGCGCACGAAGCGCGCGCCCGGGCCCGGCACCGCCGCTGCGATCCGCTCCGACATCGCTTCGCGCCAGGCCGGCAGGCCGCGCGGTGGCGACAACGGCCGCGCGCGTTGCGGCCGGTGCAGGCTGCCGGTGGCGGCGATGCGCTGCATGAGCGCGTATTTCTCCGCATCGGCGCCGCCGGGATTGCGCAGGCCGCGCGGCGCGCGCAAACGCGCCTGCAGCGACCAGCGCTGGCCTGCGCGCAAAGCCTGGCGAGGGCGCGGATCCTCGTCGTACCAGGCCAGCCGCAGCAGGCGTCCGCGCAAGTGCGGCGGCTGGCTGTGGTGGTCGTCGACGCGGAAGTCGAAGCGGGTGCGTCGCGGGTCGTGCTGCGGCAGGTCGACGATCTCGCCGGCCAGGGTGGCGATGCGGCGCTCCTGCGCCGCCGGCAGGCGCAATTCCAGCGCCCAGGCCGCGTGCGCGCTGGCCAGGGCGAAGCCCAGCGCCAGGGTGGACAGCAGGCGCGCGCGCGGCCACCGCCACCAAGCGGCCACCGCCAGCGCCATGGCCAACAGGCCCCCAGCCAACGGCAGGGCCTGCGCAAGCGACAGGGCCAGGCCCACGCCCGCCAACAGCGCCAGCGCCGCGCGCTTGCCCAACGGCGGCATCCGGGCCGCATCCTTCATGAGTCCTTTCCTCCCGGTTCGTCCTGGCCGGCAGCGATGGCGGCCCGGGGCGCGCTGGACTGGCACGCGCCGGGCTGGCGCGCCGTCCATTGCGGCCTGGTGTGGCCTGGTGCGCCTTGCGACCTGCTGGGCGCGTCGCGGCCATCGCGCAGGCAGCCACAGTAGGCCTCAGGAGGCCGGGCATCGATCGGCTGCCTGTGCATTGCGCGGTAGGAAAACCCCACGACCGCCGGGACGAGGCCACAAGGGCGGCCCAAGCGGGCGCCCGCGACCGCTCCGGCGCGGCCGGCTCGGTCAACGATCCTCAGCCGTCGGCGTTTCTTCCCGATGCAGCCAGGCCGCCGCCAACGCGGACGCACTCATCGCCCAGACCGCGAGCGCTCGCCGGCCGCCGGCTTCGGGCAACGCCCCACCCCGGCGCCAGCAGACACAGCGACCCGCTGGCCGAGCCAGTCCGAGCCCGATCCCGGTCACTTCGCCATGTGAAGCGATGCTGCGTCCCGGCAAGCCGCTGGTCCGCCTGTCCGGCAGCGAGCAAGGCCCGCCGCTGCGGCATCCTCAGCGGCCCCGCTCAGACATCGGCGTGCGCGAGTTCGCGCAACTTGCCCTCGTGCAGTTCCAGCACCCGGTCCAGGCGCCGCGCCAGGCGACGGTCGTGAGTGACCAGGACCAGGCTGGTGCCCTGCTCCCGGTTGAGCGCCAGCATCAGCTCGAACACCGTGGCGGCGGTCTTCTCGTCGAGATTGCCGGTAGGCTCGTCGCCGAGCACGCAGGCCGGGCGATTGACCAGCGCGCGCGCAACCGCGGCGCGCTGGCGCTCGCCGCCGGACAATTCGCCCGGCTTGTGCTGCAAGCGGTGGCCCAGGCCGACCGATTCCAGCAAGTGGGTCGCGCGCTCGCGCGCCTGCTGCACCGAGGGCGCGTTGCGGCTTTCCACGAACGAGCGCAGCGCCGCGCGCGGCAGGTCCAGCAGCAGATAGCCCGGCAGGCCGATCAGGAACATGCCCCAGGGCCGCTGCTTGCGCATCTGCACCGTGCGCCCGCTCAGCAGCAGCGGCAGCATGACGTTCTCCAGCGCGGTGAACTCCGGCAGCAGGTGATGGAACTGGTAGATGAAGCCCAGCGACTGGTTGCGCAGGATGCCGCGCGAGCGGTCCGGCAGGGCGTTCATGCGGTGGCCGTCGACATAGACCTCGCCGGCGGTGGGCGTGTCCAGGCCGCCGAGCAGGTGCAGCAGGGTGCTCTTGCCGGCGCCGGAGGCGCCGAGGATGGCCACGGTCTCGCCGCGGCGCACCGCCAGGTCCAGGCCCTGGAACACCGGCGTGCGCAGGCTGCCCTCGGCATAGGTCATGGCCAATGCTTCGCAGGACAGCACGATGTCGCTGGGCGCTGCGCCGGGCATGCGGGTCTTACTCATAGCGCAGCGCCTCGGCCGGGGCCGTGCGCGCGGCGCGCCAGGCGGGATAGATGGTGGCCAGGAAGGCCATCGCCAGCGCCACGCAGGCGATGATGGTGACGTCGCTGGTCTGCAGGTCGGTGGGCAGGCCGGTGATGTAGTAGACGTCCTCGGGCAGCAGTTGCACGCCCAGCACCGTTTCGATGGCCTTGAGGATGTGCTCCAGGTTGAGGGTCAGCACGATCCCGCCGATCACCCCCAGCACGGTGCCGATGATGCCGATCAAGGTGCCCTGGACCACGAAGATGCGCATCACGCTCATCGGCGTGAGCCCGAGGGTGCGCTGGATGGCGATGTCGGCCTGCTTGTCGGTGACCAGCATGACCTGCGAGGACACCAGGTTGAACGCGCCCATGGCGATGATCAGCGAGAGCAGGATCGCCATCACCGTCTTCTCCATCTTCAGCGCGCGGAACATGTTGGCGTTGTCGCTGCTCCAGTCGGTCACCCGGTACGGGCCGCCGAGGCGGTTGGCCAAGTCCTGGGCCACCACCCAGGCCTGGTCCATGTCGTGCAGCTTCAGGCGCACGCCGGTGACGCCCTCGCCCATGCGCAGCACGCGCTGCATGTCGGAGAGGTTGACCACCGCCATGCCCTTGTCGAAGTCGTTGTAGCCGGCCTCGAAGATGCCGCTGACGGTGAAGCGCTTGAGCTGGGGCATCGCGCCCATCGGCGTGCTGCGGCCGTCGGCGGTCATCATCACCACGCTGTCGCCGACCCGCGCGCCGGTCCACAGCGCCAGCTCCTTGCCCAGCACGATGTTGAAGCTGCCCGGCTGCAGCGAGTCCAGGCGGCCTTCGACCATCTTGTCGGCCAGCACCGAGACCTTGCCTTCTTCGGCCGGGACCACGCCGCGCACGATCGCCGGCTGCTGGCGCGTGGCCGAGAGCAGCGCTTCCTTCTCGATATAGGGCGCGGCGCCGGCCACGCGCGGATCGGCCATGGCCTGCTCGACCGCGCGCTGCCAGTCCACCAGCGGCTGACCGTAATCGCTGACGGTGGCGTGGGCGGCCATTTGCAACATGCGGTCGCGGATCTCGCGCTGGAAGCCGCTCATCACTGCCAGGGTGGTGATCAGCGCGGTCACGCCCAGGGCGATGCCGGCGATGGAGGCCAGCGAGATGAAGGAGATGAAGCCGTTGCGGCGCTTGGCGCGCAGATAGCGCAGGCCGATGGCGACGGAGATGGGTTTGAACATGGAGCCCGGGTTGGAAGAGGAGTCGGGAGGCGCCGCTGCGGTGGCTGCGGCCCGGAGCCTGCGCCCAGGCCAGCCGGCCCCGGCTCCCGGAGCGGCACTGCCGGGCCTATGGTGCCATCGAACGCGGCCGGCGCGCACAGGCTCCGACCGCGGCGGCCAGCCTGAGTTCACGGCGGCCGTGCGCACCGAGGGTATCGGGCCACCACAGCAGGCGTTCGCGGCGACCGTCCTCGCCGCGCAGGTCCAGGCGCAGCAACCAGCCGCGGCGGTGCAGGCCCTGCACCGACATCGCGCGGCCGTCCAGGCGCAGGCCGCGACCGCCGTGGTCCAGGCGCCGCGCGGGGCGCCGCAGTTCGCAGCGGGCCGAATGCCGGGCCCAGGCCAGCGCGGCGACGGCCGCCGGCCAGGCCACCGCCGGGGGGCATTCGCTGGCCAGCAGGGACAGCGCGGCGCCCAGGCCCAGCGCCCACAGGCAGGCGGCCAACACATGCGAGGGCCGCCACGGCAGTTGTCCGGGCACTATCTGCGGCTCGACCGGCCAGCGGCGCGCGCCACGCGCGAGCCTGCGCCACTGCCGGCGCAAGGCCACGCCCCGGCCCGGGCCGGCGGATCGGCGTGCGCTCGCTGGCCGGCGCGGGGCCAGCTCGCAGCGCGCGCGGGCGCCGGCCCGCGGGCCCTCGCCCGCTGGCGCCGGTGTGCGCTCAGACAGGCAAGGCGCGGATGGCGTCGACCAAGGTTCGCAGCTCGGCATCGTCAGCGGCCTCGTGGCCCATGAACCAGTGCCAGAGCTTATCGTCCTCGGTTTCCAGCAGCCTTAGGAAAACCGCGCGTTCTGCGCTGGGCGCTTGCCGCCAGCGACGCTGCAGATAGCGTTCCAGCAGCTGGTCCAGCTCGCGCATGCCGCGCCGGCAACGCCAGCGCAGCCGGCGCAGCTCGCGTTCGTCGGCGTCGTCGGCCGGGGGGGTGTCGCTCATCGGTGTGTACTCCATCGATCGCCTCTGCCGGCGCGCGCAGCCGGGCCCGCGCCGGCCCGCCTCAGCCCTGCGCCAAGGCCAACGCCAGCCGCGCCCACAACAGCCACAACACCAGACCACCGCTGACATAGGCGTAGAAACGGTGCATGACCTTGTTGTAGCTGCACTGGATGGCGCTGTGGACGATGCGCAAGCCGACGAAGGCCCAGGCCAGCGCCAGGGTCGCGGTGTCGCCGCCCAGGCCGACCAGCGCAGCGATCGCCAGGGCCAGGTAGAACAGCACCGGCAGCTCGAACAGGTTGCGGAAATTGTCGGCGGCGCGCGAGTCGGTCAAGCGCGCCGCCGCCTGCGCCGAGGTCGCCACCGCCTGCGGGTGGATGCGTTCTCGCCGCATCTGGCCGATGCGCATCTGGAGCATGCGCAGCCACACCGCGCAGGTCAGCGCAGCCATCGCCAGCGCGGGGAAGAAGATCGCTCGAGTGTCCATCTGCGGTTGCGCTCCTTGGAAGGCGTTCGCCGTGGGCGGCGGCGTGGGGACGGCGCGGGACCGGACCGGGCCGCGCCGGGGTGCCCGTCATCCTCGACCAAAGCGCACGCCTGCGCCAGTCCATGCCGCGCGGCCCGCCTGCGGCCGCCGTGCCGGAATCCTCCCTCCGCCGGCGCGCGTTC
>CBIFVU010000105.1:0-12336 GCA_966185905.1 uncultured Lysobacter sp.
TCATGCTCGACGGCCCGATCGGCGCGGCCGCGTTCAACAACGAATTCGGCCGCCCCAACCTGGCCGGCTACTTCCGCAGCTTCGAGCTGGCCCAGGGCCGCGACGGCGACGCCGCGCTGGTGCGCGCTTACGACAAGCCGATCATGCTCGCCGGCGGCCTGGGCGCGATCGACCGGGTGCAAGTGGCCAAGCGCGGGCTCAAGCCCGGCCATGCGGTGATCGTGCTCGGCGGCCCGTCGATGCTGATCGGCCTGGGCGGCGGCGCGGCCAGTTCGGTGGCTTCCGGCGACAGCGCCGAGGCGCTGGATTTCGCCAGCGTGCAGCGCGACAACCCGGAAATGGAGCGGCGCTGCCAGGAAGTGATCGACCGCTGCGTCGCCCTCGGCGACGCCAACCCGATCGACAGCGCCCACGATGTCGGCGCCGGCGGCCTGTCCAACGCCATCCCCGAACTGCTGCACGACTCCGGCCTGGGCGGCGTGATCGATCTGGACCGGGTGCCCAGCGACGATCCCTCGCTCTCGCCGATGCAGCTGTGGTGCAACGAATCGCAGGAGCGCTACGTGCTCGGCTTGCCCGCCGACCGCGTGGCCGAGTTCGCCGCGATCTGCGAACGCGAGCGCTGCCCCTTCGCCGTGGTCGGCCATGCCACCGCCGAGGAGCGCCTGGTGGTCGGCTACGGCGCCACGGTCGAGACGGTCTACGGACAAGCCCCGAGCTCCCAATCCCACGCCCACCCGATCGACCTGCCCATGGACGTGCTCTTCGGCAAGCCGCCGAAGATGCACCGCGACACCCGCCGCCCGGCGCACGCGCCGTGGCCGGCGCTGGACTGGAGCGGCCTGGACCTGCGCGAAGCCGGCCTGCGCGTGCTCGCTCACCCGACCGTGGCGGCCAAGAACTTCCTGATCACCATCGGCGACCGCACCGTCGGCGGCCTGGTCGCGCGCGACCAGATGGTCGGGCCCTGGCAGTTGCCGGTGGCCGATTGCGCGATCACCTTCAGCGGCTTCGACGGCCACGTCGGCGAGGCCATGGCCATCGGCGAGCGCACCCCGCTGGCGCTGCTGGACGCTGCCGCGGCCGCGCGCATGGCGGTGGGCGAGGCGATCACCAACCTGTGCGCGGCGCCGGTGGAATCGCTCAACCGGGTCAAGCTGTCGGCCAACTGGATGGCCGCCGCTTCGCACGCCGGCGAGGACGCGCTGCTGTTCGACGCGGTCAAGGCCGTGGGCCTGGAACTGTGCCCCGAGCTGGAACTGAGCATCCCCGTCGGCAAGGATTCGCTGTCCATGCAAGCGCAGTGGGCCGCGGACGCGGAAGCGCACAAATCCGTCTCGCCCGTATCGCTGATCGTCAGCGCCTTCGCCCCGGTGGTGGACGTGCGCCAGCAGCTCACCCCGCTGCTCTCGCGCGAGGCCGATACCGAGCTGTGGCTGATCGGCCTGGGCGCCGGCAAGCAGCGCCTGGGCGGCTCGGTGCTGGCCCAGGTGCACCCGCAGGCCGGCGCCGAGGGCGGGTTGCCCGCCTTCGCCGGCAAATCCGCCGAAGGCGGCGTGCCCGACCTGGACAGCCCGCAGCGCCTGCGCGATTTCTTCGAGCTGATCCGCGACGCGCGCGAAGCCGGCCTGCTGCTGGCCTATCACGACCGCAGCGACGGCGGCGCCTTCGCCACCCTGGCCGAAATGGCCTTCTGTTCGCGCCTGGGCCTGGACATCGGCCTGGACGGCTGGGGCGAAGACCCCTTCCGCACCCTGTTCAACGAAGAACTCGGCGCCATCGTGCAGATCCACGACGAGGACCGCGCCGAGTTCGCCGACCTGGTGGCCCGCCATGGCCTGATCGACTGCGCCCAGCGCATCGCCCGCCCGACCACCGCCCCGGCGGTGCGGGTGAAGGACGATGGCAAGGTGCTGGTGGAATGGCGCTGGGACGAGTTGTTCGACGCCTGGTGGTCGACCAGCCACGCCATGCAGAAGCTGCGCGACAACCCCGACTGCGCCGAAGAAGAACGGGCCATCGCGCGCGACTTCGCCGCGCCGGGCCTCAAGCCCAAGCTCGCCTTCGACGCCGACGACGACATCGCCGCACCCTTCGTCAACACCGGCGCGCGGCCCAAGGTCGCGATCCTGCGCGAACAAGGCGTCAACGGCCAGATCGAAATGGCCGCGGCCTTCGACCGCGCCGGCTTCGAGGCCTTCGACGTGCACATGAGCGACCTGATCGCCGGCCGCTTCCGCCTGGACGAGTTCAAGGGCCTGGCCGCCTGCGGCGGCTTCAGCTACGGCGACGTGCTCGGCGCCGGCCGCGGCTGGGCCACCAGCATCCTCGAGCGCGCCGCGCTGCGCGCGCAGTTCGCCGAGTTCTTCCAGCGCGCCGACAGCTTCGCCCTGGGCGTGTGCAACGGCTGCCAGATGCTGGCCCAGCTCAAGCCCATCATCCCCGGCGCCGAACACTGGCCGGTGTTCCTGCGCAACCGCAGCGAGCAATTCGAAGCGCGCCTGGGCCTGCTGGAAGTGGTCGAATCGCCGTCGTTGTTCTTCCGCGGCATGGCCGGCTCGCGCATCCCGGTGGCGATCGCCCACGGCGAAGGCCGCGCCGACTTCGCCAACAACCTCGACCAGGCCGCGGCCGACATCTCGCTGCGCTACATCGACGGCGACGGCCGCGTCGCCGAGCACTACCCGCTCAACCCCAACGGCTCGCCCGACGGCATCGCCGGCCTGACCAGCCGCGACGGCCGCGCCACCATCCTCATGCCGCATCCCGAGCGCACCCTGCGCGCGGCCAACTTCAGCTGGGCCCCGCGCGAATGGGGCGGCGACTCGCCGTGGCTGCGGATGTTCCGCAATGCGCGGGTGTGGGTGGGGTGAGGGCGGTGGTTGCGCCGGTGTCGGGCCGGTGCGCGGAGAAAAGGACAAGGGCGCCTGCGAGGGCGCCCTTTTTTCATTGCGGCGATCGAGCGCCCGCGCGGTTCGAGAGCCGTCCGCTTGCGCCGATCCCGTTCTGCGAATGCCATGGCGCGCAAGTGCGTCGTACCTGCCCCGATGCCCGCTGTCGGGTCTCAGCGCTGGAGACTCTCGCCCAACAAACTGCCTGGGCGATGGGGGGATGCGCCCTCTCCCTGCGTTCCAGAGATAGGCGCGGACGGACGCTGGCGTAGGTCGATAACGCCGTGCTAGAACGCTGGAAACGAAGGGCGAAGGATTTCGCCCGAACCCAACCAGGCCAAGGACAGAGGGGTGGCCATGCGTTACATGATCGGAGTGGCGCTGATTGCGGCGTCGGGGGCGGCGTCCGCACAGCAGGAGCCGTGGCAGGAGTACGACAAGTTCATCAAGTCGGCCCAGGTGATCAAGGCCGAGGGGCCGCAGTTGTTCGGCGACTCGGTCAATCTCTATACCGGGGCGACGACGTTCGCGGCGACGGATGTGAGCTTGCCGGGGAACAGTGGCTTGCCGGTGGCGATAGGGCGCTCGTTCACGAATACGGCCGACGACTATCGCAACTTCCCGTTTGGCGAGTGGGACTGGGACATTCCGCGGATTAGCGGGACGTTCAGCACGGCGGCGGGCTGGCAGCTGATAGATCACAACGGCTATCCAACCCAAGCCCGCTGCTCAGCGCCCTTGTCGGGCAGCAGTGGTTCCCCGGTTTCAGTCAGGCTGGACCCCACCGATCCCAACAATCATGAGACCGTGGGGGCGGACGAGTACTGGAGCGGCTTCCAGCTCACTGGGCAGGGAGGGAAGCAAGAGGTGCTGGTCGCTACGGCCGACTCCAAGCCCAAGCCCGCCGACGGTCGTGCATATCCGTGGGTGACCAAGCAGTTCTGGTACTTGTCTTGTCTGCCAAGTCTGAAGAGTGGCCAGCCGGGCGAGGGCTTCCTCGCGCATGCGCCGGACGGGACTCGGTACTACTTCGATTGGATGGTCTCGCGCGAAGTCGAAGGCTTGCTCAAGCCCTTCTTCGCGGGGGGGCAGGTGGTACAGCGGCAGCTCGACCGCAGCGAACTGCGGATCTACCCGACTCGGGTGGAGGACCGTTTCGGCAATTGGGTGGAGTACCAATGGGATGGTGCCAAGTTGATGTCGATCGTGGCCAGCGACGGCCGCCGTTTGAACATAACCTGGGGCACTTACCTGCAATGGCCGCGGGTTACGAAGATTGCTACGACCACTGCGCCGGTACGTGAGTGGGTTTATGGTTACGATTTGATCAACCTCAGCACTGTGACTCTGCCCGATCAGGGCCGCTGGGAGATCAATCTCTCCGGGATCACGGGGCCCTCAGCCTACGACGAGACCGAGGAAATTTCCGAGGACCATCGCTGGATCAAGCGGCAGGACAAAGCGCTGTCATGCTCCTGGATGCGGGTTTTGCTGCCTTTGTCGCGTCCAGCCACCATCAAACACCCGTCGGGTGCAATGGGCGAATTCCAGTTCCAAGCGATTCGCCATGGGCGGACTTTCGTTCCGCCGGATTGCGTACCTCCCCCGGCAATGGGCGGGGACATCCCGCCGGTTCAGCCTGGCGATCAAATCTACAGCCGCATACCAGCGCGTTTCGATGTCCTGGCGCTTCGAAGCAAGAAAATTTCCGGGCCGGGCCTGCCTGGATCGGGGTATGAATGGACCTACGAGTACACCACTCCGATAGGAGGGTGGCTTGGCCTATGCGCCAACTGCGAGACCACCAAGACCACAACGGTCAACGGCCCCGGAGGCGAACGCACTATCCATACCTATGGCGTAGTATTCAACGAGAACGAAGGGCAGTTGCTAAAGGCCGAGTTTTTCCAGAGTGGTGCATTGCTCAGCAGCTCCCAAACGACCTATCTTAGCAATGCTGCTGCGTCGAATCAGGCGTTTTCCGATCGCATAGGACAGAACCCGCAGAGTCGCCTGGATTCGCTCTCTTCCGAGCGGTTGCGCCCTGCCCTGGGGGCTTCTGTGGCGCAAGATGGAGTGATTTTTTCCAAGTCCATTATCAGCTTCGATGCGTTCGCAAACCCGATCAAGACCGTTGAACACAGCAGTCTGGGCTTTAGCCGCACCGATTCAATCGAGCGTCACCACGATCTGGTTGCGTGGGTTCTGGGCCAGTTGAGCCGGCGGACTAATGAGGACAGTGGCGCTGTCGTTTCGCAGACCGACTACGACGCAGCGAGTGCTTTGCCGTTGCGCACCTACGCGTTCGGTAAGTTTCAGCAATCTTTTGCCTACCATCCCGACGCCACCCTCGCAAGCGTTACCGACGGCCGCAACCTGACCACACGCCTGGACGAGTGGAAGCGCGGTCGCCCGCAATGGGTACGGTTCCACGATGGCAGCCAGGAGCGCATCGTCGTGGACGACAACGGCTGGGTGACCGCCGTAACCGATGAGACCGGCGCCACTACGCAATACGGCTATGACTCGATGGGTCGGATGAACCGCATCACCCCGCCCGCCGGCGACGACACCGCCTGGAGCCAGACCGCCATGGCGTTCGCGCAAGTGAACTCGGACGAGTACGGCCTGGCACCGGGCCATTGGCGGCAGGTCATCACCGCCGGGAACTACAAAAAGATCGTTTATTTCGATGCCTTGTGGCGGCCGGTTGCGGAGCAGGAGGAGGACATTTCCAATGCCGCCGACACCCTGCGCTGGTCGGCCAAGCGTTACGATCACGACGGCCGGACGGTTTTCGCCTCGTATCCGCACAATCCGATCACCGAGGGGTTCTCCGAGTTCAGCAACCCCGCGCTGAAAGGAACGCATTCTTTCTACGATGTTCTGGGCCGCCCCACGCGCAGCGTCCAGGACAGCGAGAACGGACAACTGACCAGCACGGTGCAGTACTTGACGGGGTTCAAGCGCCGCAGCACCAACGCGCGCGGCATCGTCAGCGAGGAGTCCTTCCAGGTCTTCGGCGAGCCCAGTTACGAACGGCCTGTGCAGATCGACGCCGCCGTCGGGCGCCCGGAACGTGCGCGCACGACCATCGAGCGCGATGTGTTCGGCGAGGTCAAGGCCATCACGCGAGGGAGCGCGCCATGAGCATCCAGAACACTCGGCAGGGTGCGGAACGGGCGGTGCAGAAAGGCGCAGTGAAGCGAGCAGGGCTGCGCCTCGTCCTGGCGGCCATGGGCCTGCTTGCAGCGCCAGTGGCGATGGCGGCCCAGGCTACGTTGACCTTCAATGTGCCTTCCTCGCCCGAGCAAAAGTATCCCGCCGGAAGCAGCGTCTGGGTCGGCCTGACCACGACCGAGGGCTGTGGGCCGATCAACATCTATGTCTCCGGCCCCACGCCGGTGGGCCAGATCGATAACGGGCAGGAACTGCAGAATCTGGCCCCCGGCCGATACGTCATCGAGGCCGATGTCCAGGTCTGCGACCAGATGCTGCTGGACTATCCGGTCACCGCCAATCGCGCCTTCAACGTGGTGGGCGGCTCCGTCTCGGCGTCTCCATCGACCTGCGCCATTCCCTGGGGAAGCAGCACTTGCGGCACGACGGTCAGCTGGAATTCGTCGGCGGCCGATGCGCAGGTCTGGAAATCCAGGCTGGACGGCAGCGGCATGACGCAAGTGGCGCAGGGCCAGAGTGGGTCGAGCGTCGTCCAGATCGAGTCCGGCGGACACCGGTTCCATCTGCGCAGCGGGAGCCTTACCCTGGCGACGGCCGACGCCACCGGTTCGGTCACGCAGAACAGCGCGCCCTCGGTCAACCTCACGGCGCCTTCGGCCAACCTGCGTTACCAACTGGGCGACACGGTACGGCTGGCCGCGTCGGCCAGCGACCCCGACGACGGCGTGCAGCGGGTGGAGTTCCTGGTCGACGGCGTCAAGGTCGGCGAGGACACTTCGGCGCCTTACGAGTTCTACTGGACCGGCACCGAGAGCTGGCATGCGATCACCGCGCGCGCCTTCGATACGCGCGGTGCCCAGGCCACTTCGGCGGCGGTCGATGTGGTCGGCAACGGCCGTCCGACCGTCGCCCTGACCAGCCCCGCCAACGGCGCGTCCGGCGCGCAGCCGGCCAGCTTCGTACTGAAGGCCGATGCCTTCGACCACGACGGCATCCTCCGGGTCGAGTTCTATGCCGACAACGCCCTGGTCAACAGCGACAACGCGGCGCCCTATGAGTTCACCTGGGCCAATGTCGGCGCCGGCAGCCATGCCATCCACGCCATCGCCCACGATATCCATGGCGCCTCGGTGCGCTCGTCCACGGTCACGGTCAACGTGACGCCGCCCGCGACCTCGCCGCAAGGGGTCACCCGCCGCTACGTCTACGACGCACACCGCCAGTTGTGCAAGATCATCGAGCCGGAGACCGGCGCCACGGTGATGGCCTACGACGCCGCCGGCAACCTGGCCTGGTCGGCATCCGGCCTGAACCTGCCCGACCCCGGCCATTGCAACCTGGCCGAGGCCGAGGCGTCCGGGCGCAAGGTGACCCGGAGCTACGACGACCGCAACCGCCTGCAAACGCTGGGCTTCCCCGATGGCCGGGGCAACCAGGCCTGGACTTACCATCCCGATGGCCTGGTCAAGCAGGTCGCGACCGACAACGAAGGCGCCGCGCAAGGCGTGGTGGTCAACAAATACCACTACAACAACCGCCGCTTGCTCACGTCCGAGAGCGTCGAGCAACCGGGCTGGTACACCTGGACCACGTCCTACGGCTACGACAGCCTCGGCCACCTGCGCTCGCTGACCTATCCCTCCCAGCTCGCGATCGAGTTCGCCCCCAACGCGCTGGGCCAAGCGACCCAGGCCAAGGCAGGCGCGCAGACCTTCGCCAGCGGCGCACGCTACTACCCCAACGGCGCCATCGCGGGCTTCACCTACGGCAACGGCCGCGTACACAGCATGAGCCAGAACGCGCGCAAACTGCCGGCGCGGGTGAACAACGGCGCCGTCGATTTCCTCTACGAGTACGACAACAACGCCAACCCGGTGCAGATCCGCGATGTCAACGGGGTGGAAGGCGTCTACAGCGGCGATCGCTACCTGGTCTACGACGGGCTGGACCGCCTCACTCGCGCCGACCTGTTCTGGCACAGCACCGAAGATTTCACCTACGACGCGCTCGACAACATCCTCACCCGCACGGAACTGAGCGGCGCGTCCAAGGTGTATTGGTACGACGCCAACAATCGCCTGACCAACATCCAGAACGGCCAGGGCCAGAGCGTCGTCGGCCTGGGCTACGACGCGCAGGGCAACCTGCAGAACAAGAACGGCCAGGAGTACGCGTTCGATTTCGGCAACCGGCTGCGCCAGGTCGCCGGCAAGGAAAGTTACCGCTACGACGCCCATGGCCGCCGCGTGTCCATCCACCGGACCTCGGACGGGCGCCTGGACAGCATGCTCTACGGCCAATCGGGGCAGTTGCTGTACGAATGGAGCAACCGCCGCGGCGAGCGCACCGACTACATCTACCTGGCCGGCAGCCTGCTGGCCAAGCGCAACCTGGCCGCGGACGACAGCGCGAGCGTGCGCTACCAGCACACCGACGCCCTCGGCAGCCCGGTCGCGGTGAGCGACGCGTCCGGGCAAGTGGTGGACAAGACCCTGTGGCGGGCTTACGGCGAGGCGATCGGCAAGCCGGCCTACGACGGCGTTGGGTATACCGGTCACGTCATGGATGGGGCGACCGGGCTGACTTATATGCAGCAGCGTTACTATGATGAAGTGGTCGGAAGATTTCTTTCGGTCGATCCGGTAACGCCGTTGAGCGGCAATGATCAACTCTTCAATCGATACGCTTATAGTTACAATAGTCCGTATACGTATAGCGATCCTGACGGTTTAGAGGCCCGGCCCGAGATCGCCGAGCTCGACCGGGTCAGGGTTACGGCGCCCGCTCCCGTCGCTCCGTTGTCATCGACGATCTGGACTCTTGGAAGTGTTACGGTTCCGGCGCCGAGCTTTGAGTCGATTCCTGTGCCGAGGATTCCATCTTGGGTTTCTCCGGCTATTGGTGCGTACGTCAATGCTCCATTTCTATTTCTGTACTCTCCGCATCCTTGTGGAGGGGAGCCCTGTGGAGAATTGGGTTATTTTTCGAGGAAATTTAAACCCGGGGTTTGGCCGGGGGATACGGGCGCTATGGAATGGGGGCGCCGCAATGGGGTCGGGGCAAAAGAGGCCAGGAGAAGGTTTCATAGAATCAAGGGCGATGCCCATGGAGGTGCCGCTGAGGATTTTGGGGTGGACCCGAAAAGCGGAGAAGTTTATGACTCAAACGGCGATCACGTAGGCGATATGGATCAGGGGCATCAGACATGAGAGGGCAGACAGGTGAAAGCATGGTGGCGGTCCGGTTCAAGGGGGACGGACTCGATCCCGGAAGTTTGACAGCTATTTTGGGTGTGGAGCCGACAAATGCGCATGCAAAGGGCGATGTCGAAAAGATGCCGAGCGGTCGAGAAATCGTCAGGAAGATCGGACTATGGTCGCTGACGATAGAGTTCGACGTTCATTCGGAACTTTCGACCATCCTTGAGGACATGGTCTCGAAATTGCTATCTAGCGGTGGAGGGTTGAATAAGCTTCCAGGAGTGGATCACGCATATGTCGACGTCTACCTGTCGCAATCCATGGAAAAAAACGGAGGGGGGGTCGGTGAGTTCGATTTCAGTGGCGAATTGGTAATTCTGCTCGGGCGGCTGGGCTTGCCCGTGAAATTCACTGTGGCGGTCGTTCCGGATTAAGAGTGTCCTGAGTTCGTTATGGATTTCGGCATGATCTATGGGGGGTTAATGGCTGTATCGGGCCAGATGAGCCAATATGGCTGATTATGATTTCGTTTTTTATCCCCGGGTTCGTCGTTGTTCTCTTTGCGGGTTGTATGTTCGCAGCGTTGTTTCCTGGCGATTTCGCCTTCGCTAGGGGGCGGCCTTCATTTCTTCGTAGATCGGTAAGCTTGGGGTGTGAGCGCGAAGGAGGGCACAAGTGCGCTGCTTCGAGCAGTTTCGGAAGCCGTGGTTCAGTGCCGAAGTCGCTGCGAAGGCAAATTGGCGGAAATCGCCAGTATCCCGGCCGGGACGGTTTGTCCGAATCGAACCGGCAGGGGAGAAAAGAGGCGCTGCCTAAAGCGGTCTCTCTCTCCGCGCGACCGGCGCCGGCCGAACGCAGGCCAGCATCCGGGATGGGCGCGCCCAAGGCCGCGCCCTCCAGCTTGGCAGCATTCAACCAAGGCCCCGCGCCACGAACTCACGATCATTCTCGAAAGCCAGCCCTGCCCACGACGCCCGGCCGAGCGCAAGCGCCCGCCGCTTCCTCATGCCGTCCGGGAATGTGACCGATTTTATATTTCGCCCCCCAGCACTTGACCTCACCCTCCGAGACGGCCCCGCGCTAGTTTCTCCCGCCACCCCCGACAGCCCTCGGCCCGTCCCGCTGCCCGCTTTCCCCACTGGCAAACCCAACGACCGAAACTGCTAAAGTCAGGAACCACTCGCAAGAGTGCGAACGCGCAGGAGCGAGCCGTGAGCGCAGTACCCCAAGCCACTTCTGAAGCCGCCTCCCAGGGCCGTCCCGGCCCGGCCGATCCGGCCGGCGCGGCGGCTGCGCCCGTGGCCGACGCCCAGGCCGCCATCGACGCGCGGATCATCGAGGCGCTGCTGGCCAAGGGCCGGCTGAAGGAGGCCGACCTGGGCCGGGCGCGGCGGCTGCAGGAGGAAACCGGGGGCAGCCTGCTGGCCTTGTTGGCGCGGCTGGGCCTGGTGTCCGAGCGCGACCACGCCGAAACCGTGTCGGCCGTGCTCGGCCTGCCGCTGGTCAGCGTCAAGGATGCGCCCGAGCTGCCGCCCGAGGGGCTCAGCCTCACGCCCAAGTTCATGAAGCAGTTCGCGGTCTGTCCGGTGGCCGAGGGCGAGGCCCATGTGGACGTGCTGATGGCCGATCCGCAGGATGCCTACCAGCTCGACGCGCTGCGCCTGGCCAGCGGCCGCGAGGTGCGCCCGTTCGTGGCCCTGCGTTCGGAGGTCGGCGATCTGGTCGAGCGCTGGTTCGGCCAGGGGCGCAGCGCCATGGGCGCGATCGTGGAGACCGCCGAGGGCGAGGGCGCCGGCGATCTGGACGATGTCGAGCACCTGCGCGACCTGGCCTCCGAGGCGCCGGTGATCCGGCTGGTCAACCTGGTGATCCAGCGCGCGGTCGAACTGCGCGCTTCGGACATCCACATCGAGCCGTTCGAGAACCGCCTCAAGGTGCGCTATCGCGTGGACGGCGTGCTGGCCGAGGGCGAGAGCCCGCCGGCCAACCTGACCGCGGCGGTGATCAGCCGCATCAAGATCATGGCCAAGCTCAACATCGCCGAGCGCCGGCTGCCGCAGGACGGCCGCATCATGCTGCGGGTGCAGGGCAAGGAACTGGACCTGCGCGTGAGCACGGTGCCTACCGCCCACGGCGAGTCGGTGGTGATGCGCTTGCTCGACCGCGAGACGGTGGTGTTCGACTTCAAGAAGCTCGGCTTCACCGACGCCTTCCTGCCGCAGTTCCAGAAAGTGCTGGACCAGCCGCACGGGATCATGCTGGTCACCGGCCCGACCGGCTCGGGCAAGACCACCACGCTGTACACCGCGCTGAGCAAGCTCAACACCAGCGACGTCAAGATCATCACCGTCGAGGACCCGGTCGAGTACCAGATCGAGGGCATCAACCAGATCCAGGCCAAGCCGCAGATCGGGCTGGACTTCGCCCACGCCCTGCGCTCGATCGTGCGCCAGGACCCGGACATCATCATGATCGGCGAAATGCGCGATCTGGAGACCTGCCGGATCGCGATCCAGTCGGCCCTGACCGGCCACCTGGTGTTGAGCACGCTGCACACCAACAACGCCGCCGGCGGCATCACCCGCCTGCTGGACATGGGCGTGGAGGACTACCTGCTGACCTCCACCATCAACGGCATCCTGGCCCAGCGCCTGGTGCGCCGGCTCGAACCGACCCATGCCGAGCGCTATCCGGCCTCGCCGGAGGAAATCGAGAAATTCAGCCTGCGCCGCTATCAGCCCGAGGGCGAGATCTTCCTCTACCGCCCGCGCGGCTCGGCCCTGGCGCCCAGCGGCTACCACGGGCGCACCACGATCATGGAGTTCCTGGTCATGAACGACGAACTGCGCCGCGCGGTCATGCGCCACGCCGGCATGGGCGAGATCGAGCAGATCGCGCGCGAGACCGCCGCCATGCGCACCATGTACGAGGACGGCATCGCCAAGGCGCTGGCCGGTCTGACCACGATCGAGGAGGTGCTGCGAGTGACTGAGGATGCTTGAGAGGCGGGGATTCGGGATTGGGGATTGGGGATGAACGACCCGAAGCCGATGCCGACCCCGCAC
>CBIFVU010000106.1:0-12256 GCA_966185905.1 uncultured Lysobacter sp.
TCGCCTCGCGCGTGGCCGCGTCCGGGTGCAGGTCCACGATCACGTCCAGGCCGGCGCCCAGGGCGGCGTCGATGGCCGCGCGCAAGCGCCCGGACCGCGCCAACGCAGGCGGCAGCGCCTCGTCCCGCTGGCCGGGCGCGGCGCGCAGGCCCTGCGCGGGGTTCCAGCCCAGCGCCACCGGGTCCACTGGCAGGCGCACATGATCGAAGCCGGCCTGGCGCAGCGCGCGCAGTTCTTGCGCCGATACCGGCGGTCCGCCGGCGGCTTCCAGCCAGCGCGCCAGATTGACCCCGCGGCCGAACTCGGCCGCGCGCGCTGGCGCGGCCCAGGCCGTCGACCACAGTGCGCCCAGCAGCAGCCATCCCAGCGCGCCCGGCAGACAGGCGCGCAGACAGGCGCGCAGCCCCATCGCGGCGCCCCGGCCCGGCGCCGCCGCGAGCCGGCGCGCGCGGCGCCGGCGCGGTGCCGAGATGGACCGGTCGGCGTGTGCGCAGGCCCGCCTCATCGCTCGACCAAGGGCATCGTGGCCAGCACCGGCAGGCCCAACTCGCGCTCCAATTGCTCCGGGCCGGCGAAACCGCGGCGCAGCGCCTCGGAGACGAACGCCACCAACAAGGCCGCGCCCAGGCTCAGCACCAGGCCGATGGCCAGGATCGGCAGGCGCAGGCTCTTGGCCTGCAACGGTCGGTTGGCCGATTGCAGCACGCTCACGCTGGTGCGCTGCTTCTGGTCGCGCGCCTCGGCCGCACGTGCGGCCTCCAGCCGGCGAGCGAAGCTGGCCTGGCTGTCTTCCAGCAGCTTCTGTTCGCGGCTGAGCGCATCGAGCTGCGACTGCTGCCGCATCAGTTCGCCGGCGCGCTTGCGCAGCGCGTCCAGCCGCTCCTGCAGCGCCTTGCGGCTGCCGGCCAGCGCCGATTCGTCGGAACTGGCGCGCAGCAGGTCCAGCTCGGCGGCCTCGCGCACCGGATTGCGGCCGGTGCGCACCGTGGTCGGCGGCGCCTGCCGCTGGCCTTCGATGAAGGACTGCGCGGTGGCCACATCCTTCTGCGCATTGAGTACCAGCGGGTTGTCGTCCAGATAGCGCGAGCGCAGGCCCTGCTCCTTGAGCTGCAACTCCAGCAGTTGCCGCGGCACCTGCGGATCGCCCAGGGTCTCGCGGAACTGCACCAGGTTGGCCGGGGTGCGCTCGGCCAGGCGCTTGAGCGCCTTGGCCCTCGCCGCGGCGGTGCCGGCCAATTGGCTGGCCTCGTTCAAGCGCACCTCCAGCTCATTGCCCTGTTGCAGCAGCAAAGCCAGTTGCTGTGGGTAATCGACGATGCCGTGGGCCTGCTTGAACTGGGCCAGGCGCTGTTCGGCGCGCCTGAGGCGCTGGCCTGCGGCCTCGGCCTGGCCGGACAGGAACCGCACTTGGTCGTCGGAGAACACGGCCCGGCGGCGATCCAGGTAGGTCGCCACCAGCGCCTGCAAGGCGGCCTGCGCCACCGCCGGGTCGGGGTGGGAGAAGCTGAGCTGGATCACCGTGGCGCCCTTGAGCAGGTGCGCGTCCAGGGATTGGCGGAAGCGCTCGACGGCCTGGTCGATGCGCGGCCGCCGCGGGTCTTCCTTCTGCCGCGCCAACGAGGGATACAGCCGGCCCAGGCCGATGCGCTGGACCACCTCGCGGATCAGGTCGCGGCTGGCCAGGATCTCGGTCTCGGCGCTGAGCGCCTCGGTGCGGTCGAACATCAGCGCAGTAGCGCCGCCATTGCCGCCGGACTCGGACGGGTCGGCCAGATAGACGTATTCGTGGCCCAGGCGCACCAACAAGCTGGATTCGGACACATAACGCGGAGTGGGCATCATCGCCGCCAGCAGGGTCAGCGCCAGTCCCGCGGCGAAGGCCAGGCCGATCCGGCGGCGGTCGCGGAACACGCTCTCCAGCAACTCACGCAAGGTGAAGGCCGCGCGCGCCGGCGGCGCCGTGCCAGTCCCGGGTCCCGGCCCGGTCGCGTCCTGCCCCATGGCGTCCATCAATAGTCCGAGCGGTTGTCGTTGAGGTCGTAGGAAAAGCCGACGTTGACCGGCAGGTTGCGGCGGATGTACTGGTCGACCCATTTGTTCACCCGCGAGATCCGCGAGGGCACCGCCAGCACCACGTCGTAGGGCTGCAGCACCGGGTCGTTGCCGGCGTCGGCGCCGCGCCGCGCTTGCGAGGCCACGTCCACCCGGATCAGGCGCGAACGCCCGTCACCGTCGCGGCGCAGGATCACCACCCGGTTGCCGGCCGCGGTCTCGCGCAGGCCCTGGGCCACGATCAGGGCGCGCATGACCGTCAGCGAGGGCAGCAGCGGCTGCGCGCCGGGGCGGCCGACTTCGCCGCCGACGAACACCTGCTGGCGGGCGAAGCCCTTCTCCACTTCCACCGCCACCTGCGGATGGCGCAGGCTGGCGGCGTAGGCGCGCTGCAAACGATCGGCCAACTCGGCCGGGGTGAGTTCGGCGGCCTGGACTTCGCCGACCAGTTGCAGGTGGATGCGGCCGTCGGGCCGCACGGTGACGGTTTCGTTGAGTTCGGGGACGTAGAAGAACTTCAGCGCCACTTCGTCGCCGGCCGCGATGCGGAACTCGGCCGCCGCGGCGGCCGCAGGCGATGCCGGGGCCGGGAGTGAGGCCGGTGCGGGCGGGGGCGGCGCAGCGTCCTGACGCGGCGCGCTCGCCGCAGCGGCGGCGCTGGCCCAGCCCAGCGCGGCCAGCGCAACCGGGAACCATCGCCGGGCGCCCGTCCCGGCCCGGCGGCAGGCGCCGGGTCGCGGCCCCGGCCGATCGCGTTCGGTCATGCCCTTGCTCCGTCCTGAGACATCACTTCGCAAGAAAATCGCAAGACATTGAAATGGATGAAATTCATTCTCGGAACCGACCGTAGTCGGCCTCTCTGGAGGCATCTGTTTTTGTGATATTCATCACAAATATACCCCGAGTCCATCAGCAAGAGGTGAGGGGCATCGGGCCGCCGGCGCTCTGCGCATGGGCCGCCGCGCCCGTCGCCACCCTCAGTACGCCGCCTTGGCCGACAGCACCGCCGGCACCGTGCGCAGCAAGATCGACAGATCCAGCCACAGCGACCAGTTCTCGATGTATTCCAGGTCGTACTCGACCCGGCGCTGGATCTTCTCCAGGGTGTCGGTTTCGCCGCGGTAGCCGTTGACCTGGGCCAGACCGGTGATGCCGGGCTTGACCCGGTGCCGGGCCACGTACTCCTCCACCGCGTCCTCGAACAGCACGTTCGCGGCCTTGGTCGCGGTGGCGTGCGGGCGCGGCCCGACCATGGACATGCTGCCGCCGAGCACGTTCAGCAGCTGCGGCAACTCGTCCAGGCTGGTCTTGCGGATCAGGCGCCCGACCCGGGTCACGCGCGGATCGCCGCGGCCGGTCTGGCGGTCGGCGCGCTCGTCGCGCAGGTGGTGGTGCATCGAGCGGAACTTGTAGACCTCGATCAGGCGCTGGTTGTAACCGTAGCGTTTCTGCCGGAACAGCACCGGCCCGGGCGAATCGAGCTTGACCGCCAGCGCGACCAGCAGCATCACCGGCGCCAGCGCGGTCAGCGCCAGCAGCGACAGCGCGATGTCCTCGCAACGCTTGATCAACGGCGCCCAGCCTTGCAGCGGCGGCTCGGCGACCACGAACATCGGCACCCCGCCGACCGCGACCAACTCGCGGTGGGCGAAGCGGAACGTGCTCATGTCCGGGATCAGCAGCACCTGCACCGGCAATCGGCGCAGACGCTGGGCCAGGGCTTCGTTGCGGCCCTGGGCGTTGGCCGGCAGCGCGACCAGGATCTGGTCGACGCGGCCGTCGCGCACCAGTTGCTCCAGTGCGTCGGTGTCGCCCAACCGCGGCAACGAACGCGGCGGCGCTTCGCCCAGGCGGTGCACGCGGCGGTCGTCGATGTAGCCGATCAGGCCCGACACCACGTCCGGCCGGTGGTGCACCTGCTCGGCCAGGCGCAGCGCGTTCTCGGTCATGCCCAGGATCACCGAGCGCTGGATGAAGTGGCCGCGGCGCACCCGGTGTTGGAAGAATGCGAGCATGCCCAGGCGGCTGAGCACGAACAGCGCCAGGCTGGCGCCGTACCACGCCGCCAATTGCCGCGGGCCGAGCTCGGCGCCGTAGCCGAACAATTGGTGCAGGCCGAGCACGATGCCGAACGCCGCGGTCCAGGCCAGGAAGTGGCGCCGGATCAACAGCAGGTGGCTGAACATGTCGCGCCCGTACAGCTTGAAGGCGTCGAACACCAGCACGCACAACAGGCCGGCCAGCGAAGCCATCGCCAGATAGTGGCGCAACGGGGCTGGGCGCGCGGCGTGCAGGTCCAGTTCGACCAGCACGCTGGGCGCGGCGGCGATGAGGAAATGCAGCAAGCGCGCGGCGGCCACGCTGTAGCGCATCGCCGTGGGCCTGGCGAAGGCGAAGATCGCGCTGGAAAACGGCAACTTCATCTGCGACCGCGACATCCCGTTTCGGCACTCGTGCAACGGGACTTCAGCGGCGGGACCGGATCCCTGGCGAACTGCATTCCCTGTGTGCGGGATTGTCTTGTTTTCACGCGTGACGGTGTCGCGAAAGCACACTCGACCCGGCGGTAGCCCCGCGTTTTCCCGATGAATTCAGTGAATCCAGGATCGCGCGGCGATGCGCCACGCAGCAGCAAGCACACTGAAAAGCACACAGATCTGCGCCGGCGCCTGCCTTGTTCGCCCGCTTCCGGCAGCGGGCGCGCCGCGGCCACCTCATCCAGCGCACGGCGATCCTGAGCACCGGGAACGCGCTGCGTCTGGCTGGTCGGGCGCATCGCCGCCCGGCTGCCTGAGCGGGGCAACCGGGCGCGGCCCGCCATTCGCCCATCGCCGAACATCCTGCCCGACGCTCGGCGCGTGTCCTGCGTCGCGATTCGCGCCAACGCCTGCACGCGGGCCACATGCCTGCCATCTGCGGCCGCTAGCGTGGCCGTTCCCCCTGTGCCGAGCCGCCGCCATGCACGATCGCCACGCCGATCCCTCCCGCCGCCGTTTCCTGTTCCGCGCCGGTCAGGCGGCGCTGGCTGCCAGCGCCGCTGGTTGCGCCCTGCCCGGACTGTCCGCGCCGGCCCTGGTGCGCTCCGAGCGCGACCGGCCGCGCCTGGACTACGGCCTGCAATTGGGCGATGTCGGCGAGCGCGGCGCCACGGTGTGGTCGCGCAGCGACCGGCTCTCGCGCCTGTGGCTGGAGCTCGGCGACGAAGACGGCTTCCGCCGGCCCTTGCGCTTGCCCGGCCCGGTCGCCAGCGCAGCGACCGACTTCACCGCGCGCCTGGACCTGCCGCGCCTGCCCGGCCCGGCCGAGCGCCGACTGCGCGTGGCCTTCCAGGACCTGCACAGCGGCGCCTTCAGCGAGTGGACGCCGGGCCGGCTGCGGATGGCGCCGGACCTGCGCAGGCCGCGCCCGCTGCGCCTGGTCTGGGGCGGCGACGTGGCCGGCCAGGGCTGGGGCATCAATCCCGACATCGGCGGCATGCGCATCTTCGAAGCCATGCGCCGGCGCGATCCGGATTTCTTCCTGCATTCGGGCGACACCATCTACGCCGACGGCCCCATCGCCGAGCAGGTGCTGGCCGAGGACGGCCGCACCTGGCGCAACCTGGTGGCCGAGGGCGTGCACAAGGTCGCCGAGACCCTGGAGGAATACCGCGGGCGCTACCGCTACAACCTGCGCGACGAGAATCTGCGCCGCTTCGCCGCGCAGGTGCCGCAGTTGTGGCAATGGGACGATCACGAAGTGGTCAACAACTGGTCCCCGGGCAAGGACCTGCGCGAGGACGCGCGCTACACGGTCAAGGACGTGCAGTTGCTGGTGCGCCGCGCTCGCCAGGCGTTCCTGGAATACTCGCCGCAGCGCCTGGGCCCCGACCCACGCCGCACCCGGATCGACCGGCGCATCGGCTACGGCCCGCTGCTGGACGTGTTCCTGCTGGACATGCGCAGCTACCGGGGCAGCAACAGCGCCAACCTGCAGCCCGGCGCGGACGCCGACACCGCCTTCCTCGGCCGGCGCCAGTTGCGCGAACTGGCCCGCGGCCTGCAGCGCTCGCGCGCGACTTGGAAGATCGTCGCCGCCGACATGCCGCTGGGCCTGCAAGTGCCCGACGGCCGCGACGCCCAAGGCCGCCCGCGCTGGGAGGCCATCGCCAACGGCGATCCCGGCCTGCCGCGCGGCCGCGAACTGGAACTGGCCGAGTTGCTGCACGCCATCCGCGAGGTGCCCAACGTGGTCTGGCTGACCGCCGACGTGCACTATTGCGCGGCCCATCACTACCACCCCGGCCGCGCCGCGTTCCAGGACTTCGCCCCGTTCTGGGAGTTCGTGGCCGGCCCGCTCAATGCCGGCGGCTTCGGCCCCAATGCGCTGGACGCGACCTTCGGGCCGCAGGTGGTGTTCCAGAAGGCACCGCCGGTCGCCAACGCCTCGCCCTTGTCGGGCTACCAGTTCTTCGGCGAGGTCAACATCGACCCGGACAGCCGCGCGCTGCAAGTGGACCTGCGCGACCTGGACGGCGCCAGCGTCTATACCCAGACCCTGGCGGCGCGCTGAGCGGCGCGGCCGGCGCAAGCGGCCAGCGTCGGCCGCTCGCGCGGGCCGGAGGAGCCACGGCTGCGACGGCGGCGAGGCCTGGAAAACGAAAAGGGCAGCCGATGGCTGCCCTTCCCTTTCGCCTCTGCGCCGCGCGGCCTCAGCTGCGCAGCTTGAGCATCCGGTTCACGCCGAGCGCGACCATGGTGCAGACCGCACCGGACAACAGGTACACGCCGACGAAGGCCAGCCCGAAGTGCGCGCACAGGCCCAGCGCCACCAGCGGGGCGAAGGCCGCGCCGATCAGCCAGGCCAGGTCCGAGGTCAGGGCCGCGCCGGTGTAGCGGTACTTGCCGCCGAAGTTGGCGGTGACCGAACCGGCGGCCTGGCCGTAGGACAGGCCGAGCAGGACGAAGCCGACCAGGATGAACACGTCCTGGCCCAGCTCGCCCGAACCCAGCAGGGTCGGCGCGAAACCGCTGAACATCGCGATCGCCGCGGCCAGCGCAGCCAGCGTGCGCGGACGGCCGAAGCGGTCGGCGATCCAGCCCGAAGCCACCACCGCGCCGGCGGCGAGGAAGGCGCCGATCACCTGCACCACCAGGAACTGCGCCACCGACTGGTCGGAGTACAGCAGGATCCAGGACAGCGGGAAGATGGTGACGATGTGGAACAGCGCATAGCTGGCCAGCGCCGCGAACGCGCCGATGAAGACGTGCCGGCCCTTGGCCGCGAACAGCTCCAGCACCGGGGTGGGCTCCAGTTCGTGCTCGCCCAGTTCGCGCTCG
The DNA here is from genome assembly GCA_966185905.1 of uncultured Lysobacter sp. Taxonomy (GTDB): domain Bacteria; phylum Pseudomonadota; class Gammaproteobacteria; order Xanthomonadales; family Xanthomonadaceae; genus Lysobacter. The sequence goes on from CBIFVU010000106.1 coordinate 7,371, forward strand.
TATTCGTGGGTCACCACCAGGCGCAGGCGCGCGAACAGCGCGACCACGTTGATGGCGAAGGCGGCGAAGAAGGGATAGCGCCAGCCCCAGTCGTAGAAGTCGGTCGGCGACAGCGCGGTGATCAGGTAGGCGAACAGCGCCGCGGCGATGATGAAGCCGGCCGGTGCGCCAAGCTGGCCGAGCATGGCGTACCAACCGCGGCGCTCCTTGGGCGCGTTCAGCGCCAGCAACGACGGCAGCCCGTCCCAGGAACCGCCCAGCGCCACGCCCTGGCCGAGCCGGAACAGCGACAGCAGCACCAGCGACAAGGCGCCGATCTTGCCGTAGCCGGGCAGGAAGGCGATGCCGGCGGTGCAGGTGCCCAGCAGGAACAGCGCCACCGTCAACTTGGTGCTGCGGTCCCAGCGGCGCTGGATCCACATGAACAACATCGTGCCCAGCGGACGCGAGATGAAGGCCAGCGAGAACACCGCGAACGACCACAAGGTGCCTTCCAGCTTGCCCAGGAAGGGAAAGAACACCTGCGGGAAGACCAGCGCCGAGGCGATGCCGTAGACGAAGAAATCGAAGTATTCCGAGGCGCGGCCGATGACCACGCCGACCGCGATCTCGCCCGGCTTGACCTCGCCGTGCGATTCGGCGCCATGGACGGAGACGGTCAGGGAGGCATCCGGGTTTGCGTGGTTTGGCGTATGCATCGTGTGCTGGCGAGGGTGGCTGTGGTGCGGGCGGCCGCGGACGCACCGCGGCTTTGCCGGAATGGCTGGATCGGACCGGTCCGGGCGCCGGCCGCGACAGGCGCGGGGCCCGGGCGGCCGGTCCGGTGCCGATGGCGACACCTTGCACGATCGGCGCGAACGCCCGCAACGGCAAGGGTTTCCGCATTCGCGGCGGCCGCCCCGGACGGCGGCGGCCGCGCAAGGACGAACGTCCCGCGAACCGGGACCGCGCTAGCTTCCCACTGCGGGCCGCGCAGGGCCATAGGACAAAACGTCCAATCGTCGGGACCTGCGCGCGCCACTACGATGCGCCCATCGCCGCGACCGTCGCGGCTTCGCCCGTGCTTCCGCGTCAGGTTGATGAACGCCATCCATTCCCTCCTCCGCCGGCCCTGGTCCAGGGCCCTGCTGCTGGCCGCTGCGCTGGTGCCGCTGGCCGGCTGCAATACCGTCGTGCTCAATCCCTCCGGCGACATCGCCGCCCAGCAGGGCCAGCTGATCGTGGTCTCCACAGTGCTGATGCTGCTGATCATCGTGCCGGTGATCGCGCTGACCTTCTTCTTCGCCTGGCGCTACCGCGCCTCCAACACCAAGGCGACCTACAAGCCCGACTGGGACCATTCCACCCAGCTGGAACTGCTGATCTGGGCCGCGCCGCTGCTGATCATCATCGTGCTCGGCGCGATCACCTGGGTCAGCACCCACACCCTGGACCCCTACCGCCCCTTGGACCGGATCAAGGCCGGCCAGCCGGTCGCCGCCGATGTGGAGCCGCTGGTGGTGGAAGTGGTGGCGCTGGACTGGAAGTGGCTGTTCCTCTATCCCGAGCAGAACATCGCCACGGTCAACGAACTGGCCGCACCGGTGGATCGTCCGATCCAGTTCAAGATCACCGCCTCCACGGTCATGAACTCGTTCTATATCCCCGCCCTGGCCGGCCAGATTTACGCCATGCCGGGCATGGAGACCAAGCTGCACGCGGTGATCAACAAGCCCGGCAACTACGAGGGTTTCTCGGCCAACTACAGCGGCGCGGGCTTCTCGGGCATGCGCTTCCGCTTCCACGGCATGGACCAGGCCGGCTTCGACGCTTGGGTGGCCAAGGCCCGCGCCAGCGGCCAGACCCTGGAGCGCGCCGGCTACCTGGAGCTGGAAAAACCCACCGAGCGCGAGCCGGTGCGCCACTACGCCGCGGTCGCGCCGGGGCTGTACCAGGCCATCCTCAACCGCTGCGTGGACAGCTCGAAGATGTGCATGGACGAGATGATGGCCATCGACGCCTCCGGCGGCCTGGGCCTGGGCGGCATCGACGCGCTGGCGCCGCGCCGCCGCGGCGACCTGCGCGGCGGGCTGGTGGTCAACTCGGCCATGTGCGCCACCGACCCGGCCTCCGCGCCGAACTGGGGCGTGGCTGCGCTGGCGCCTTGACCGGCGCCGCGCCCGCCCTGCGATCCCGTCCATCGAACCATCGATCTAGTTACCGCGCGCGCCCACCGCGCGCCGAGTCCGTGAGCGGACTTCTGGAGTGAAGATGTCTGAACAGTCCAACCTCGCCAAGCTGATCTTCGGCCGGCTCACCTGGGAATCGGTGCCGCTGCACGAGCCGATCCTGATCGCCACCTTCGCCATGGTCGTGCTCGGCGGCCTCGGCGTGGTCGCCGCGATCACCCGCTACAAGCTGTGGGGCTATCTCTGGAACGAGTGGTTCACCAGCATCGACCACAAGAAGATCGGCATCATGTACATGGTGCTGGGCCTGGTGATGCTGCTGCGCGGCTTCGCCGACGCGATCATGATGCGCCTGCAGCAGGCCATGGCCTTCGGCGAGAACGCCGGCTACCTGCCGCCGGACCACTACGACCAGATCTTCACCGCCCACGGCGTGATCATGATCTTCTTCGTGGCCATGCCGCTGGTCACCGGCTTCATGAACTACCTGGTGCCGCTGCAGATCGGCGCGCGCGACGTCGCCTTCCCGTTCCTGAACAACTTCAGCTTCTGGATGACCGCCTGCGGCGCGGGCCTGGTGATGGTCTCGCTGTTCGTGGGCGAGTTCGCCAAGACCGGCTGGTTGGCGTACCCGCCGCTGTCGGGGGTGGCCTACAGCCCCGGGGTGGGCGTGGACTACTACATATGGGCGTTGCAGATCGCCGGTGTCGGCACCTTGCTGTCGGGCGTCAACCTGATCGCGACCATCGTCAAGATGCGCGCGCCGGGCATGAGCATGATGAAGATGCCGGTGTTCACCTGGACCTCGCTGTGCACCAACGTGCTCATCGTCGCCGCCTTCCCGGTGCTGACGGCGGTGCTGTTGCTGCTGTCGCTGGACCGCTACGCCGGCACCAACTTCTTCACGAACGACTTGGGCGGCAACCCCATGATGTACGTGAACCTGATCTGGATCTGGGGCCACCCGGAGGTCTACATCCTGATCCTGCCCTGCTTCGGCATCTTCTCCGAGATCGTCTCCACCTTCAGCGGCAAGCGCCTGTTCGGCTATGCCTCGATGGTCTACGCGACGGTGGTGATCACCATCCTGTCCTACCTGGTGTGGCTGCACCACTTCTTCACCATGGGCTCGGGCGCCAGCGTCAATTCGTTCTTCGGCATCACCACGATGATCATCTCGATCCCCACGGGCGCGAAGATCTTCAACTGGCTGTTCACCATGTACCGCGGCCGCATCCGCTTCGAGGTGCCGATGCTGTGGACGGTGGGCTTCATGGTCACCTTCGTCATCGGCGGCATGACCGGCGTGCTGCTGGCGGTGCCCCCGGCCGACTTCGTCCTGCACAACAGCCTGTTCCTGATCGCCCACTTCCACAACGTGATCATCGGCGGCGTGCTGTTCGGCCTGTTCGCCGGCATCAACTTCTGGTGGCCCAAGGCCTTCGGCTTCAAGCTCGACGCGTTCTGGGGCAAGTGCTCGTTCTGGTTCTGGCAGATCGGCTTCTTCTTCGCCTTCATGCCGCTGTACGTGCTCGGCCTGATGGGCGTGACCCGCCGGGTGAGCCACTTCGAGGACCAGTCGCTGCAGATCTGGTTCGTGATCGCCGCCTTCGGCGCGGTGCTGATCGCGCTGGGCATCGCCGCCTTCCTGGTCCAGATCGTGGTCTCCATCCGCCGCCGCCACGAGCTGCGCGACGAGACCGGCGACCCGTGGCAGGGCCGCACCCTGGAGTGGTCGACCTCCTCGCCGCCGCCGGACTACAACTTCGCCTTCACCCCGGTGGTGCACGACAACGACGCCTGGCACGACATGAAGCAGCGCGGCTTCAAGCGTCCGACCTCGGGCTTCCTGCCGATCCACATGCCCAAGAACACCGCCGCGGGCGTGGTCGTCGCCGGCCTGAGCACGCTGTGCGCGTTCGCCCTGATCTGGCAGATGTGGCTGGTCGCCGGCGTGTCGTTCCTGGCCATGCTGGCCGCCGCCATCGTCCACACCTTCAACTACAAGCGCGACTACCACATCCCGGCGGACGAAGTGACCGCCGCGGAGGACAAGCGCACGCAACAACTGGCCGCCGCCCATGTCTGACGCAACCGCCATCCTGACCCACGCCCAGGCGCAGCCGCCGGCTTCGCCCGGGCACTTCCTGGACCTGAAGGGCAAGCACCATCCGGAGAACGGCACCCTGCTGGGGTTCTGGCTCTACCTGATGAGCGATTGCCTGGTCTTCGCCGTGCTGTTCGCCGTCTACGGCGTGCTCGGCCGCAGCTACGCGGCCGGCCCCTCGGGCGCGGACCTGTTCGACCTGCAACTGGTGGCGATCAACACCTCCATGCTGCTGCTGTCCTCGATCACCTACGGCTTTGCGATGATCGCGATGCAGAAGCGCAAGATCGCCGCGGTGCAGGGCTGGCTGGCAGTCACCGGTCTGTTCGGCCTGGCCTTCCTGGGCCTGGAACTGTACGAGTTCGCCCACCTCATCCACGAGGGCGCCGGCCCGCAGCGCAGCGCCTTCCTGTCCTCCTTCTTCGCCCTGGTCGGCACCCACGGCCTGCACGTGACCTTCGGCGTGATCTGGCTGGCGGTGCTGATGATGCAGGTCGGCAAGCACGGTCTGACCGTGGAGAACCGCCGCCGCCTGCTGTGCCTGTCGATGTTCTGGCACTTCCTCGACGTCGTCTGGATCGGCGTCTTCACCTTCGTCTACCTGATGGGAG
>CBIFVU010000107.1:0-12104 GCA_966185905.1 uncultured Lysobacter sp.
GCGCGCCAGCAAACGCACGAAGCGCGACCTCCGCCCGCCCGCCCGCCGAGCCCGTACTATTCGGACACCGCCGCGCACGGCCGCTCTGCTGGCTCGCGCCGGCTCCTTCCGTCCGAGGCCCGAGCCATGCCCGACTTGCTGCTGGCCGCCGTCCACCACCTGCTGGTGTTCGCCCTGATCGCGATGCTCACCGCCGAGTCGGTGCTGCTGCGCGGGCCGATGGAGGCCGCGGCGCTGCGCCGCCTCGCGGGCCTGGATTCCGGCTATGGAGTCTGCGCCCTGCTGCTGTTGGCAGTGGGCGCGGGGCGCATCGCCTACGGCGCGAAGGGCTACGACTTCTATCTGCACAACCCCTGGTTCCACGCCAAGATCGGCGCGTTCGTGCTGGTCGGGCTGTTGTCGATCCTGCCCACCGTGCGGTTCCTGCGCTGGCGCAAGGCGCTGCGCGCCGATCCCGGTTACCTGCCGCCGCCGGCCGAGGTCGGGACGCTGCGCACCCTGGTGCGGCTGGAACTGGCCCTGATCGCGGTGGTGCTGGTGTGCGCAGCGGCCACGGCCCGCTACGGCGGCTTCTGAGCGCAGGGCGGTAGTGCGCGGCGGCAGCAGGCGCGACGACCTGGCCCGGGCCGGTGCCGACGCCGCGATAGCGCGAGGCGCGACGACCGGCGGAGAAGACGCGTTATACGATCATGCAAAACCGCGGCGTCGGCCCGGGGCCGCCGATCACATCGCCGCCCCGATGCCGTGGCTTGCCTTGCGCCCTGTCTCCATGTTCCGCCCCGCGCGGCGGCCGGGGCTGGATGCACCACCGCGCACGCCCGTTGCCAGGCGCGGCGGCGGCGCCTCCGCCGGCCCTACGCCTCCGCCAGCCCTAGCGCGACGACGAGGCCCGCCCGGCTTATTCGCCGCCCTGCAACTGCGCCAGGCGCTTGCGCAAGAACTCGTTCTCCGCGGTCAGCTCGGCGATGCGTTCGCGCAGGCGCTCGAGTTCCTCGTCGCGCGCTTCCTCGGCGTTGAGCTCGGGCTTGGGCGCGCGCGGCTTGCGCTTGGCTTCGCGCACCCGGCGCGCGGCCTGCTTGAGCTCGTCGCTGCCGCCCAGCGCGGCGGCGCGCTGTTCGGCTTCCGGCAGCGTGGCCACGGTGGCGGCCGCGCTCAGCGAGATAGCGCCGGCCTTGACCGCGGCCACGACTTCCGGTGCGGCCTGCTTGTGGATCTTCTCGATCAAGCCGACCTGGGCGCTGCTCAGGCGCGCGGCGCGGGCCAGTTCTTCGCGGCTGGTGAAGGCCGGCGACGGCGCGACGGCGGCTTCGGAGGCAGCGGCACCGGGATCGGCGCCGGTCGCGAACGGCGGCAGGTCGGCCCCTCCGGCATCGGCCCCTCCGGCATCGGCGAGGAACGGCGGCGCGTCGGCGTTGGCCGGGCTGGCCTGCGCGGCCTGCACCGCGGCTTCGGCGGCGGCCGCCTCGGCTTGCGCGGCCTCGGCCTGGGCCTGCGCCGCAGCGGCGGCTTCGCGCGCCTGGGCGCGGCGCTCCTCCAGGATCTCGCGCTTGCGCAGCGCCAGCACGCCGCGCTGGAAATCCGAAACGCTGCGCCGGCCCAGATGCTGGTCGATCATCCACAGATGCACGTCCTGCATCGAACGCAAGCGCGGGTTCTGCACGGTCTGGAACGGCAGGCCGTGCTTGCGGCAGATGCCGTAGCGGTTGTGCCCGTCCACCAGCACATCGCCCCACATCACCAGCGCGTCGCGGCAGCCTTCGGCGAGGATGCTCTGTTCCAGCGCTTGGTATTCCTCGGCGGTCAAAGGATCGATGTAGGCCTTGAGTTCTTCGTCGACGAGGATGTCCATGGCGGGGCGGTGCGGCTTGGGGGGCGCGCATTGTAGGCAGTGGCGCCGTCGAGGTCAGCCTTGACGCCAGCCCCTGCTTGGGTCAGTGCACAGCCGCTCAGGCCGGCGCAGCCTGGGAGCGCGCCGAGCGCGCTTGCGGCGCGGCTGCGGCAGAGGCAAGCGCGCGCTAGCCTGCCCCGCCTGACGGCGGGCGCAGCCGCGCGACGCACTGGCGAAGCGGTCAGCCGCGCTCGCCCTCGCGCGAAGCCTCGCGGGCGCCGCCCGGCCCCGCCTCGGCGCGGCGCTGGCGGCATTGGCAGGCATCGGCATAGACGCGGGACAAGGCGCGCAGCAAGGCAGCCTGCTCGGCAGCGATCTCCTCGGTGCGCGGCGCCGGGGACGCGCCGGCTGCGGCGGAACCGGGCTTGGCCGGTGCAGCCGCGGCGGGGGCGGAACGTGCGTCGGGCGGCGGGATGGAGTCGGCCATGATGAGGCTCCCTGGGACCGAACCGCACTCTAGCACCGCTGCGCGCAGCCCCGGCTGAAGCCCATCGGGCCGGGGCGGACGCGGCGGATGGGACACGGCCCTGGCGGGCACGAGGGCGGCTGCCCCAAGCACACGGAGCTTGGCCACGCTCCGCGCGGCCTGGTCGCGCTCGGCCGAGCCAGATGGGATCGAACCACGCTGGGCCGAGTCGGGCTCTACCGAAGCCTGCGGACTCGAGCCAGGCCCGGGCCGGGCCAGTCCGGGCCAGGCCGCGCCCGATCTGACCGCACCGGGCCGGATCGCATCTGGCAGGACCGTGCTCGATTCGACCGAACCCGTTCCCATCGCAGCGAGGGCGGCAGCGACGGTGGCGGTGCAGCGGCCGCGGCGCAGGGCCGGTTCAGCGCCCGATACGCGGCCGATACGCGGCCGGATCAGTCGTCGTCCTCGTCCTGCTTGGGCGCGATGCGCGCGGCCACCGCGGCGGCGTGGCGCTTGGCGTCTTCCACCGCCGGCGGCTCGCTGGAGAACCAGGTCTGGCCGGCGCCATAGGCGAGCACGCGCACGCCCGGAGCCGCCGGATCGCCGTCGAGGATCTCCCAGGCGCCGCGCCAGCGCACGCCCTCCACGCTGACTTGTGGATCGGCCCAACTCCTGACCTGGAAACCGCTCATGCGTTCGACCATGCAACCCCCTCCTGCGCTCCGATAAGCGCCGCGCGCCGGCGGCGACGAGAACGCCATCATAGCCTGCAAGCGGTATTTTGCCGTGCGCAGCATGGCAATCCGGACGTGGCGATGCGGCCATGGCGGCCGGCGCGAGCGCCCTCGCCCGCCCGGCGCCCGCGCCGCGGCTGCGTGTGCAGCCGCGGCAGGCCGGCCGCGCCAGCGCTCGGCCGTGGGAGGGCCGCGCCACCGCCTGGCGCGCACCACGCCGGCGGACCCGTCGTGCCAGCGCCCCGGCCGCGCCAGGCCTCAGGCCAACTCGCGCAGCACGGCCTGGTTCTTGCCCGAGCGCTTGGCGTCGTACAGCGCCAGGTCGGCGGCCTTGAGCAGGGATTCGTAGGAATCGACGTGGTTGAGCGAGCAGGTCGCGCCGCCGACGCTGACGGTGATGCGCTCCACCGCCGCGCCGCGGTTGGGGATGCCCAGGTCGAACACGCGCGAGCAGATCTGCTCGGCCACGCGCGCGGCGCCGTCGATCGGGGTCGAGGGCAGGATCAGCGAGAACTCCTCGCCGCCGTAGCGCGCGGCGATGTCGGCCGGACGCTGGGCGCAATGCTGGATCTCGGTGGCCACCGCTTTGAGCGCTTCGTCGCCGGCCAGGTGGCCGTAGAGGTCGTTGTAGACCTTGAAGTTGTCGATATCGATCATCAGGATCGAGAAATCGCGGCGCTCGCGCGCGGCCCGGCGCCATTCCTGTTCCAGGTAGCTGTCCAGGTAGCGCCGGTTGTTGAGCCCGGTCAGGCCGTCCACGTCGCTCAGCCGGCGCAGCATCTCGTTCATTTCCAGCAGCTTCTTCTGGCTCTCGCGCAGGGCCTGGTAGGCCATGTCGCGCTCGACCTGGTTGAGGTAGGCGCGCGAGTGGTGGCGGATGCGCGCGATCAGCTCGATCGGATCGGGCAGCTTGACCAGGTAGTCGGCCGCGCCGGTGGCGAAGGCCTGGCTCTTGATCGCCGCGTCTTCCTTGCTGGAGAGCACCACGATGGGCACCGCGCGCAGGGTCGGGTGCACGCGGTAGAGGTGGACCAGGGTCATGCCGTCGACTTCCGGCATCACCAGGTCCTGCATGATCACCGTCGGCTTGAGCGCCTCGGCCATCGCCACCGCCTCGTGCGCCGAGCCGCAGTAGTGGAAGTCGATGTCGTGTTCCTTGGCGATGGCGCGCCGCACGGCTTCGCCGATGAAGGGCTGGTCGTCCACGAGCAGGACGACGAAGCGCCGCTCGCCCGGCAGGCCCAGGGACGGATTCGACGGGGGCACGGTCATGGGGAGGGTTTCCTGGTATCGACGAAAAGCGACCGCAGCTTGCTGGCGATGCGGTCCAAGGGAAGGATGTCCACGGCCGCGCCGCGCTCGGCGGCGGCCTTGGGCATGCCGTATACAGCGCTGCTGGCCTGGTCCTGGGCGATGGTGTAATGGCCGCGCAGGCGCAGGGCTTCAAGGCCTTTGGCGCCGTCGCGGCCCATGCCGGTGAGCAGCACGCCGACGATCTCGCCCGACCAGGCCGCGTTGAGGCTGTCGAAGAACACGTCCACCGACGGCCGGTAAGGCTGGTCCACCGGTTCGCGCGCGTAGGCCAGGCTGCCGCCGGACTCCATCACCAGGTGCTCGTTGGTGCCGGCCAGCAGCACCTGGCCGGCGCAGGGACGGTCGCCCGGCACCGCCAGGCGCACCGGGTTGCGGGAGAAACGGTTCAGCCATTCGGCCATGCTCACCGCGAATTTCTCGTCGATGTGCTGGACGATGACGATGCCGGCCGGAAAGGCCGCCGGCAAGCCCCCCAGCAGTTCGGCCAGCGCCGCCGGGCCGCCGGCGGAGGCGCCGATGGCGACCACCCGGCGCGGGTTGGCGCGCCGGGCCGGGACCGGGGCGGCGCGCTGGGCCGGGGTGTCGCCGATCAAGCGCGCGATCAGGTCGATCTTGGCCAGCAGTTCCTGCGCGCCGGCGCGCTCGTCCTGGCCGAGGGTGGGCACGTCGGTGGCGTCCATCGCCCCATAGCCCATGGCCTCGAACACCAGCGGGGCGTTGGCGCCCACGCTGGCGGTGACGATCAGGATCGGGCACGGGCTGGCGGCCATGATCCGGCGCGTGGCCTCGACCCCGCCGATGCCGGGCATCAGCAAGTCCATCAGGATCAGGTCGGGCACCTCCTGGGCGCAGCGCTCGACCGCTTCCTCGCCGCTGGCCGCGGTCCAGGCCACCTGGTGCTGGCCGCGCAGGCCGACCGCCCGCCGCAACGCCTCCACCGCCAGCGCCAGGTCGTTGACGATGGCGATCCTCATGCCGCCGCCTCGCCGATCAAGTCCACCACCGCCTGCAACAACGCTTCTTCATGGAACCCGCCCTTGGTGAGATAGAAATCGGCGCCGGCTTCCAGGCCGCGCTGGCGGTCTTCTTCGCGATCCTTGTAGGAGACGATCATGACCGGCGTGGCGCGCAGGCGCGCGTCCTTCTTGATCAGGCCGACCAGTTCGATGCCGTCCATGCGCGGCATGTCGATGTCGGTCACCACCAAGTCGAAATGGCCGGCGCGCACGGCATTCCAGCCGTCCATGCCGTCCACCGCGACCTCGACCTGGTAGCCGCCGCTCTCGATCAGCTTGCGCTCCAGCTCGCGCACGGTCAGCGAGTCGTCCACCACCAGCACGCGCTTGCGCGCGCTGGCCTGGGCCTGGTCCTGGTAACGCAACTGGGCCAGTCGGCCGGTGGAGACCAGGCGCTCGATCGAGCGCAGCAGATCGTCCACGTCCACGATCAGCACCGGCGAGCCGTCGTCGAGCAAGGCGCCGGCGCTGATGTCCTTGATCTTGCCCAACTGGCCGGGCAGCGGCTGCACCACCAGTTCGCTGACGCCGCCGAAGCGCTCCACCGCCAGACCGTATTCGTGGCCGCCGCCGGGAGTGCCGAGCACCACCACGTGCAACTGCTCCGGCGAAGCCGCGGCCTCGGCGCCGCCCAGCACCTGGGTCGCCGAGACCAGGCCGATGCGGCGCTGGCCGAGCTGGAAATGCTGGCGCCCTTCCAGCAATTGCACGTCCTGGCGCTGGACCATCGCCGTGCAGGCGACCTGGGTGAGCGGGAAGGCGTAGGCCTCCCCGCCGATGTCCACCACCAGGCCGCGCAGCACCGAGGTGGTCAGGGGCAGTTGCAACTGGAAGCGGGTGCCGCCTTCGGGCCGCTGCGACAGGCGCACGCTGCCGCGCAGTTGCTTGACCATGTTCTGGACCGCGTCCAGGCCGACCCCGCGCCCGGAAATCTCGGTGACCACTTCGCGCAGGGTGAAGCCGGGCAGGAACAGGAATTCCAGCAACTCCGCATCGCTCAGGCGCGCGGCGGTCTCGGCATCGGCCAGCCGCCGCGCCAGCACCACCGAGCGAATGCGTTCCAGGTCGATGCCGCGGCCGTCGTCTTCGACGGTGATCTCCAGCAGGCCGGACACATGGTGCGCTTCCAGGCGCACGCTGCCGGCCACAGGCTTGCCCGCAGCGGCGCGCTCGGCCTCGGTCTCGATGCCGTGGTCCACGGCGTTGCGCAACAAGTGGTTCAACGGCGCTTCCAGGCGCGAGAGCACGTCGCGATCCACCGGGGTCTTGGCGCCGACCAGTTCCAGCCGCGCCTGCTTGCCCAACTCGCGCGCCAAGTCGCGGACCATGCGCTTGAAGCCCTGGGTGCCGTCGGCGAAGGGCCGCATGTGGCTGGACAGGGCTTCATCGTAGAGGCGGTGGGCCACGCTGGCGGTGCGGCGCTCGAACAGGTCCAGTTGCGCCACGCGCTCGGCCAGCAGGCGCTGGGATTCGGCCAGCAGCGAGCGCGCCTCCATCAGCAGCGCGGTGGCGCGCGGGTCGCGGGCGATGCCGGCCACGTCGGCGAGTTTGTCCAGGGCGGTGGCGCCGTCGTGGTGCAGGCGCTTGAGCCGGCCCAGCGAGCGGATATAGGGGTCGAGCCAGCGCGAGGCGACCAGCGATTCGCCGGCCAGCCCGAGCAGGCGGTTGAGGCTGCGCGCGGTGATCCGCAGCACCCGCTCCTCGTCGCTGTCGGCCAGGCGGTCGGCACGCTCGGCGCCGGTGGCGGCGAGCGCGCCCGGCTCGGGCGCGGTGCCGGGCGCGGCGTCGGGCGCGATGGGCGACGCAATGGACGGCTCGACAGCGCGCCCGCCATCGGTCCGCGCAGCGTCCGGCGCGGAAGCGGAAGCGGCCGGCCCCGCCGAGTCTGCGGGCGCCGGCGCGTCGCCGGCCAAGGCTTGGGCCAACAAGGCGATATAGGCGCGCGCCTCGGGCGCATCGTCGCGCATCCATGGCTCGGCCTGGTCCGGCGGCGTGGTCGCGATGCGGCTGAGCAGGTCCACGCCGCGGAACAAGGCATCGACGATGCCGTGGTCCAGCCGCAAACGGCGCTCCTGCGCGGCGACCAGGCAATCCTCCATGACATGGGCGATGGCCACCGCCGCCGACAGGCCGAGGATGCGCGCGGCGCCCTTGATCGAGTGCGCCGCGCGCATGCACGACTCCAGCTCGGCCGCCGCGCCGGGCTGGCTTTCCAACACCAGCAGGCCTTCGGTCAGCACCTGCGCCTGGCCTTCGACCTCGACCCGGAACAGGTCGTGCAGCGAATAATCCTGGAAGTCGCCCGTACTCATCCCAACCGCCGGTTGATTGCGCCGATCACCAGGCCGGCATCGAGCAGACCCACGCTGCGTTGTCCCATCGCCAGCACACCGGCGCTGAAGGGCGAGCCCGACAAGGCTACGGTGGCCGGGACTTCGCCGACGCTGGCCGGATCGTAGCGGTGCGAGCCGTGCACCTCATCGGCCTCGAAGGCCAGGCGTTGGCCGGACGCGGCCAGCACCACCAGACGCCGACTGAGCAATTGCCGCCCTGCCCGCTCGCTGCCACCGCTGGAGGCGGCCAGTTGCAGCAAGGCCTCCAGCGAGACGCACACGGTCAACTGGCCGCGTACATTGACCAGGCCGCGCACCAGGCCTTCGCGGCGATGCGGCAGGCTGTGCACCGGACGCGGCTCGATCACCTCGTCGGCAATGGCGGCCGGCAGGCCCAGCCATTCGCCGCCCAGGCGGAACACGAACAGGGTCTGGCTGAGGCCGCTGGCGTCTTCGGCGCGGGCGGCAACGTGGGCGGTGGCCAGGTCGAGTTCGCCGTCGCCGGTTTCGCGCCCCAGCAAGCGCGCCACCGAGCCGGTCGCGCCGCGCGCGCGCACGCCGGCGCTCATCGCGCGGCCCCGCCGGCGCCGTCGCGGCAGCGCTGCGCGCGCAACCGCAGCACGCGTCCGCCCGCGGCGTCGCCGCGGGTTTCCAGCAACAGGGCCAAATGCACCAGCGCCTCCTCGTGGCAGGGTTCCAGGTACAACGCCTTGCGGAACTGGTCTTCGGCCTGGCGCTCGCGCCCCATCGCGCCGTGGATCAGCCCGGACAGGTACAGCGCGCGCGCCGAGGGGCCTTGCGCTTGCAAATGCGCCTGGCAGGCGGCGGCGGCCTCAGCGAAACGGCCGCTGTCGGCCAGGCGCTGGGCTTGGTCGAGCAGCGAGGCATCGGCGGCGCTGGTCGCGGCCGCGGCTGGGGCCGGGCTTCGGGCCGCAGCCGGAGCCGGAGCCGGAGTCGAGACCGATTTGAAGGCCGGCGCAGACGAGGCGAGCGGCGCCATTGCACCGGTCCGGCGAGACCGCGGTGCGGACGCGCGCGCGGGCGCCGGGCTGCGCGCAGGAGCCGGGTTCAAGGAACCCAGCGGCGCCGGCGCCCGCCACGACGGCGCCGCTTCGGCTGCCTGCGGTTGCGCTTTGCGGAAGGCGAAGGCCATCGGGAACTGGGCCGAAACGAAGTCCAGCGACAGCAGCAGGCTGGCTTCGGAAGGGCCGACGAACAGCAGCCCCTGCGGCCGCAGCAGGCGCCGCAGCACCTCCACCGTGCGCAGTTGCGTGGGCGCGTCGAAATAGATCAGCAGGTTGCGGCAGAAGATCGCGTCATAGCGCGCCTGTCCCGGCAGAAAGCCGAGATCGAGCACATTGCCTTGGGCGAACTGCACCTGCGAGCGCACCGCGCGCGCCACTTGCCAGCCGCCTGGCACGGCCTGGAAATGTCGGTCGCGAAACGCCAGGTCGCGGCCGCGGAAGGAGTTGGCGCCGTACACGCCGTGGCGCGCCTTGGCCAGGGCGCGCTCGCTGATGTCGAAGGCGTCCACCTCGGCGCGCTCGATCGGGAAGCCGGCCTCCAGCAGCGCCATCACCATGGTGTAGGGTTCCTCGCCGGTCGAGCACGGCAGGCTCAGCAGGCGCAGGCGCTCATCGGCATGGGTCGCCGCCCACAACGGGTCGTACTCCCGGGCCAGGGCCTGGAAGGCCTGCGCATCGCGGAAGAACCACGTCTCCGGCACCACCACCGCTTCGATCAGTTCCTGCTGTTCCAGCGGCGATTGGCGCAGCCATTGCCAGTAGTCGCCCAAGTCGGCGCGAGCGCAGGCGTCCATGCGCCGGCGCACCGCGCGCTCGACCACAGTCGGGCCGATGGTGCTGGCGTCCAGGCCCATGCGGTCCTTGAGCCATTGCTGGAAACCGGCCGGGGTCATGCCTGGCCGGCCGCGCGCTGGAACAACAGCGCGCGCACCGCCTCGGGCAAGAGATGTTCGACATGCACGCGCTGCAACAGCCCCTGCGCATCGCGGGCCACCGGGCCCAGGTAAGGGCCTTGCGCCGGGTCTACCCCGGCGGGAGCGAAATCGGCCTGCTCCAGGCGCACGGTTTCCAGCACCTGCTCGGCCAGCAGGCCGAGCTTGCGCGGACGGCCCTCGCTGTCGGGGTAGCGCACCACCATCACCCGCGTGCTCAGCAGCGGCCGCGCCGCACGGCCCAGCGCCAGCCGGCACAGATCGATCAGCGGCACCAGCTCGCCGCGATAATCGAACACCCCCGCCACGGCCTCCGGCGCCTGCGGCACGGCCTTGGCCCGCACCCGCGGCAGCACCGACACGACCTGGGCCGCGTCGATCGCATAACGATCCTGGTCGAGGTGGAAGACGAGGAACAGCACCGAAGCCTTCTCCCGGGCGAAAGTCGCGGACGGCCGCCGGCTGGGCCGGCTCAGCCCAGCAGCTTGAACTTGGACACGCCGTCGCGCAGGCCGGCGCTGACCTGGTGCAATTCGTCGATGGCCTGGTTGGATTGCTTGAGCGCATCGACGGTCTGCTGCGCGGCCTCGCTGAGCTGGACCAGGGCCAGGTTGATCTGCTCGGCGCCCGCGGCCTGGGCCTGCACGCCCTCGTTGACGGTCTCAAAGCGCGGCACCATCGCCTGCACGTGCTCGATCACCTTGGACAACTGGCCGCCGACCTGCTGCACATCGCTGGTGCCGCGGCGCACTTCCTCGGAGAACTTGTCCATGCCCATCACGCCGGCCGAGACCGCCGACTGGATCTCGCGCACCATCTGCTCGATGTCCAGGGTCGCCACCGCGGTCTGGTCGGCCAGGCGGCGGATCTCCACCGCCACCACCGAGAAGCCGCGGCCGTACTCGCCGGCCTTCTCGGCCTCGATGGCGGCGTTGAGCGAGAGCAGGTTGGTCTGGTCGGCGACCTTGGTGATGGTGGTGACCACCTGGCTGATGTTGCTGGCCTTCTCCGCCAGCACCGCCAGCTTGCCACTGATGGCGGCCGTGGCGTCGATCATCCGGCCCATGGTTTCCTCCATCTGCGCCACCCCGTCCTGGCCGTTGCCGGCCAACTGACCGGTCTGCTCGGCGCTGGTGGCGACCTCGCCCATCGCCCGCGCCAGTTCCTTGGACGTGGCGGCGATCTCGCGCGAGGTCGCGCCGATCTCGGTGGTGGTCGCGGCGATCTGGGCGGCGGTGGCCTGCTGTTCGCGCAGGGTCGCGGTGATCTCGTTGATCGAGGAATTGACCTGGATGCCTGAGGTCTGCACCTGCCCGACCAAGCCCGACAGCTCGGTGCTCATGCGGTCGTAGCCCTGCGCGACCACGCCGAACTCGTCCTGCCGCGACAGGGACAGGCGCTGGCTGAAATCGCCCTTGGCCATGGTGTCGGCGGCGCGCGCCAGGCGGTCCAGCGGCGCGGTGATGGCGCGCCAGAGCAGGAAGCCGGCCAACACCGCCAGCGCCACCGCGCCGGCGAAGGTCAGGCCGATGCTGGCCTTGGCGGCGACCACGGCATCGTCGATGCGCGTGCCCGATTCGCTGGCGCGCCGGTAGTTGTACTGGATCATCTCGGCCAACAGCGCGGCCGATTTGGAGAAGGTCGGGTCCACCCGGTTGCGCAGGATCTGCTGCAAGGCACTGTCGCCGGCCTCGCCGGCCTTGATCGCCTCCGGCTGCATGGCGAACACCGCCGCGTTCAGCGCCTCCAAGGTCTGGAAGCTGCGCCGGTCGTCGGCGGCGGTGATGGTGGCCTCGTAGCGCTTCATCGCCCGCTCGAAGGACTCCCGGCGCAGCCGCACCCGCTCCACCGCCTGGGCGCGGTCGGTGGCCTCGGCCGCGCCCAGCCCGTGCAGCGAGCTGTAGTAGGCGTGCCACTCAGTCTCGATCTGGCCGGAGGTGTACAGCCCGGGGATCGAATCCCGGCGCAGGTTGCTCTCCTCGGCCTGGATGCGGTTCAGGCGCTGCAGCGCCAGCCCGCCCATCAACACCATCACCGCGATGATGACCGCGAAGCTCAGGATGATCCGCTGGCGGATCGAGATATTGCGCATGGCCGGTGTCCCCGGTGGTTGGATCGGGCGTCGCCATGCGGGGAGCGAGCCGGGCCGGCCTCGACATCAAAGCGCGGAGCGCAGGCCCGGGGCTGGGCCCAGGGTTGGATCGGACTGCGCCTGCGCTCTTGCCGCGGTCCCGACACGGGATCGCATCCCCTGGTGGCAACTGCAGTTTACGGCCGGCCTGATCGATAGGTCGGCCTGCCTAATCTACCTCGGGGTGTGATCAATGGGCAGCACCGGCGGCACAAGCCGGGGCCCTGTCGGCCGGGCCGGGCGAGCGGACCGCTTCGGCAAAGGCCGGTGGCGGTGGTTGGGCGGTGGTTGGGCGGTGGTTGGGCGGTGGTTGGGCGGTGGT
>CBIFVU010000108.1:0-11962 GCA_966185905.1 uncultured Lysobacter sp.
CCCGCCCAGCGCCGGGCACCGGGCAACCGTTGGCGGAGCAGGCCTCGCCGGTGCCGGCCGTCGCAGCCTCCGGCCAAGCCGGGACCGGCGGCGGGTTCTCGGCCTCCCACAGCAGCCGGCCGATCGCCGCGCCCAGTTCCAGATCGTCCACCAGGCCGAAACGCTGCATGCGGATGCGGCCGGCCGCGTCGATCAGCAGCAGGCTCGGCGTGCCCTGCAAGCGCAGCGCGCGCATGCTCGCCGGCACCGGGCCGTCGGCCAGCGTGCGGTCGATGCCGATGGGGAAGCGCAGGCGGTACTCGTGGAGGAAAGCGCGCAGCGCCGGCGCCGCCATCGCCGCGTGATGCTCGAACACCGTGTGCAGGCCGAGCACCGACAGGCCGTGCCGGGCGAAGCGCTCGTGCGCGGCGCTGGCTTGCGGCAGGCCGTGCGATACGCAGGCCGGGCACAGCATCTGGAAGGCATGCAGCAGGATCGGACGACCGCGCAGATCGCCCAGGCGCAGCGAGCGGTCGGTGTTGAGCCAGGCGACGGTGTCCAGTTCCGGAACCAGCGGCGCGTGGGCCGGGGAGGCGAGGGGCATGAGCGGAGCGGGGGCGGCAGGAAGGGGAACCCCACTGTCCGGGCAGGCGCCGTCGCCTTGGTATCCTATGGGCCAGGATATGTAACCGATCGTATGAGCCAGAGCGCTTCCATCGACCGCCTGTCCGCCGTGCTGGAGCAATTCCCCGTGCGCGCCGGCTTGTTCCACCACGGCCCGCTGTGCGGCACGCAACGCTTTCCGGCCCAGCCTGGGCGCGCGTTCGTCCACGTGCTGCGGCGCGGCGCCTTGCAGCTCGGCCATGCCCGCGGCAGCGGCGCGCCGATGCGGCTGAGCCTGGACCGGCCGACCCTGCTGTTCTACCCGCGCGCGCTCGAACACCGCTTCCGCCAGACCCCGCGCGAAGGTTCGGACTTCACCTGCGCCACGGTCGAATTCGCCGGCGGCGATGCCCATCCGATCGCGCGCGCCTTGCCGCCGCTGGTGCTGGTGCCGCTGGAACAGGCGCCGGAGCTGGCGCCGGTGCTGGAGCTGCTGTTCCGGGAAACCGCGCAACTGCGCTGCGGCAGCCGGCTGCTGGCCGACCGGCTGTTCGAGGTGCTGGTGCTGCAGTTGTTGCGCTGGCTGCTCGACCGGGGGCGGGTGTCGGAGGGGCTGGTGGCCGGCCTGGGCGACGCGCGGCTGGCGCGCGCGTTGACCGCGGTGCACGAGCGCCCGGGCGAGGACTGGAGTGTGGCGGCGCTGGCCCGCCTGGCCGGGATGTCGCGCAGCGCGTTCTCCGCGCGATTCCGCCAGGTGCTCGGGCTGACCCCGGCCGAGTACGTGATCCAGTGGCGGCTGGAGCGGGCCTGCGTCTTGCTGCGCCAGGGCCGGCCGCTGGGCTGGGTGGCCGATGCGCTGGGCTACTCGGGCCACGCTGCGCTGTCGCGGGTGTTCCGCCAGCGCCGCGGGCTGTCGCCGCGGCAGTGGCTGCGCGAACAACGCCAGGCGTCCGCGGCGGACTGACCCGCGGCGTTCGCGCGCGGCCGTACAATCCTGCTTCCGCCTCCGCACCGCGCTCGCCCGGAACGGCGAGGCCCCCGCCATGCCGATCCACTATCTGCGCAAGCTCTCCGGCCGCGAACGCGCCCCTGGCGCGGACCGCCAGCTCGCCCTGTACCTGGCCTTCGTCGCCGGCGCGGTCAACGCCGGCGGCTTCATGGCGGTGGCGCAGTACACCTCGCACATGACCGGGATCGTTTCCGGCATCGCCGACCACCTGGCGCTGGGCCAGTTCGGCCTGGTCGCGGACGGGATCGGCGCGGTGCTGGCCTTCGTGCTCGGCGCGGCCTGTTCGGCGGTGCTGATCAACTGGGGCCGGCGGCGACGGCTGCACAGCGAATACGCCCTGCCGCTGATGGCCGAGGCGGCGCTGCTGCTGGCCTTCGGCCTGCTCGGCCGCGACCTGCAGGCGCAGCCGCTGCTGTTCGTATCGGTCACGGTGATGGTGCTGTGCTTCACCATGGGTCTGCAGAACGCGATGATCACCAAGCTCTCGCGCGCGGAAATCCGCACCACTCACGTCACCGGCATGATCACCGACCTGGGCATCGAGGTCGGCAAGTTGTTCTATTGGAACCGCCACGGCGAACTCGGCGGCGGCCGGGTGCGCGCTGATCCGGCCAAGCTGGCCACGCTGGGGCTGCTGGTGGGCGCGTTCTTCGGCGGCGGGGTGATCGGCGCGCTGGGCTTCCAGGGTTTCGGCACGGCAGCGACGATCCCGCTGGCCGGCCTGCTGCTGACCCTGGCTGTGGTGCCGATACTGGACGATGTGGGCCCGGGCGTCCGCTAGGGCGCGCTGGCGGCGATGCCGCCGCCGCGGATGTTTCGGCGCGCTCTGGCATGCCGCTCGCGACTGCGCGCGTACAGGCATCCGCCGCGACTGGGCCGGTTCGCCGCTTTCCGAAGCCGTCGGCCAGCCATCGCCCTGCGCGCACGGTGCGATGCAGCCCCGGTGGGTTGCGCCCACTTCCCATCGTGCGTTCTCGGCGCAAGCGACGAAAGTCGAATGCGCTCCCTCGTCTTCGTCCCGGCTGTTCCCAGTGAGGAAGCAAGCGCGCGCGGCCGCGGGTCCATGACAACGCCACGGCTGGGCGGTGGGAAGCAGGCTGGCGTCCGGCGGCGGCCGCTGCGCGCCGCGTCGTGCGTATCGTTCGGTGATACCCCGGCCGTCCATCCTGTCTGCCTGCCTACCAGGGGAAACCTCATGCGTTCACGTGTCTTCATCGCCGCGGTCCTGTTCGCGGGGGCCATCCTGGCGGCCGGAAGCGCTTCGGCCGAGTACCGGGTCAGGTTTCTCTCGCCGCCGTCGCCGTTGCAGCCGCACCCGGTGTTCCCGCCGGGATTCGCCTGGGGCAGTCTGGGATTGCAAGTGGAGCTGCCGCCGTTCTCGCTGGACTTGCCGGCCGGACGCCGCTATTTCGTCAGCACCGGCAGCACTCACACCCTGGACGCGCAGGCGACCTCGGTCGATCCGTCCAGCGTGCGCAGGCAAACCATTTCCGATGCGATGCGCGACTATGCCTGTCCGGTGGTGCCGCAGAACAGCATGTGCGCCGAGCCGGCCTCCACTGCGCTGTGGCGGCGCACCTATTATGGCGTCTACAGCACGCAGACCGCCGCCTGCCCCGACTCGCCGGGACAATGCGTGCTGGCCTTCATCCATGGCGAGAACAAGAACGGGAGCTTCTGCGACCCGGCCGCGCAGCGGCAGTGCCGTTCCAAGAACTCGCTCGTTCCTTGGGCGAACTATCCCTGGCCCTCGTATGAAGACGACTCCGTTTATGCAGGGTTCGTCGGTGTTTCCTCCGTTCCGGTCGGCGACAACGCCAGCGATGGGTTGCTCGACCGCGATCGAGGGCCGATCCTGTGGCCGTCGATGGGGTATCTGTCGGCCCAGGACGAATGGTTGGGCCAGGGCGTGCGCCACCCGCTGAGCCTGCGCGCCGGCGACCACTACTACGTGTTCTACGTGGAGACCCAGGACCCCGGCACTGGCATCGCGGGCCGGGAGAAAGGCCTGAAAGTGGCGCGCGCACCGGTGGGGAATTGGGGGCCGGGGCAATGGAAGACGTACTTCGACGGCCGTTTCGAGCAGGCGTCGCTGCCACCGGGCTTTTCTTCCGCCGACCGTTCCTTCCTCAAGCAGCCCGGCGGCCGCAGCGATGCAGTGTTCCCGGCTTCGCCGTCTTGCGACAACCTGCCGTGCACGCAGACTTGGCTGGACCAGTTCAGCGTGGTGCGCGCGGCCGGTACGCCCGTTTATCTTGGCTTGTCCTACGACAGTCTGCAGCAGACCCACTTGCGCGCATCGGCCGATCTGGTGAACTGGGGGCCGCCGCTGAGGGTGCCGAACGAGTTTTTGCACTGCACCTATCCGCGCCTGGTTTCGGCGGACCTGTCCGACTTCAACCAAGTCGATCCCGGCGACTTCGCCGTGGTCTGTACGCAGTTGTACGACGGGCAGGCGCACGTCTCCTCCCGCCCCATGGTCAAGCGCCTGTCGGTGGCCATCGACTGGGCGCCCAGCGTGGCCTGGGCCACCGACAGCGGCCAGGGGCGGTTGCTGGAGGGCGCACTGGGCGGCCCGCAGCAGTCGTTGCCTTTCCCCAACATCAAGCAGGTGCGCGCCGCAGCCGGGCGCGTAGGGGTGCTGACCGCCGACGGCTGGTTGCACGTACGCGAGAACGGCGCCGCCCAATGGACGGCGCAGACCGGCGATGTCCAGGATTTCGCCTTGACCGCCGATCGAGTGGGCATCGTCAAGACCGATGGCTTTGCCTACGTCAAGCAAGGCGAGTTGACCGCTGGCTGGACGGTGCAGAGCGGCGATGTATTGGCGCTGGCCCTGAGCGGCGACCGTATCGGCATACTCAAGCGCGACGGCAGCTTCCATGTGAAGAAGGGAGGGCTCAGTGCGCAGTGGAGCCTGCAGACTGGCGATGCGCGCGCGATCGCCCTGGCCGGGAACCGAATCGGCGTGATCAAGACCGATGGGTTCTTCTACGTCAAGGAGGGAGGACTCGATGCCGCCTGGGCGGTGCAGACCGCGGACATCCAGGCCATGTCGCTTTCGCGCAACCGAGTGGCCGCGTGGAAAACCGATGGGGTGCTCTATGTCAAGGAAGGCGCCCTGACTGCCGGCTGGGTGGCGCAGAGCGGGGACTTGCGCATGTTCGCTGTGTCCGACTCGCGGGTGGCGATCGAGAAGACCGACAACCGGGTGTATGTGAAAGAGGGCGGGTTGACGGCAGGCTGGTCGATCCTGGCCAGCGATGTGGCGGCATTGGCGCTGAGCCCGGAGTGAGCGGCGCCGCACAGCGCCGCGTGCGCGCCCGCAATGCAGTACGCGCCGGCCGAGCGGCCAGGAATTGCGTGCGGGCATGACGAGTGTCCATGGCGGCGCCCCCGCGCCGCTTGCTAACCTCGCCGCACCTTTCCGGCGCGCGCCGCGGACCATCGGTCCGCGGCCGCCGCCCATGCAGCGAGTACCTACATGACGCTTCTGGTCACCGGCAGCGCCGGCCATCTCGGCGAAGGCTTGATGCGGCGCCTGCGCGCCCTGGGCCGGCCGGCGCGCGGCCTGGACATCAAGCCTTCGCCGTTCACCGACCGGGTCGGTTCCATCGCCGATCCGGAGTTCGTCGCCGAAGCCATGGCGGGGGTGCAGGGCGTGATCCACGCGGCGACCCTGCACAAGCCGCACGTGGCCACCCACGGCTACGACCGGTTCGTGCAGACCAATGTCGCCGGCACTCTCCATTTGCTGCAGGCGGCGCTGGCCGAGCGGGTCCAGTCGTTCGTGTTCACCAGCACCACCAGCGCCTTCGGCGCGGCCCTGTCGCCGCCGCCGGGCGCGCCGGCGGCGTGGATCGACGAGGAGGTCGTGCCGGTGCCGAAGAACATCTACGGCACCACCAAGATCGCCGCCGAAGGCCTGTGCGAGCTGTTCCAGCGCAAACACCGCCTGCCGGTGCTGGTGCTGCGTACCTCGCGCTTCTTCCCCGAAGACGACGACGATGCCGCGGTGCGTTCGGCCTACAGCGCCGACAACGCCCAGGCCAACGAACTGCTGTATCGCCGCGCCGACCTGGAGGACGTGGTCGAGGCCCATCTGTGCGCGCTGGAGCGCGCGCCGGCGCTGGGCTTCGGCCGCTACATCGTCTCGGCCACCACGCCGTTCGCGCGCGATCAGCTCGCCGCGCTGAGCCTGGACGCGGCGGCGGTGATCGAGCGTTTGTACCCGCAATGCCGCGCACTCTACGCGGCCCGCGGCTGGAGCCTGTTCCCGCGCCTGGACCGGGTCTACGACAATGCCGCCGCCCGCCGCGACCTGCGCTGGCAGCCGCGCTACGACTTCGGCCATGTGCTGGACTGCCTGCGCCGCGGCGAGGATTTCCGCAGCCCGCTGGCGCGCGAGGTCGGGGCCAAGGGCTACCACGCCGAGCGCTTCGAGGACATGCCCTATCCGGTGGCTTGAGCGGGCAGCGCGGAGCGACGGGGCCGGACGCACGGAGCCTGGCTGCGTCGCCGGCTAGAATGCCGGCATTGCAAGACGCCGGCGCGCGGGTCGCGGCCGGTCGATGCGCACCGCAAGGAACGACCGTGAACGCCTGCCGCCGCAACCGCCCCGCCTGCGCCCGCCGCCGAGCGCCGCGGGCATGAGCTGGACCGCGCTGATCTGCCTGGGCGCCAGCGACGGCGCACGGGTGGAGTGCGTCCTCGACGCCGCCGCGGCCCTGCTCTCGCCCGAGCGCTGGCCGCCGGGCCAGGCGCCGGTCTTGCGCGCCTGCTCGGACCTGTACGGGGATCGTCACCGCGCATACCGCGGCGGCGCGACGATCAACCTCATCCTCGCCCTGGACTGCGGGGCGGCGCTGTCGGCGGCGCAACTGGAAGCCGCGTTCAAGCGCCTGGAAGCCGAGGCCGGGCGCGAACGCGATCCGCGCCGGGCGATGCCGGTGCCGCTGGACATCGATTTGCTCGGCCGCCTGGATGCCGCGCCGCACTGGCAGCCGCGCTACGACCCGGGCCGCGCCTATCTGTTCCATGGCCTGCACCAGTTGCCGCTGGCGCCGCTGCGGCAGGCGTTGGACGCGCTGGCCGTACAACGCGGGTTCGCGGCCGCGACCAACGCCAGCGGCTTCTATCCCCTGGCCGGCGCCGGCTTCATCCAGCGTTGGTTGGGCCAGTGCGCCGCTGCGGCGCCCGCGCAAGCAAGGGAGGCATTGTCATGAGCGAGCGGACCGTCCTGGTCACCGGCGCATCGCGGCGGATCGGCCGGGCCATCGCCGAGGCCTGCCTGGCGCGCGGCGAAGCGGTGGTGGCGCATCGCCGCGATGCGCAGGCCGAACCGGCGCCGTACCCGGGCGCCGCGCCGCTGGAGTCCTGGGCCTGGGACATGGCCCAACCGCTGGGCGGGCTGCCCGAGTCGGACATCACCGATGTAGTGCTCAGTGCCTCCCTGTTCGAGCGCGGGCGCGACTGGAACGCGCTGGCGCCGCCGGCGCGGGCCGAAGAGCGCGAGCGCCTGCTGCGCCATTTGCAGGTCAACCTGCTGGCCGGCTGGGAACTGGTGGTGGCCTTGCAGCAACGCCGGCCATTGCGCTCGGTGGTGGTGGTGCTGGACACCTACCTCGACCGCGGTTTTCCCGGCCATGCCGCCTACCAGGTCAGCCGCGCCGCCGGCGCGGCGATGGTGCGCGCGCTGGCGGCCGAACTGGCGCCGACCCGGGTCAACGCGGTGGCGCCGGGCACGGTGTTGCCGTCGGTGCGCGATCCGGCCGAGCGCGCCGAGCAGGAAGAGGCCATCGCCGCGCGCACCGTGCTCGGCCGCATCGGCGCGGCCGCCGACGTGGTCCAGGCGGTGCAGTACCTGCGCGATGCCGACTACGTGACCGGCGAGATCCTGCGGGTGGACGGCGGCCGTTTCAAATTGTGAGCGGGGCCGGCGCGAAGCGCACGGACGAAGCCGCGCTGCGGCGGCGCTGAACCGCTCCACGCGGCGCCCTGTCGCAGCGGCGCGAGTGCGCGCGCGCAGTGCCTTCGCTGGAGTCCGGCCTGGGGGCCGGGGCTGTGTTCCTGGCCCATGTTCCGAGCCCGCGTTCTCCACGGGCGTATCGCGCGCCGCGCGCCGCCAGGTTCCTGTCGGCGCACTGCGGCTGCGGGCGGCCCCGCCGCAGCGGCGAGCGTTGCACCGGTGCGACAGCCTGGTGCAGCCATGCACGTTGGGCGCTTGCGCAGCGCGGCGGATAATCCTCGCGCCTACACCGACCGCGCCGCCATGGACCACCACGCCGAATACGATCGCGTCATCGCCGCCCTGGGCGATTACTTCGATGGTCTCTACCACAGCGACACGGCGCGCCTGCGCCGCGCGATGCATCCGCAGGCGCAGTACGTCTGCGCCACCGACGGCCGCCTGCTCAAGTTGGACATGGAGCCCTACTGGGCGATGGTCGACCAGCGGCCGTCGCCGGCCAGCCAGGGTGCCGCGCGCGAAGACCGGATCGTCTCGCTGGAATTCGCAGGTCCGGTCACCGCCCTGGCGCGGGTCGAATGCGCGATCCCGCCCAAACGCTTCATCGACTTGCTGACCCTGGTCAAGCTCGACGGTCAATGGCAGATCATCGCCAAGGTCTTCCACTACGACTGGATGGACGGCCGCGCGCCGGCGCCAGCGCCCTGAGCCCGCTGCAAGGCGTTCTGTCCGCGCCTCGCGCGGGGCTGCGACGGGTTGCGTTGCCTGCGCGGGTATCGATCGGGCCGCGGCCGGTATGTAGGCCGCGCCTGAATGCCGCTGCGGTATGCGGGACCGCGGTCCTGAGCCTCCGGTGCGCAGCCCGGTCAATCGGGGCCCGAACCCCGGGCCCCGAGCAAGCCAAGGCGACGCAAGCCGCGGCGACGCAAGCCGAGGTCGCGGCGCCTCAGGCCTGCGCGGCCAGTTCGGCCATGTGTTGGCGGATGCGCGCCTGCGCGGCTTCGGCGCTGCGGCGCGCACGCTGCCAGGCCGAGCGTGCGGCATGCTCGGCCTGCTCCCAATCCAGCGCCGAGCCCAGGCGGATGCGCTGGTAGCGGTTGGGCAGGTCCAGGCGCGGGTCGTCGAAATCGCGGTCGGGGTGTTCCAGGTGCACGGAAATGCCGACGTAGAAGGCCGGCGCGTAATCGCTGAAGTGCAGGCCGTCGCGATAGAAATCGGCTTCGCGGTAGTGGCTGGCCCAATAGCCCAGTCCGGGCGTGGTCGGGGCCGGGCGGCCATGCAGGGTGGTCGTCATCGCTCTGGCTCCGTCTAGGCAACCCCCTGTCCGCGCATGGTGCCCGATGGATTCGTTAATTCGATGTGTAGACGGCGTTCACGGCCCGAACCGTATGGCAGGAGTGGAACGGCCATCGCGTCTTGCGCGCACAAGGGCCGGGCCGAAGGGCTTGAGTTTGCCTGCCGCGCGGTACCTGCCGCGGACGCTTGCGCATTCGCCGCCGCGCGCGCAGTTTATGCCCGTGTCCGCGCACCCGCGCCGCGGCACCCCAGGGGGAGCGCGGTCGAGGAGCGGGCGTGACGGGAACGGCCGACAGCCTTTTCGATCCGGATCGCAGTGGCGAGCACCTGCGTTTCGTCCGCCGCATCTACCACATGCGCACCCTGGGCCTGGGCTTCGGCTGCTTGGCCGTGGCCGCGCCGCTGTACGAACAGGGCGCGCCGGCCTGGGTCTGGGCGCTGCTGCTGGCCAACGGCTATGCCTGGCCACCGTTGGCCTATGTGCTGGCCTCGCGCAGCCGCGACCCGGAGTACGCCGAGTACCGCAATCTGATGGCCGATTCGGTGCTGGGCGGGGTGTGGATCGCCGCGATGCAGTTCAACGCCGTGCCCAGCGCCTTGTTGGCGGTGATGCTGTCGGCCGACAAGATCGGCGTGGGCGGCTGGCGCTTCCTGCTGCGCACCGCCACCGCCCAAGCCCTGGCCTGCCTGGCGGCGTGGGCGCTGCTCGGCTTTCCCTTCGCTCCGCACAGTTCCATGACCGTGATCGTGGCCAGCCTTCCTTTCATGTTCGTCTACCCCATGGCCATCAGCAGCGCCGCCTACGGCCTGGCGCGCAAAGTGGTGCGGCAGAACAAGCTGCTGGCCCAGCTCAGCCGCACCGATCCGCTCACCGGCCTGCACAACCGGCTGCATTGGGACGA
The DNA here is from genome assembly GCA_966185905.1 of uncultured Lysobacter sp. Classification (GTDB taxonomy): domain Bacteria; phylum Pseudomonadota; class Gammaproteobacteria; order Xanthomonadales; family Xanthomonadaceae; genus Lysobacter. Next base: position 9,758 of record CBIFVU010000108.1, read on the forward strand.
TTCGGCGTCGGCCACCATGGACCATTGCGCGCGCGCATCCACGCACGCCGCGCTGGTCCTGATCGATGTGGACCGGTTCAAGCAGATCAACGATTTCCATGGCCATCCGGTGGGCGATGCGGTGTTGCGGCGGGTGGCGGCGGTGCTGCAGGGCGCGACCCGGCAGGCCGACACGGCCAGCCGCATCGGCGGCGATGAGTTCGCGCTGGTGCTGAGCGACATCGACGCCGGGCAGGCGGGGACGATCGCCGAACGCATCCGCGCCTCGGTCGAGGCGCTGCGGCTGGAGGACGCGCCGGCGCTGCGCGTCACGGTCAGCATCGGCGTGGCGACCACCGGCCCGCGCACGCTCAGCGCGGCGATGTGGATGCGCCACGCCGACGCGGCGCTGTACCGGGCCAAGCAATCGGGCCGCAACGCGGTGGTGGAGGCAGAGCGATGAGCGGCGGGGCCGAAACCGTACCGTCCTGGGTCGAGTGGGCGCCGGAGCAAGGCTGGAACGCCTTCACTGCGCACGCAGCGCTGTCGGAGGCGTTGTGGGCCGACCTGAGCGAAGGCGGTGGCGGCTGGCACTACCTCAACCCCACCAGCGACTTGTCGGTCTGGGAGTGCCAGGCCGACGGCAGCGCGGTCTTGATCGCCTACCGCGGGCTGCATATCGTCGATCTGCAGGCCAGCGGCGGCCAGGCCGCGCTGCACTTGGCCCGGGTGGCGACCAGCTTCGGCATAGGGCCGCTGGACGAAGCGGGCTGAACCGGCCGCCGGACGGGCCGGACCGGTCGGCCGTAGCGGGCGGGTCGAAGCAGGCGGCCGGAGCAGACGATCGGAGCAGAAACCGGAGCAGAAACCGGAGCAGAAACCGGAGCAGGCAAGCCGGACATGACCGTCCGCCACAGTGGCAACACCAACCCGCACCGGCCCGGCGGAGTTAGCCGACCGCCGTCCCCGCGAGGGCGGGGGCCCAGAGACTTCAGCGTGCAGTTTCCCGTCCTCGCAGCGCACGATGCCCGCCGACCCCGCCGCGCCACGGGCACGCGCCCACCGCACCAGATACCCCGGCTGCCTCGACCCCGAGCCTCGTGCAGAAGGGCGGCTCTCCGCCGAGGCCTCCCCGATCAAACCAGCGCAGCGACGCAGGCTTGACTAGAATCCAAGGCCACGCCGCCACACCGGACCTGGGCAACGAAACCATGGCGCACGACCCCAACTTCCTCGCGCAGGCGCGCATCGGCGTGATCGGCCTGGGCTATGTCGGCCTGCCGCTGGCGCTGGAATTCGGCAAGCGCTACGACACCGTGGGCTACGACATCGACGCCGCGCGCGTGGCCGAACTCGGTGCCGGCCGCGACCGCCACGGCGAGAACAGCGCCGCCGAGATCGCCGCCGCCGCGCGCTTGCGCCTGAGCGCGGACACCCAGGCCTTGGCCGACCGCGATGTCTACGTGGTCACCGTGCCGACCCCGGTGGACGAACACAAGCGCCCGGACTTCAGTCCGCTGGTGCGGGCCAGCGCGATGATCGGCGGCCTGCTCGCGCGCGGCGATACGGTGATCTACGAATCCACCGTCTACCCCGGCGCCACCGAGGAGATCTGCGTGCCCGAGCTCGAGCGCGCCTCGGGCCTGCGTTTCAACCAGGATTTCTTCGTCGGCTACAGCCCTGAGCGGATCAACCCCGGCGACCGCCAGCGCCGGCTGGTGGACATCCCCAAGGTCACCTCCGGCTCCACCGCCCGCACCGCCGCGCGGGTGGATGCGCTGTATCGCTCCATCATCCCCGCCGGCACCCACCTGGCTTCCAGCCTGCGCGTGGCCGAGGCGGCCAAGGTCATCGAGAACACCCAGCGCGATGCCAACATCGCCCTGATCAACGAGTTCGCCCTGATCTTCCAGAAGCTGGGCATCGACACCACCGAAGTGCTCGAAGCCGCCGGCAGCAAGTGGAATTTCCTGCCGTTCCGGCCGGGCCTGGTCGGCGGCCACTGCATCGGGGTGGACCCGTACTACCTGATCCAGAAAGCCCAGAGCGCCGGCTATTACCCCGATATCCTGCTGGCCTGCCGACGCATCAACGACGCCATGGGCGGGCACGTGGCGGCAGAGGTGGTCAAGCGCATGATCCAGCGCGGCATCGCCGTGGCCGGTGCGCGCATCCTGATCCTGGGCCTGACCTTCAAGGAAAACTGCGCCGACCTGCGCAACACCC
>CBIFVU010000109.1:0-11915 GCA_966185905.1 uncultured Lysobacter sp.
TCCATGCCGAGCGTCTTGGTCAGGAAGAACAGCGAGTAGAACTGGCCGCCGTACCACACCACCGCCTGGCCGGCGGTGGCGCCCAGCAGCGCCAGCAGCGCGATCTTGCCGTTCTTGGAGAAGAAGCTCTCGGTGATCGGCGCCTTGGAGGTCTTGCCTTCGGCCTTCATCTGCTGGAACAGCGGCGATTCGGCCAGCTGCATGCGGATCCACACCGACACGCCGAGCAGGATCACCGACACCCAGAACGGGATGCGCCAGCCCCAGGACTCGAAATCGTCCTTGCCCAGGAAATTGCGGCAGCCCCAGATCACCAGCAACGACAGGAACAGGCCGATGGTGGCGGTGGTCTGGATGAAGCTGGTGTACAGGCCGCGCTTGCCGTTGGGCGCGTGCTCGGCCACGTAGGTGGCCGCGCCGCCGTATTCGCCGCCCAGCGCCAGGCCCTGCAACAAGCGCAGGATGATCAGGATGATCGGCGCCAGGATGCCCAGGGTCGCGTAGCTGGGCAGGATGCCGACCAGGAAGGTCGACAGGCCCATCAGCACGATGGTGACCAGGAAGGTGTACTTGCGCCCGATCATGTCGCCCAGGCGTCCGAACACCAGCGCGCCGAACGGCCGCACTGCAAAGCCGGCGGCGAAGGCCAGCAGGGCGAAGATGAACTGGCTGGTCTCGTTGAGGCCGCCGAAGAACTGCTTGCCGATGATAACGGCGAGCGAGCCGTAGAGGTAGAAGTCGTACCACTCGAACACGGTGCCGAGGCTGGAGGCGAAGATGACCTTCTTGTGGTCCTTCGTCAGCGGCGCCGAGTGAGAGGCCGGGCTGGCGGTGATGCTGGACATGGGCTGTTCCCCCGGAACGATGGATGGCGGCGAGCGGCGGCCCGCCGTGGCGTGCGTGTCGCGATGCGGTGGTCTTTCCGTTCCCTAGCAAAAGCCAGGGCCCGGGAACTTCGGCGTCCTGCCTGGATGGAGCCCTGGGTTCCCGTCTTCGCGCGAACGCTGGGGCGGGCTTGCCCTCGTGGAACGACGGCGATCGGGTTCGCACCCCGCCTGCACGCGAACGACAGGGGCGGGAGCCGGCCGAGGCCCGCTCCCGCCAGGCTCAGAAGCTGTACTTCACGTGCGTCTGCAGGCGGTTGATCTCGCCCTTGTCGCCGCTTTCGATCTCGCGCTGGCCCCAGATGTATTCCGCGCCGATGTCGAGCTTGGGGATGGGCGTGTAGATCAGGTTGACGTGGGCGGACTGCGCCGACTTGGTGATGCCCAGGCCGGTCAGCGCGGTCTCGTTGTCGTACTCGGCGCGCGAATAGAACAGGTTGCCGCGCAGCTTGGGGCTGAACACATGGCGCCAGCCGACGAAGCCGGCCACCAGGTCGATGTTCTCCAGATCGCCGGTGGCGTCCAGCACGGCATCGTTGTTCAGGGCCAGGCCGACATAGCGGCCGATGCCGCTGCCGGCGGTGACCATGTAGCGCAGGTCGTCGCTGGCGCCCAGGTTCCACTTGCCCGACACGCTCAAGCCGTAGCCGGTATTGCTGTCGTTGGCGCGGTTGGCCTGGTACTTGAGCTGGCGCGCCAGGGCGCCGACGCTGAAGTGGCCCCAGTCGCCCTTGGCGGTGTAGCGGCCGGTCACGTCCGGCACCGCGCCGTCGTCGCCGGCCACCTGGGCCATGTTGCCGCGGAACGGCGTGTAGACCGTTTCCGGGTTCTCGATCGAGAACGACCACGGCCCGCTGGTGTAGCGCAACTGGGCCTGGCGCACGAACACCGTGCCCTCGGTGGGGCCGAGGAAGTCGACCGTGTCCGGCAGCGCGTTGGGGTCCTGGAAGTTGGACCAGGTCTGGCCGGCCAGCCACTTGTTCCAGGTCACGTAGGCGTGGCGCAGGGTGAGCGCGTAGGTGTTGGTGGCGACCTCGTTGCCGGTGAAGGCGGTCGATCCGCCGCCGAACAGGTCGAACTCCAGGTAGCCCTTGAGCTTGTCGCCGCTGTCCAGGTCGGTATCGGCGGCGAACCAGAAGCGGGAGAAGTTGGCGCCCATGTCGGTGTCGCTGCCGCCCTCGCGGGTGGCGCCGCCGCCGACCGGGATCGCCTTGGGCACATAGAACAGGCGGCCCACCGAACCATCGGCGATGTCGCCGTCGTTGGTCTGGGTGACCGAGGCGTCGAGCTTGATGAAACCGCCGTAGCTGAAGCGCGTGCCGGGATTGCCGGCGGTGCTGATCGGCGTGGACTGGATGCCGGGCTTGGCCGGCGCCGCCGCGACCGCAGCCGGCGCCGCGGCCTGGGCCGCCTGCACCTCTTGCACCTGGCTGACCTGGGTCTGCACCTGCTGCTGTTGCGACACCAGCAACTGGACCTGCCGTTCCAGTTCGGCCACGCGCGCTTCCAGCGCCTTTTCCTTCGCCGTCTGGGCCAGGGCCAGGCCGGGCAAGAGCAGCGCGGCGGCCAGGGCCGTCGCCAGCGACCGTTGCCGCAACCGGCGTGGACCGGCCGTGCGGTCGTGCACGCGTATGGACATCGTCATTCCCTCCCGAGGAATACCGCCCGACACGAGCGGCCGCGGCCAGCCTGCGCGCGCCCGATGCGGCATGCCCATTCGCCATTGGTCGAAAACCGCCGCATGTATGCGCCGCTTACGACCATCGTCTAAGCCGCCGCAGCGGCCCGGCCGTGCTGCGGTGCGGCAGACTGGCGAGGCTGGGATTGGGGATTCGGGATTAGGGATTCGCCGCGGACGGGCGTTATCTTTTGAAGCCTTCGACAGTCTCCGCTGTCCCGAATCCCCAATCTCCAATCCCGAATCCCGGTCGTCCGAGGAGCCCCCCATGACCACCCCCGCCCACCTCTATCCCGTCGATGCAGCCTTCGCCGCCGGTTCCCGGTTCCGGCGCGAGGATTACCAGCGCTTGTACGAGGAGTCGGTGCGCGACCCCGACGGGTTCTGGGGGCGGGTGGCGCAGCGGCTGGAGTGGTTCAAGCCGCCCACCCGGATCAAGAACGTCAGCTTCGACCTGGCCGATTTCCGCATCAAGTGGTACGAGGACGGCGAGCTCAACGCCAGCGTCAACTGCCTGGACCGGCACCTGGCCGAGCGCGGCGACAAGACTGCGCTGTTGTTCGAGCACGACGATCCGGCGCTGCCGGCCGAACGGGTGAGCTATCGCGAACTGCATGCGCGGGTGTGCCGGCTGGGCAATGCCCTGCGCAACCTGGGGGTGGGCAAGGGCGACCGCGTCACCCTGTACTTGCCGATGATTCCCGACGCGGTGGTGGCGATGCTGGCCTGCGCGCGCATCGGCGCGATCCACTCGGTGGTGTTCGGCGGCTTCGCGCCCAACTCCATCGCCGACCGCATCGCCGACTGCGGCAGCAAGCTGGTGATCACCGCCGATGAGGGCCTGCGCGGCGGCAAGAAGATCCCGCTCAAGGCCAATGTCGATGCCGCGCTCAAGCTGCCGGGCACCCACTCGGTAGAGACCGTGCTGGTGGTGCGCCACACCGGCGGCGCGGTGGACATGCAGATGCCGCGCGACCGCTGGTACGAAGCGGTGGTGGAGGGCCAACCGGAAGCCTGCGAGCCCGAGCGCATGAATGCCGAGGACCCGTTGTTCATCCTCTACACCTCCGGCAGCACCGGCAAGCCCAAGGGCGTGCTGCACACCACCGGCGGCTACCTGGCCTACGCCAGCTTCACCCACGAGGCGGTGTTCGACCTGCGCGAGGACGATGTCTACTGGTGCACCGCCGACGTGGGCTGGGTCACCGGGCACAGCTATATCGTCTACGGGCCGTTGGCCAACGGCGCCACCGCGCTGGTGTTCGAGGGCGTGCCGAACTATCCGGACGTTTCGCGCTTCTGGCAGGTGATCGACAAGCACCGGGTGACGATCTTCTACACCGCGCCGACCGCGATCCGGGCCTTGATGCGCGACGGCGACGAGCCGGTCAAGCGCACCTCGCGCGCCTCGCTGCGCCTGCTCGGCACGGTCGGCGAGCCGATCAATCCCGAAGCCTGGCGCTGGTACTACGACGTGGTCGGCGATGCGCGCTGCCCGGTGGTGGACACCTGGTGGCAGACCGAGACCGGCGGCATCCTGATCGCGCCGTTGCCGGGCGCGATCGACCTCAAGCCGGGCTCGGCCACCCAGCCGTTCTTCGGCGTGCAGCCGGCGCTGGTGGACGCCAACGGGCAGGTCCTGGAAGGCGAGGCCGAGGGCAACCTGGTGCTGACCGACTCCTGGCCGGGGCAGATGCGCACGGTCTACGGCGACCATGCGCGTTTCATCGAGACCTATTTCAAGACTTATCCGGGCAATTACTTCACCGGCGACGGTTGCCGGCGCGATGCCGACGGCTACTACTGGATCACCGGCCGGGTGGACGACGTGATCAATGTCAGCGGCCATCGCATCGGCACGGCCGAAGTGGAAAGCGCGCTGGTGTCCCATCCCAAGGTCGCCGAGGCGGCGGTGGTGGGGTTCCCGCACGACCTCAAGGGCCAGGGCATCTACGCCTATGTCACCCTGGTCGCGGGCGAGGCCTCCGATGAGGCGTTGCGCAAGGAGCTGATCGCGTGGGTGCGCAAGGAGATCGGCCCGATCGCCACGCCCGACCACTTGCAATGGGCGCCGGGCCTGCCTAAGACGCGCTCGGGCAAGATCATGCGGCGCATCCTGCGCAAGATCGCCGAGAACGCGCCGGACCAGTTGGGCGATACCAGCACCCTGGCCGATCCGTCGGTGGTGGAGAGCCTGGTCAACGAACGGCTGGGGAAGTGAGGCCGGCGCCGATGCCGCCGGAACGCCGGTCGTCGATGGGCCGGCGACTGGGTCCGCGACCATCGGGCCCTCGCTACGGCGGCCACGCCCACGCGGCCGGGCCGGGCCGTCGGTGAGGGTCTTCCTCACCGGCTCGTCCGGCTGCCTGGCGCGCGTGCTTCTGCCGGCGCTGTGCGCCGAGGAAGCGGTGACCCAGGTCACCGGCATCGATCTTGCCGATCCGGTCTTCTCCCATCCCAAGTTCGTCCCTGTCGCGCTGGACATGCGCAGCCCGGACCTGCGCGCGCGCATGGCCGGGCACGACGCGGTGGTCCACCTGGCGTTCGCGGTCAAGCGCGGGCGCCTGAGCCTGGGCGAGATGGCCGACATCAATGTCGGCGGCAGCCGCAACGTGATCGAGGCCGCGCACGCGAACGGCGTACGCCGCTTCGTCAACCTCAGCAGCGTGTCGGTCTACGGCGCCGGCGAGGACATGGCCGAGGACCGGGCGCCCGCTCCGCCCGACTGGTTTCCTAACGCGCAGCACAAAGCCGAGGTAGAGCGCTGCCTGGCCGAGCGGATCCCCAGCGCCGCCCAGCTCCGCGCCCACCTGATCATCGGCACCCACGCGCAGGCCTTCCTGCGCGAGATATTCCTGCTGCCGGTGTGGCTGGATTTCGGCGAACGCACGCCGCGGCAACAGGTGGTGCACGAGTCCGACGTGGCCGACGCGGTCCTCGCGGCGCTGCGCACAGGCGCCAGCGGCATCTACAACCTCGCCGCCGCGGACATCCTCGCCCTGGGCGGAGACTACCTGCGCAAAGGACGGGAAGAAGGGCGGCGCATCCGGCGCATGCCGTTCTCGGTGGTGCGGGCGGGCGCGCTGTTCGCCCGCGCCATGGTCAGGAGCGACGCGCTGACCCTGATTTCGATGCTCAACACCACCGCCACGGTGAGCTGCGAGAAAGCCGGGCGCGAACTGGGCTGGCGGCCGCAGCGCTCGGCCTGGCAGGCGCGCCTGGATGCGCTGGGCTCCCTGCGCGACCGCTAGGCGGGCGCGGCGGCGGCCGGCCTGCCGTCGGCCTGCGTGGCCGCCGCGGCGTGGCATGGCCGCGAGCACAGGAACTGCGACGCGGTTCATGCGCCCGCATACCCGCATTTCACCCGTCTTCACCCATCGTCCAATAGCCGGCGCCGCCCGGTCCGGACGTAAGATCGTCCCGACCCCGTCGTCCGCAGCGCGCAACCATCGAGACAGGCCGCCCCATGCCGACCCTGCTGATCGCCGACGACCATCCGCTGTTCCGCGAAGCCTTGCGCGGCGCAGTCGCGCGGGTGCTGCCCAATGCGGCGCTGCGCGAGGCCGACAGCGTGGACGCGCTGTACGCGCTGGTGGAGGCCGAGTCCGACGCCGACCTGTTGCTGCTCGACCTGAACATGCCCGGTGCCCAAGGCTTCAGCGCCCTGGTCCACCTGCGCGCGCTGCACCCGCAATTGCCGATCGTGGTGGTGTCCGCGCGCGAGGAGCCGGCGACGATGCGGCGCGCCCTGGACCACGGCGCGGTCGGCTTCATCCCCAAGTCGGCCGATGCGGCGACCCTCGGCGAGGCGTTGAGCGTGGTGCTGGAGGGCGACCGCTGGGCGCCGGCGGCGGCGTTCGCGGCGCCGGCGGCCCATGCCGACGAGCACGAAGCGGCGCAGCGCCTGCGCGAGCTCACCCCGCAACAGTTCCGGGTGTTGCAAATGCTCGGCGCCGGCTTGCTCAACAAGCAGATCGGCTACGAGCTGGGCGTGTCGGAGGCAACGGTGAAGGCGCATGTCACCGCGATCCTGCGCAAGCTCGGCGCCAACAACCGCACCCAGGCGGTGTTGATCGCCGGACGCCTGGCGCTGGACCCGGGCGCGATCGTGCCGCCGCCCGAAGAGGCCGACTGAGCCGGAGCGGCAGGGCCGGGCCGGCCGGCAAGGCTGGCCCCGAGGGCTGGCTGGGGGCGGGCTGAGAGGATCGGCCGGCTGGCCACAGGCCCGCCCGCGCCGACGGGTTCCCGCCCGCCTGGGCTGCGCCTGCCGCGGCCGCGGTCCCAAGTCGCCTGGCGGGCGGAGTGGGCGCGCAGCCCCGCGCCGCTCAACCCGCGCCGTCGTCCTCGCGCTGCGGCCCCTGGCCCAGCTCGCGCATGGCCGCGGCATAGGCGCGGTCCAGCTGCATGATCCGCTGATGGGCATGGCGCAGGCTGGCCTGATCGCGGCGGGCGAGGCGATCGGGCGCATGTTCGGCGCGCTTGGCCCGATGCGCGGCTTCGATCTCGGCGCGGCCGGCGCCGGCATCCAGGCCCAAGACCTCCGTCCACGGCGGATCGGCCTGGAACGGCGGCGGCTCGGCCGCCTCGGCGTCCGACGACGGACGCAGCAACGGCCAGGCGACCGCCACCAGCCAGTAGCCCAGCGCAGCGCAGCCGGCCAGCACGATCGACAACACGATCAGGTTCATCGCCACTCCTCCAATCGTTGCCGCGCTTGTCGCAGCGCGGCCCGGTCGCCATGGAAGTCCTCGGCCATGTCCAGCCGCTGGCCGATCTCGGCCGCGGCCGAGCGCGCCGGGGCCGGGTCCAGCAAATGCCGCATCGCATCCAGTGCGTTGCCGCGCAGGCCGCGGCGCGCGCACAGCCGGCGCACCGTATTGATCGCGTGCGGCGGGCAGCACAGCAATTCGAAGGCCAGCTTCAGCGCTTGCCCGCGCTCCAGTTCCAGCACCCGGCGGAAGCGCCACAGGCGCAGGCCGATGGCCAGCACGGTGGCATAGACCGCCGCGGCCAGCGCCAGCATCGCCAGCGGATGCGGGAAGCGCCACAGCAGCAGCGGCAGCGCCACCAGCAGCAGCCCGGCCAACAACCGGCAGGCCGGGCCGAAGCCGGTCGCCGCGGCCAGGAAATGCGCCAGCCCGGCCCAGTGCTCGCGCGGCTCGGCCGGGTCCAGCCAGCCGCTGCGCAGCAGCGGCGCGGCCGGGGTCAGCGGGTTGGGCAGGTAGAGATAGCGATCGCGCAGGCGCGCCTCGCCGCCGGCCGAGGCCGACCAGCGGCGGCCCCGGCGCACCAGCACGATCTCGTCGTAGTGCAGCAGCAGGGCCGCATCCTGCAGATAGAACCCGGCCACGCCGAGCGCGAGCAGCCACTCGGCCGGCGGCAGGTTCATTCCTCGGACTTGCCCTTGCGGCCGAACAGTTTGCCGATGGCGGCGCCGACCGCCACCAGGCCCACCAACACCAGCTTCCAGGCCTTGGCCAGGAACAGCGCGATGGCGGCGAAGAAGCCCTTCTTGCTGGCCACCGCGGCCGCGCCGCCGGTGATCAGCGCGGCCAGTCCGAACTCGGCCACGTGGTCGCCGGGCTTGAACTCGCTGTACTTCTCGCCCGCGTTGAAGGCATAGCCGGGCACCAGTTGCTTGAACTCGGCGACCGACTTGCTCAGGTCGGCCTGGTCGGCGACCAGCACCACCTCGGTCACGCCGCGGCGGCCGAGCAGGCGGGTGTTGTAGTTGACGAACTTTTCTTCCGAAGACGGGGTGGAGGCCAGCACCGCCCATTCCAGGTTGTGCGTGGCCGGGTCGTACTGCGGCTTGAAGCTCCAGCCTTCGATGGTCATCGGCTCCCAGCCGCGCTTGCGGCGCTCCTCGTTGCCGGCTTCGGTGCCTTCGCGGATCGAGGTCAGGATCGCTTCGGGGTCGAGCTCTTCGTTGTCCTTGACGTAGCCGATCTCGTCGTAGTTGAAGAACGAGAACCAGTGCAGATCCTCCGGCGCGAGGGTGAATTCGTCCACGCCGGTGGGCGGGTTGTGCATCAGCTCGTTGAGCGTGCGCGTACCGGCCGCGCCGAGGAAGACATAGCCCTTGGGCACCTGGATGGTGGCCTTGCCGGCGATCTCGCCCTGGGTGGGGCCGATCTGCCAGTCCAGGTTGCGCACGGGGTCGGCGCCGTCGTCCTGGGCGAAGGCCGGCAGGGCGACACCGGCAAGGGCAGTGCTGGCCAGCGCATAGGCGGCCAGGACGGAAAGCAGTCGCTTCCGCAGCATGATGATTGGTTTCCCGTGGTTTACGTCCGTGGCAGACGCTGGCGGGCTCCCCGGCCCGGCCCGCGATCGCGTCCTTGGATCGGTGCGGGCGACATCAGCTTAGTGTGCCAGAGGTCACGTAATCAATGCCGGCGAGCGACAGGCCGCGCCGAGGCCGGCGCAGGTCCGGTCAACGGTTGCCCGCCGCCCGCTGCGCAGCCAGGAAAGCGCGCAGCGAGGCCGGCTTGATCGGCTTGGTCAGCACCCGGCAACCGCGTTCGCGCGCGGCCAGCTTGAGCGCATCGCTGCCGTCGCCGGTGAGCAGGGCGGCCGGCAGCGCGCCGCCCAGGCGTTCGCGCAAGGCGTCGATCATGGTCAGGCCGTCGAGACGGTCGTGCAGGTGGTAGTCCACCAAAGCCACGTCCGGGCGCGGTTCGAGCAGGGCCAGGGCGTCGTCCACGGTGGCCGCCAGCAGTGCAGTCGCGCCCCAGCGGCCGAGCAGGGCGCGCATACCGTCCAGGATCTCGCGGTCGTTGTCGATGCACAGCACGCGCAGGCCGGCCAGCGAGTCGGCCAGCGCCGGGCGGCCGCCGTCGCGCGCCGTGCCGGCCGGCCGCGCCGGCGGCAGGCTGCCGCAGGGCACGGCGATGGAGAACACGCTGCCGCGGCCGATCTGCGAGCGTACCCGCAGCGGATGGTCCAGGGTGCGGGCGATGCGCTGGCAGATCGACAGGCCCAGGCCGAGGCCGCGCTCGCCGCCGCTGCCGGGTTGGTCGAAGCGGCGGAACTCGTCGAAGATCTGCTCCAGGTGGTGCTCGGGAATGCCTGGGCCGGTGTCCCAGACCTGCAACTCCACCCGTCCCTGCTGCGGCCGCGCGCGCGCGGCCAGCAACACGCCGCCTTCGCGGGTGTAGCGCAGTGCATTGGCGAGGAAGTTCTGCAGCGCGCGGCGCAACAGGCGGCGGTCGCTGCGCACCGGCATCGCCGCCAGCGGCGCGCGCACGCGCAGCTCCAGGCCGCGGCCGGCGGCGCTGGGCGCGTATTGCGCGGCCAGTTCGCGCAGCAGTTCGCCGGCGTCCAGGTCGGCCGGCTCGGGGCGCAGCGCGCCGGCGTCCAGGCGCGAGATGTCGAGCAGACCGTCGAGCAAGTCCTCGGCCGCGCGCAGCGAGGCGTCCACGCGTTCGGCCAGGCGCCGCTGCTCGTCGGCGCTGTCGCTTTCGCGCAGAGCAGTGGTGAACAAGCGCGCGGCGTTGAGCGGCTGCAGCACATCGTGGCTGACCGCGGCCAGGAAGCGGGTCTTGGACTGCTGCGCCGATTCGGCTTCCTGGGTGCGTTGTTCCACGCGTTGTTCCAGGGTCTCGTTGGCCTCGCGCAAGGCCTGCTCGGCGCGCTTGTAGTCGGTGACATCGCTGTAGCTGGTGACGTAGCCGCCGCCGACCAGGGGCCGGCCCACCATCTCGATCACCTGACCGTTGGCGCGCACGCGCTCGAACACGTGCGGCGCGCCCGCGCGCAGGTGGGCCATGCGCCGGCGGACTTGCTCGTCGATATCGCCCGGGCCCATTTCGCCGCGCTCGGCATTCCAGCGGATCAGGTCGGCGACCGGGCGGCCGACGTAGAGCATGCCGTCGGGGTAGTCGAACAGTTCCTGGTAGCGCCGGTTCCACGCCACCAGGCGCATTTCCGGATCGACCACGCTCACGCCCTGGCTGATGTTCTCCAGGGTGGTGGACAGCACCTGGCGATTGAAGCGCAGCTCCTGGTTGGCCTCGTCCAGCAGCGCGACCACCTCGCCCAGTTCCATGCCCGAGCCGCGCAGCGCGCTGGTCAGGGTCAGGCGCGCGGAGGCCGCGCCGATGGCCGCGGCCAGCAGGCGTTCGGTGAACTGGGCCAGGGCCCGGTCGGCCGGCTGCTCGGGTTGCCAGGGGCGTCCTTGTTGCTGGGCGTAGTCCTCGAACGCGCGCCGGGCATGGCGCTCGCCGACGATGCGCTCGGCCAGGGCCAGCAGCTCGCCGCTGCGGACGTTGCCGGCCCAGCCGCCGGGACCGAGCGCCGGCCGGCGCACATACGGGTCCAGGAACGGCGTGGCCAGCAGTTGGTCCTGCAGGCGCGGGCGCTGGCGCACCGAGACGAACAGGAAGGCGCCGACGTTGAACAGCAGCGACCAGAAGGTGCCGTGGGTCAGCGGGTCCCAGCCGACCAGGCCGAACAACTGCTCCGGCCGCAGCCAGACGATGCCCAGCGGCCCGGTCCGCAGCCAGTCCTGGCCGATCCAACCGCCATGGGCCAGCGCCGGCAGCAGCAAGGTATAGCCCCACAACAGGCTGCCGGCGATCAGCCCGGCCAGGGCGCCGGCCCGGCTGGCGCCGCGCCAGTACAGCCCGCCGATCAGCGCCGGCGCGAACTGGGCGACCGCGGCGAAGGCCAGCAGGCCGTGCTGGGCCAGTCCGTTGGGACCGAGCGAGCCGCGGTGGTAGGCGTAGGCCATCAGCGCCAGGGCGACGATGGTCGCCCGCCGCACCCACAGCACCTGGCGGCCGATGCCCTGGCTTTCGTGCAGCGCGCCGCTGCGCAGCAGCGCCGGGATCACCAAGTCGTTGCTGACCATGGTCGACAAGGCCACCGAGGACACGATGACCATGCCGGTGGCCGCCGAGAAACCGCCGATATAGACCGCCAGCGCCAGCGCCTGCTGGTCGAACTGCAGCGGCAGCGCCAACACGTAGGTGTCCGGCGAGACCCCGCTGCCGCCGAGCATGGCCTGGCCGGCCAGGGTGATGGGCACCACCAGCAGGCTGATCAGGATCAGGTAGCCGCCGAACAGCCAGCGCGCCGGGCGCAAGTCGTTCGGGTCCTGGCACTCGACCACCGCCACGTGGAACTGGCGCGGCAGGCAGACGATGGCGGTGAAGGCCAACAAGGTCTGGGTGATGAAACCCGCCGGCAGCCCGGGCTGCACCACCACGTGCGCGGCCTGCTCGATGCGCTCCAGGAAATGCCCGCTGCCGGGCAGGTTGGCCAGGGCGAACAGGCCGATGGCGAGGAAGGCCAGCAACTTGACCAGCGACTCCAGCGCCACCGCCAGGACCATGCCGTGGTGGTGCTCGGTG
>CBIFVU010000110.1:0-11801 GCA_966185905.1 uncultured Lysobacter sp.
TGCCGGTGCTGCCGCAGATCATCATCTTCATGACGCTGTACTGGATGCTGGCCGAGTCGGTGGAACTGCGCCACGCGCCCTGGTTCGGCTGGATCCAGGACCTGACCGCGCGCGATCCCTTCTTCGTGCTGCCGCTGCTGAACATCGTGATCATGTGGACCACGCAGAAGCTGACCCCGATGACCGGCATGGATCCGGCGCAGCAGAAGATGATGCAGTTCATGCCGCTGGTGTTCGGCGTGATCCTGGCCTTCCTGCCGGCCGGCCTGGTGCTGTACCAAGTGGCCAACGGCGGCCTGGGCCTGCTGCAACAGTGGCTGGCGACCAAGCGCTACGAGGATGCCCCCAGCGGTTCGGTCAAGGCCAAGGACTGACGCGCCCGCCCGAATCGGCGACTGGACAAGGCCCGCCGCAAGGCGGGCCTTGCGTTTGCGGCCTCCGCGGCGCCCGGCCGGCGAGCCGCCCGCGTCCCGCGCGACTTATCATGCCGGCATGAGCGCCCGACCCGACCGCGACACCATCGCCGCCATCGCCACGGCCCCCGGCGCCGGCGGCGTCGGCATCGTGCGTCTGTCCGGCCCGCGCGCGCGGGCGATCGCCGAAACCATGGCCGGACGCGCGCTGCGCCCCCGCCACGCCCACTACGCCAGGTTCCGCGACCGCGACGGCGCCACCCTGGACGACGGCATCGCCCTGTTCTTCGCCGCGCCGGCCAGCTACACCGGCGAGGACGTGGCCGAACTGCAAGCCCACGGCGGCCCCGCCCTGCTGGAGGAACTGCTCGTCCGCGCCTGCGCGCTCGGCGCTCGCCGCGCCCGCCCCGGCGAATTCAGCGAACGCGCCTTCCTCGAAGGCCGCCTCGACCTGGCCCAGGCCGAAGCGGTGGCTGACCTCATCGCCGCTGCCGACGCTCGCGCCGCCCGCGCCGCCCGCCGCGCCCTGGACGGCGAATTCTCCCGCCGGGTCGACGCCGTGGCCGGCGAACTGCTGGCGATCCGCGTGCATGTGGAAGCGGCCATCGACTTTGCCGACGAACCGCTGGACACCCTCGGCGGCGCCGCCTTGCGCCAGCGCCTGGGCGAGGCCGCCGCCTCCCTGGATGCGTTGCTCGCCGCCGCCGAGCGCGGCCGCCGCCTGCGCGATGGCCTGCATGCGGTGATCATCGGCCCGCCCAACGCCGGCAAGAGCTCGCTGCTCAACGCACTGGCCGGCAGCGAGCGCGCCATCGTCACCGACATCGCCGGCACCACGCGCGATCTGCTGCACGAGACCCTCACGCTCGACGGCGTGGAACTGACCTTGGTCGACACCGCCGGCCTGCGCGAGGACGGCGACGCAATCGAACGCGAAGGCATGCGCCGCGCGCGCGGCGAACTCGAACGCGCCGATCTGGCCGTGGTCGTGCTCGACGCCCGCGACCCCGCCGCCGGCCTGGCCGCGGTGGCCGACGCCATCGCCGGCGTGCCCCAGCGCGTGTTCGTGCACAACAAGATCGACCTGCTCGAATCGGACTACGACTCACCGACCCCGGCCGAAGTCGGCGGCGAGGCGCGATTGTTCGTCTCCGCGCGCAGCGGCGCCGGCCTGGATGCCCTGCAGGCGCGCCTTCGCGGGCTGGCCCAGGGCGACGGCGCCGACGCGGCCGAAGGCGCCTTCACCGCCCGCGCCCGCCACGTGGACGCGCTACTGCGCGCCCGCGCCGAACTCGACGATGCGCGCGCGCAGCTGGATCGCGAAATGCTGGACCTGGCCGCGGAGTCGCTGCGGCAGGCGCATGAGGCTCTGGGCGAAATCACCGGGCGGGTGCGGGCCGATGATTTGCTGGGGCATATTTTTTCGAGTTTTTGCATCGGCAAGTGATCTGTGGCCGAAGCCCCCCGGGCGAAGCCCCGCGCCCCGCATCGGGCGCCGCCTGCCTATACTGAAGCCCTGCGCCGGCACCCGGCCAGCGCCGCGGACCAGGGAGGGGCCATGTTCGATTCGATGTCCGATGCGCACTGCGCTGCGCGCGACCAAGGAACGGCCACGGCGGTTGCGGTGCCGACACGAGCGCGGCGAACAGCATTGCGGCGTCTCTGCGCGTTGGCCGCCTGCCTGGCCGGTGCATCGCTGGCACCGGCAGGGTCGGCGCAACCCACTGCGCCGCCGTCGAAGTCCGCGCCCTCGGCTTCCACCGCGGCTTCGACGACTCGCGCTGCGGATGCGTCCTCGCCATCCGCTTCCTCGGTCGCTCCACTGCCGGCGCCGCCCGCCGATTTCCAATGGCGGCGATTGAACGGCGTGGTGGTGCTCGTGCCGCGGGGTTGGCTGGAACTGGAGAAGCGCAACCCCGATGCCACGCCGCCGCACGAGACCTACGCCGCCAGTCCGGAGCCGGAGTTCCCCGAGCGCCAGTTCTTCGAGACCGGTTTCACCGTGCAGGTGATTCCGCAGGCCAGTCGCAGCGGCCTGGATGCGCGGCAGACGGCCACGGCCTATCTGTTGCCGTTCGCGCAGCCGCGCAAGCAGGGCGAGGTGCTGCTGTTCGAGCAGACCGAGCGCGAGGGCGTGCAGTACACCTTCTTCCGCTATCTCGATGCGCCCGAGGGGCTGACTCCGATCACCGTGCACAAGTTGGTGATGGCCGATAACGCGCGCGATGTCGTGCACGCCTTCACGTTCGAGAGCCCGACCCAGGCGTGGGCGCAGAATTGGGAGCGCTACGGTACGCCGATCCTGTCCCATCTGCAGATGATCCGCGAGGCGCCCGCCGCGTCCTCGCCTTCGCCTTGAGGCCCGACCAAGCCTGCGTCGCGAGGTGCAGGCGCCGATGTGGCGACGAGATCTGTTGTTGCTGCGTCGCTGGCTGGGGGCCTCGCCAGCGTCGGCCCGCGCCGCTGGCGTTCGCACCGGACGATGCGAACGCGCCGCGCCGGGCATTGCCGCCGTAGGTCAGGGCAGCGCCGGGTTCGGTGCCGGGTCGGTGCGGCGCCAGCGTTCGGGCAGGCCGTAGCCAGCGCAGTTGGTGCAGTTCCATTCTTCGCCGCCGGCGTTGCGCAGCGCCAGCCGCGGCGCCTTGGGCTCGGCGCAGGCGTCTTCGGACAGGCCTGCGCCCGGCATGAGGATGTCGAAGCCGTCCTCGCGCGGGCAGTAATACTCCAGGTAGTCCAACTGCGGTCGCTTGGGGTGGCGGACCATGCCGAGGTCGAGGATCGCGGTGTCGCCGTCGGCGAGGATCATCGGCGCGACCGGGCGCGACAGCGCGCCGCGCGCGGCCGCGGCCTGCACCTGCGCAGCGTCGGTGTACTCCACCGGTACGTAGCGCCCTGCATAGGGCGCATGGGCGCTGGCCAGCGGCGCGTGCTGTTCGCGGATCTGCCGCGAGACGCGCTCGGCGAGCTCGGCCATCCGCTGTGGCGGCAGGCCATCGACCAGGGTGCCCTTGTCGTTGTCGCCGCCGTCGCGGTAGGCGGTGACGCGGCCCCAGCGGTCGGGCGAGTTGATGTTGTCGTACTCGAACGGCACCACCACGTTGCCGTGCAGATCGATCACGCCGGCCTTGCCGCCGCGCTGGGCGTTGACGATCACGAACTCGGGCCAGGGCGCCTTCAGGCCGAGCGGCCAGTAGCTGTCCTCCGGGCTGAGGTAGTTGTAGTCGCCGGGCAGGGCCGGTTGGCCGCTGCGCAGATCGTAGAGGGTGTAGCGGCTGCGCTCGCCGGAATCGCCGGAGTAGTCGTACTCGGAGAACATCAGGTAGGGCGGCGGCAGCGAGCTGTTGGGCGCGATCGAGCCTTTGCGCGGGGCGATCCGCCATTGGCCGTTGCGGTCCAGCACGCCGGTCAGTTCGCCTTGCTTGGCCAGGTACAGGCCCAGGCTCGGGTAGTGCTCGCTGATCTGCTTGTCCGACATCGGCAGCACGGTGCGGCCGTCGGCGTCGATCACAGCGGTCTGGTAGTCGCCGCCGTCGACCCAGTGCAGGACGCTGAATTGCACCGGCGGCGTCTGGCCGTCGATGCGATGGCTGAAGGCGACCTGCAAGGTGTCGATGCGGTGATACTTGGGCGCGAACAACCAACGGCCGTCGCGGTCGGCCAGGCCTTGCAGTTCGCGATAGCCCTTGCTGTCGGCGATCGATACGATCAGGCGCCCGGCATCGGCGGCGCGGATAGCCACGGCCTCCAGCTGGGCGATGCGGCGGCCGTCCGGGCCGAGCAGCGACAGCTTGCGGTTGGAGGCCAGGCTGTGGATGTTGTCCTCGCTACTGCGCGCGACATAGGGCGCGGCGACCCAGCGTTGCACGCTGGGCAGGTAGTCGATCTGGCTGAACTCGCCGGCGAAGGCGGGCTTGAGCTTGGCATCGAGGACGCGGCAGCGCGGCGCCGGCTCGACATCGTCCACCGCGACGGCGACGCATTCGCGGATCCAGTCCAGGCCTTCGATGCTCTGGTAGGCCACCCCGTCGCGGAATTCGGTCAGCGCCTTGCCGCTGCGGTCGAACAAGGCCCACTGGCCGCGGCGGCCGGCCAGCACCAGCGGGCCGAGGGCGTCGAGCGAGTCGTGCACTGGCTCGATCACGATGCGTCCTTGCGCATCCATCGCGCCGAAGCGGCGCGCGCGCTGGAACGCGAACAGGCCGGTGCCCTTGATCGAGTGCAGCCCCAGGTAGTCCGGCGCGGCGACCACGGTGCCGTCGTTGCGCACCAGGCCGCCCTTGTTGTCCAGGATCGGCGAGCCGCCGATGCCGATCAGCAGCACGTCCAGGGCGGGGTCGGGCTCTTCGACGTAGTCGAATGGGCCGGCCACGCGTTGGCCGCGCGCATCCAGCACTTCGCCGCCGAGGCCGATGCGGGCCAGCCAGCCGCCGCCGCGCAGCGGCACCAGTTCGCGAGCCTGCGCCGGGAACACCACCCGGCCGCCGGCCTCGCGCAGGCCTTGTGCGCTCCAGTTGGCCAGCGTGTTGCGCAGGGTGAACACTTCCAGCGCGGCGCTCGCCGGTGCCTGGGCCTTGGCGGCCTCGGCGACGGGCGATACGGCGCAGGCCAGCGCCAGCAAGGTCGGGGCGAACAGGCGGCGCATCACGGCTCTCCGATGGGGCAGGACGGAACAAAGCTGGCGCGGTGCTCCAGCCACAGGGCGCGCGCCGACAGCAGCAGCGGCGCGCCGGCCTGCGTGGACAGGCGCTCGGGTGCGAGCTCGAATGCCGCCAAGGGTGTGCCGGCCTGCGTTGGGTCGCGCGCGTCCGCGCGGCAGCGCTGCGCCGCGATGCGGCACAGGCGTGCGGCGTCGGGGTCGGCGACAGCCTCGAGGCCATTAGCCGGACCGAGCCATTCGTTCCAGCCGTTCGGCCTGCTCCACGCGCTTTGCCGCGCCAGTGCGGTGAGCGTGCCCAGCACCGGCGCCGAGCGCCGCAGCAGTTCGCGGCCTGGTTCGCGGTTTGGTTCGTGGCTTGGTCCGCCGTCGCGGCCGGCGACGGCGGCATGGAAACGTTGTTCCACCGGCACGGCCAGGCCGTTGCGGCAGTCGATCGCCGTCACTTGGTCGATCTGCACCTCCTCGGGGAGACCCTGCGGTAGGCGCTCGACCGCGGGCACGCGCGCGCTCACTTCGATGCGGCCGTCGCCGCGATGGCGCAGCGAGGCCAGGTCGAAACGGGTGCTCGAGTCGTGGGCGGACACCAGCCAGCGCTCGCCGCGCAGTGGCTGCGCGGTGGCCGCCTTGGCCGGCGCCGGCAGCGCCGGCGCATACCCGGCGAGGTTGTGGTCGTATTGCGCGCGCAGTCGCTCGAACAGACCGCGACCGTCGGCCGGCGGGGTATCGCCGATGGCGTCGTAGTCATAGTCGAAGCCCGGTGCGAGCTTATCGCCGGGCACGACCTCGGCCCCGCGTGCGGCCAGCGCGCAAGCCAGCCACAGTTCGCTGTTTTCCGGCCAGGTGTGCCGGATCACTTCGTCCTGGCGCAGGGCGATCTTCTCGAGCTGCGACTCGTAGGAAGATTCGCGCCGCGCGATGGGTTGGCTGTCGCGGTCCAGCAGCGCCAGCGCGGTGTCCAGCGCCAGGCCGGTGCGGCAGTCGATCAGCCGCTCCTGGTATTCGTACCAGCCGCGCTCGTGCTGCTCGGCGGTCCAGCCCTGGGCCGAGGTGCGCGGATAGCGCGAGGCCGATTCGAGCAACCCATCGGCGCGGAACTTGAGCCGCGCGCGGTCGATGGCGTGGGCGTCGTCGCCGAAGAAGCGCCACCAGCGCGCGTCGTCGCCAGCGGCGGGCGCGGCCGCTGCGGAGCAGGCGTGGGTTGCCGACAAGGCCAGCGCCAGCCAGGCGCGGCGTCCATATCCGTGCGGCGACGTCATGTCGCGTCCTTCCTGTCGATCCGGAGGCTGGGATCATACGCGACGCGCCCGCGCTGCGGACCTGCACAAAACGCCAGGGGCGGGCGCGCAACGCGGCGACATGCGGCCTCGTCGCGGCCTGCTCGACGCGGTCGGCGCTATACGGCCTGCGTCGTACCGCCGGTGCGATGCGTCTGCGCGGTGCAGCCGGACGCAGCCGAACGCAGCCGAACGCAGCTCAAGCCGCGCGCGGATAATCGGTGTAGCCCTGCGCGCCTCCGCCGAAGTAGCGGCTGCGGTCGCCTTCGGCCAAGGGCAGGCCATGGCGCAGCCGATTCGGCAAATCCGGATTGGCGATGAAGGGGCGGCCGAAGCCGATCAGGTCGGCCCAGCCGGCCGCCAAGGCCTGCTCGGCGCGCGCCTGGGTGTATTGGCCCGAATAGATCAGCGTGCCGCGATAGATCAGCCGCAGCGCTTCGCGGAACGCATCGGGCATGCCCGGTGCATCGTCCCAGTCGGCCTCGGCGATATGCACGTAAGCCACGCCGATCTGGTCGAGCAGCTTGGCCGCGGCGAGATAGGTCGCCTGCGGGGTCGCGTCCACCGCGCCCTGCAAGGTGGTCAGCGGCGCCAGGCGCACGCCGACGCGTTCCGGGCCGATGGCGTCGCTGACCGCCTGCGCGACTTCGCGCAGGAACCGCAGGCGGTTGGGCAGGCTGCCGCCGTAGGCGTCCTGGCGCAGGTTGGCTTGCGAATCGATGAACTGGTTGATCAGGTAGCCGTTGGCGCCGTGCAGTTCGATGCCGTCGAAGCCGGCGGCGATGGCGTTGCGCGCGGCCTGGGCGTAGTCGGCGACGATGCCGGGGATCTCCTCGATGCGCAGCGCGCGCGGCGGCGAGTGCTGGACCATCTCGCCCACCCCCGATTCCGGCCCGCGGCCCTGGGGATCGACGAACACCTTCACGCCTTCGGCCACCAGCGCCGAGGACGACACCGGCGCCGCGCCGCCTTCCTGCAAGGCCACGTGCGAGACGCGGCCGACATGCCACAGCTGGGCGAAGATGCGCCCGCCGGCGGCGTGCACCGCATCGGTGACGCCGCGCCAGCCGGCGATCTGCGCGGGGGTGTGGATGCCCGGGGTCCAGGCGTAGCCCTGGCCTTGGCGGCTGATCTGGGTGCCTTCGCTGACGATCAGGCCGGCGCTGGCGCGCTGGGCGTAGTACTGCGCCATCAACTCGGTGGCGACTTCGCCGCGGCCGGCGCGCGAGCGCGTCATCGGCGGCATGACGATGCGGTTGGGCAATTCGAGCGGGCCGAGGCGGTGAGGATTGAAAAGCATGGGGGAGGTCATGGGGCGGTCGATGGCAAAGACGACGGAGCAGTGAGGATGGATGCGGCGCGGGCCCGGCCAAGCGCGGCCGGGCGAACGCTGCATTCTGCGGTGGCGCCGGTCAGTCCCAGGCCGGCGCCAGGCCGTCGGGATCGGTCAGGCGCTCGCCGCGGTCGAGCGCGGCGATGCGCTGCATGTCCTGCTCGTCCAGGCGCAGCGAGGGGGCCAGCAGGTTGCTGGCCAGGTTCTCGCGCCTGGTCGAGGACGGGATCACCGCGTAGCCCAGCTGCATCGCCCAGGCCAGGGCCACCTGCGCTGGGGTGGCGCGGTGTTTGGCGGCGATCTCGGCCAGCACCGCGTCGCCGAGCACCTTGCCGTAGGCGAGCGTCATGTACGAGGTCAGGCCGATGCCGGCCTCGCGCGCGAACCCGGCCAGGGTGCGGTTCTGCAGATAGGGATGCAGCTCGACCTGGTTGGTCGCGATTTGCCCGGCGCCGACCGCGGCGATCGCGCGCTGCATCAGCGCGATGTTGAAGTTGGACACGCCGATGGCGCGCGCCAGGCCCTCTTGCTTGGCCTGCGCCAGCGCGGTCATGAACTCGTCCACTGGCACCGCGCCGTTCGGCGAGGGCCAGTGGATCAGGGCCAGGTCGACATGGTCGGTGCGCAGCTTGGCCAGGCTCTCGCGCAGGCTGGGGACGAGGCGTTCGCGCGAAAGGTTGTCGACCCACACCTTGGTGGTGAGGAAGACCTCGCTGCGATCCACGCCGCTGTCGGCCAGCGCTTGGCCGACCTCGGCCTCGTTGCCGTAGATCTGCGCGGTGTCGATGGCGCGATAGCCCAGCTCCAGGCCGGTGCGCACCGAATCGATGGCGGTCTGGCCCTTCAGGCGGAAGGTGCCCAGGCCGAAGGCGGGAACGGGATGGGAAGCGTTCATGGAATCTCTCCGGGAACAGGGGGAACGGGCAGGAAGAAGGCGAACAGGAAGCAGGCGGACAGGAAGGAAATAGCCGCGATATCACGGCGTGGCGGCGGCGAGGCCCGCGCGGCGGCCGGCGAGGCCATCGCGGCGATCGAGCCGGCCGGCGAGCGCGGTCAGGCCCACCGCGGCCAACACCACCACCGCAGCGACCCAGGGCGTGTGGCCCAGGCCGAGGTGGGCGACCACTTGGCCGCCGGCCCAGGCGCCGCCGGCCACGCCGAGGTTGAAGGCGGCGATGTTGAAACCGGCGGCCACCTCCACCGACTGCGGCGCGAAACGCTGGGCCTGTTCGACAACGTAGACCTGCAAGCCGGGCACGTTGCCGAAGGCGACCGCGCCCCAGGCCAGCGCGGTCACGACCACCAATGCCGGGTGCGGCGCGGTGAAGGCCAGCGCCAGCAGCACCGCCGCCAGCAACAGGAAGATGGTCTTCAACGCCTTGACCGGGCCCTGGCGGTCGGCCAGCCGGCCGCCCCAGACATTGCCGATCGCGACCGAGACGCCGTAGGCCAGCAACACCGCGCCGACCATGTCGGGGCCGAAGCCGGCGATGTCTTGCAGGATCGGTGCGAGGTAGGTGAAGGCGATCAACGAGCCGCCGTAGCCGACCGCGGTCATCGCGTACACCAGCAGCAGTCGCGGTTGCAGCAGCACGCGGGCCTGCTGCAGCAGCGGCGCCGGCGCAGCATGGGCGATCTGGCGCGGCACCAACAGCGCGCTGCCGATCAGGGCGACCAGGCCGAAAGCGGCCACCGCCAGGAAGGTGGTGCGCCAACCGAAGTGCTGGCCGATGAAAGTGCCCAGCGGAATGCCGGTGACGAAGGCCACGGTCATGCCGCTGAACATCGTGGCGATGGCGCTGGCTGCCTTGTCCTTGGGCACCAGGCTGGTGGCGATGATCGAGCCGACCGAGAAGAACACGCCATGGGCCAGGCCGGTGAGCACCCGGGCCAGGATCAAGGTGGTGTAGCCGGGCGCCAGCCAGGCCACCAAGTTGCCGGCGGTGAACAGCGCCATCAGGCCGACCAGCAGAGTCTTGCGCGGCACCCGCCCGGTCAGGGCGGTGAGCACGGGCGCGCCGATGGCCACGGCCAGGGCGTAGAGGCTGACCAGCAGGCCGGCCGAAGGCAGGTCCACGCCGAGGTCGGCGGCGATGGTGGGGATCAGGCCGACGATGACGAACTCGGTGGTGCCGATGGCGAAGGCGCCGAGGGTCAGGGCCAACAGGGCGAGGGGCATGGGGCGCATCCCGTGGAGGGGGATGCGCAGTGTCGGCGAGGCGGCTTTGGCGAAAAATGGGGGTTTTTGCTAATTACTATTGATTTGAATGCAACAAAAGGCCCGAAGCGCCCGGATCTCGCCTCCTCGCCCCCCGCTGTAGGAGCGGCGCAAGCCGCGAACCGCGGGCGCTCCAGCCCCGGCGTCTATGCCGTGCCGCTGATCGCGGCTTGCGCCGCTCCTACAGCGGGGACGGGGCCGCAGGATCCTCGCCGGCGTCCTCGGGGCCTTCCAGCAGCGCTTCATCGTCTGCGGCCGCATCCAGCAGCTTGGCCGACAAGGCCTTGTTGGGCTTGACCCCCAGCTCGCGCAGCATCTCGGCCTGGCGGATCGCGTTGCCGCGGCCCCGGCCGAGCTTGTCGCGCGCGGCCTCGAAACTCTTTTGCGCCGCCGTCAACTGGTCGCCGGCCTTCTCCAGGTCGGCGACGAAGGCGCACAGCTTGTCGTACAGCGCCGCGCCGCGCTTGGCGATCTCCTGCGCGTTGCGGTTCTGCGCTTCCTGCCGCCACAGGTGGGCGACGGTGCGCACCACGAACAACAAGGTCGAGGGCGAGACCATCAGCACGTTGCGCTGCCAACCGTCCATGAACAGATTGCGGTCCTGGGTCACCGCCAGCATGAAGGCCGGCTCGACCGGCACGAACATCAGCACGAAATCCAGCGAACGCAGGCCGTACAGGTCCTGGTAGCGCTTCTCCGACAGGCCGCGCATGTGCTGGCGCACCGATTCCAGGTGGCGCTTGAGCGCGCGCGCGCGCTGCTCGTCGTCCTCGGCGCTGGCGTATTCCTCGTAGGCGGTCAGCGAGACCTTGGAGTCGATGATCAGGTGGCGGTCTTCGGGCAGGTGCACGGTCACGTCGGGGCGGCGCTCGCCGTCTTCGGTGCCGTGGCTTTCCTGCACGTCGTATTCCTCGCCCTTGCGCAGGCCGGCCGATTCCAGCACCCGTTCCAGGATCAGCTCGCCCCAGGCACCCTGGGTCTTGCTGGAGCCCTTGAGCGCGGTGGTCAGGTTGCGTGCGTCCTCGCTGAGGGACTGGTTCAGCGCCATCAACTGGCGCACTTGCTCGCCCAGGGCAGTGCGGTCGCGGGTCTCGTGGTCGTAGACGGTCTCCACCCGGGCCTGGAATTCGGCCAGCTTCTGCTGCAGCGGATCGAGCAGTTGGCCCAAGTGGCTGCGGTTTTGCTCGGTGAAGCGCCGGCTCTTTTCCTCCAGGATTTCGTTGGCCAGGTTCTTGAACTGGTGGCTGAGTTCGTCGCGCACGTCGCGCAGCTGGGCGATCTTCTCCTGCGCCTGGCTGCGCTCGGCGTCCAGTTGGGTGTTCAGGCGGCCCAGTTCGACCGTGCGCCGGCCCAGGTCGCCGGACAGCGCGTCGCGTTCGCGTTCGAGCTGCTCGAACTCGATCCGCAGCCGCTGCAGGGCCTGCTGTTCCTTGTCCAGCTCGGCCTGGCTACGTCCGATGTCCTCGCGCAGTTGCGCGCTGTCGCGGTGCAGGCGGTCGCGCTGGGTCTCCAGTTCTTCCACCCGGCTCTGCAGCTCCGGGATGCGCGCGCTGCGCTCCTGCAATTGCGCGCGTTCGAGCTGCGCCGCGCTCAACTGCGCGCCCAGCTCGGCGCGCGCGGCCTCCAGCGCGCGGGCGGCGCCGGCGCGGGCCAGCAGCCAGGCGAGCGCGGCGCCGACCAGCAGCGCGGACAGGACGGCGAAGACGGCGAGGGTGGGGGACATCGGGCACTCGGGCGGCGGCGGAAGCGGGGGCCGTCCATGCCCGGGACGCCACCGGCGCGGCCGGGGCGGGCGGCGGGCATGCCGGCCCGCCTAGTCTACGGAACCAGTCTAGGCCGGCGCGTCGCAGCGGCTGCGACCCGGTGCTGGCCTGGCCGCAGGAGCCGGCGGGTGGCGCCGTCCCAA
>CBIFVU010000111.1:0-11770 GCA_966185905.1 uncultured Lysobacter sp.
GCCGGCTGGATGTTTCCCTGGTTGCTGGCCTCGCTGCTGATCGCCGCGCCTGCGTTCGCACAAGCGCCGCCTGCGCGCGCGGCCGCTGCCGCACCGGCGGCGGCCCGTCCGGCCGCCGCGCATCCGCCCGGCACCGCCATCGCCAGCGCGCATTCGCTGTCCACCCAGGCCGGCCTGGAGATCGTGCGCCAGGGCGGCAACGCCTTCGACGCGGCCATCGCGGTGTCGGCCGCGCTGTCGGTGGTCGAGCCGATCAGCTCGGGGATCGGCGGCGGCGGTTTCTTCCTGTTGCACGATGCCAAGAGCGGCCGCGATGTGTTCGTCGATGCGCGCGAGACCGCGCCGGCGGCGGCCACGCCGGCGGCGTACCTGGACAAGAACGGCGAGCTCGACCGCGACCGCGCCACCAACGGCCCATGGTCGGCCGGCATCCCCGGCCTGCCCGCGGCGTTGGTGCACCTGGCCCAGCACTACGGCCGGCTGCCGCTGAAGGCCTCGCTGGCGCCGGCGATCCGCATCGCCCGCGAAGGCTTCCCGGTGTATGCGCGGCTGGAAAAGGGCTATGCCAGCCGGCGCGAGGTGATGGAGCGCTACCGCGGCACCCGCGAGGTGTTCCTGGCCGACGGCAGCCCGCCCAAGGCCGGCGAGATCCTCAAGCAGCCCGACCTGGCGCGCACGCTGGAACGCTTGGCCGCCCAGGGCTTCGATGGTTTTTACCGCGGCGAGGTGGGCCGCAAGTTGCTGGCCGCGGTGGAGGAGGAAGGCGGCCGCTGGACCGCCCAGGAACTGGCCGGCTACAAGGTGATCGAGCGCGAGCCGTTGCGGCTGAAGTACCGCGGCTGGGACATCGTGACCGCGCCGCCGCCGTCCTCCGGTGGCGTGGCCATGGCCGAGATCCTGCAGATGCTGCAGGGCTGGGACCTGGCCAAGCTCGACCCGGCCCACCGCACCCACCTGATCGCCGAGGCCATGCGCCGCGCCTACCGCGATCGCACCATCTACCTGGGCGATCCGGACTTCGTGAAGATGCCGCTGGCGCGGCTGACCAGCGCCGACTACGCCGCCGGCCTGCGCGCCACCATCCACCCGGAGAAGGCCACCCCCAGCGACTTGCTGCCGGGCCAGCCGGCGCCGCTGGAAGACGAGGAAACCACCCATTTCTCCATCATCGACGGCGAAGGCAACCGCGTCTCGGCCACCCAGACGGTGAACTTGCTGTACGGCTCGGGCCTGGTCGCGCCCGGCACCGGCGTGTTGCTGAACAACGAAATGGACGATTTCGCGCTGCGCCCGGGCACGCCCAACGCCTTTGGCGTGATGGGCTTCGCCGCCAACGCGCCCGAGCCGGGCAAGCGCATGCTCAGCTCGATGACCCCCAGCTTCCTGGAGTCCCAGGACAAAGTGGTCGCCGTCGGCGCGCCCGGCGGCAGCCGCATCATCACCCAGGTGATGCTGGCGGTGCTGGCCTACGATGCCGGCCTGACGCCGCAGCAGGTCGCCGCCCAGCCGCGCATCCACCACCAGTGGATGCCCGATGCGATCTCGGCCGAGGCCGGCGCCCTGGACGCGGCCACCGTGGCCAGGCTGCAGGCCATGGGGCACAAGGTCAACGCCGGCGAATCGACCTGGGGCAACCTGCAGACGGTGATGTGGGACAAGCGCGCCGGCACCCTCTCCGGGGGCACCGATCCGCGCAATCCGGTCGGCCTGGCCGAGGTGTGGCTGAGCCGGCCCTGAGCCGGCCGCCGCGCCGGCTCACGCGGCGATGGCGCGGCGCCCGGCTGGTGCAGTAGATTGCGCCGCATGGACAGCAGGCGCGCAGGTTGGGGCAGGGGGCGGCAATGAGCGAAGACAAGCCGTGGTACACCAAGGTCCCGGCGATCTCGGTGGCGTTGGTGGCGTTCCTGGTGACGGTGACGACGCTGATCAACAACGTGCGCGAAATCGGCGGCCTGAAGAACAAACCGGTCGCGGCCGTCGCCGCTCCGGCCGAGCCGGCGGGCAAGCCCGCAGCCGCGCCCGCCAACGCCGCGCCCTCCACCCTGGCCGAACCCAAGCCGCAGGCCCCGGCCCGCTTCACCGCGGTGCTGACCCTGGAGAAGATCGAAGTGGTCAACGACGGCACCAGCGGCAGCACCGCCTGGTCCTTCGATGTCAGCGCCGGCGGCGCCGAACTGTTCGCGCTGCCCTCGCGCGACTACAACGATGCCGAAGACCAGCGCATCGCCCAGCCGCGCCCCACCGACCCTTCGATGGGCCGAGTGACTCTGGTGCCCGGCCAGGAAATGCTGATCAAGATCAGCGGCCGGTCCTCAGGCCTGATCAGCAAGGCCAACGCCACCGGCACCGCCACCCTGCAAGCCGACCGCCCGCTGGAGCCGGTGCGCGTGGCCGCCAACGACGGCCGCGACGGCGAGTTCCTGTTTCATTTCGGGGTGGTTGTTACGGCTGAGTGAAGCGGTGATTGGGGATTCGGGATTGGGGATTGGGAACGACAAAAGCCGTTCGCTTTAGCCAATCCCGAATCCCCAATCCCCAATCCCGGCTAAAATCGCCCTGTCCAAGCCATCGCCCCCGCAGGGCGCAAACGCCATGAAACTCTGGTCGATCCTGGGCAATTCGCAGAAACTCGACGGCGGCGCGATGTTCGGCAACGCGCCGCGGGCGATGTGGGCCAAGTGGTCGCCGCCGGACGAGCACAATCGCATCGACCTGGCCTGCCGGGCGCTGTTGGCCAGTCCGCTGGCGGGCAAGACCGTGTTGTTCGAGGCCGGCATCGGCGCGTTCTTCGAGCCGAAGCTGCGCGAGCGCTACGGCGTGGTCGAGGAGCGCCACGTGCTGGTCGATTCGCTGGCGCAGGCGGGCTTCGCGCCGGAGGACATCGATGCGGTGGTGCTCTCGCATTTGCACTTCGACCATGCCGGCGGCTTGCTGGCGCCGTGGCGCGAAGGCGAGCCGCCGCGGCTGCTGTTCCCCAATGCGCATTACCTGGTCGGTCGCGAGCACTACCAGCGCGCGCGCCATCCGCATCCCCGCGATCGCGCCAGTTTCATTCCCGAACTGCCGGGCCTGCTGGAAGCCACCGGCCGGCTGGAGTTGGTGGACGGCGAATATTCGGCCCTGCTCGGGCAGAGCGTGCGTTTCCACTACAGCCACGGCCACACCCCGGGCCTGATGCTGGCCGAGATCGTCGGGCCGGAGGCGGTCGGGGGCCGGGCGCACGGCGGCGTGGTGTTCTGCGCCGACCTGATCCCGGGACGGCCGTGGGTGCATGTGCCCATCACCATGGGCTACGACCGCAATGCCGAACTGCTGATCGACGAGAAGAAGACTTTCCTCGACGACAAGCTCCAGCGCGAAGTGCATTTGTTCTTCACCCACGATCCGGGCTGTGCGCTGGCGCGGGTGGTGCGCGACGAGCGGGGCCGCTTCGGCACCGACCACGAAGTCGCCCACTTGCAGGCGCGGGCGCTGGCATGACCGACCGGGGCGGGCGGCGCAAGGCGGGAAGCGGAGAGGCTGCCGCGGCTGCGCTCGAGCCGGCTCGCCGGTGGATGGCGCCAGCGCCGGCGGCGCTGGCGCTCGCGCTGATGCTGGGCGCAGGCGCGCAGGCGCAGGAGCCCGACAGCGGCGAGCCGGTGGGCGAGCCCAGCGCCGGCAAGGGCGTGCGCGATCGCGATTTCGGCGTGGCCACGCGCCAGTTCGGGCTGGACCGTCGGGTGGAGATGTACCAGTGGCAGCGCTCGGCCGATCCGGTTTCGGGCGAGACCGGCTACCAGCGCATCTGGAACGCCGCGCCGATCGACTCCGGCGCGTTCGCCGCTGGCCACGTCAATCCCACGCGCATGCCGCTGGAGAACAAGCGCTGGTGGGCCGAGGCGACGCTGGACGGCAAGCCGATCGACAGCCAGGTCTTGCGCACGCTGGGGCAGTGGCAGGTGTTCCGGCCCAATTTCAGCCGCCTGCCGGCGAACCTGGCGGCCACCTTCCAGCCCGAGGGCGACGGCCTGGGCAGTGCGGAGAACCCGCTGGCGCCGCAGATCGGCGACCTGCGCGTGACGTGGCGCGAACTGCGCCTGCCGCCGCTGGAAGGCAAGCTGGAACTGCGCAACGGCGCCTGGCATGCGCGCCCGGAAGCGGTGGCCGAAGCCTTGCGCGCCGCGCCGGTGCGCGAGCGCACCACGGTGTTGGGCGCGCCGCCGCCGGATGGGCGCTGGTCCTGGGCCTGGCTGGTAGGCGGAGTGGCGTTGGCCCTGGCCTTGCTGGGCTGGTTGCGTGGGCGGCGCAGGCGCAGGCGCGCAGCGACGGCGGCCGAGGGCTGACGCGCTGGGCCGCGCGCGGCCCGGCTCAGGTGTAGTGCTTGGTGCCGAAGATCTTGTCGCCGGCGTCGCCCAGGCCCGGCAGGATATAACCGACTTCGTTGAGCCGCTCGTCGACCGAGGCGGTGAACACTTCCACGTCCGGATGGCGCGCTTCCAGCGCGCGCAGGCCTTCGGGAGCGGCGACCAGGAACAGGCCCTTGATGCGCTTGCAGCCGGCGGCCTTGAGCAGGTCCACGGTGGCGACCAGGCTGCCGCCGGTGGCCAGCATCGGGTCGAGGATCAGCGCGGTGCGCTCGTCCATGCGGCCGCTGAGTTTCTCGTAGTAGCCGACCGGCTGTAGGGTCTGCTCGTCGCGCTGCAGGCCGACCACGCCGACCTTCGCCGCCGGGATCAGCTCCAGCACGCCCGGCAGCATGCCCAGGCCAGCGCGCAGGATCGGCACCAGCGTGACCTTGGCGCCCTTGATCTTGCGCGTGGTCACCGGCCCGGCCCAGCCCTCGACCACCGCTTCCTCGGTCTCCAGGTCGGCGGTGGCCTCGTAGGTGAGCAGGGTGGCCACTTCCGAGGCCAGTTCGCGGAAGGACTTGGTGCTGTTGTCGGCGCGGCGCATCAGGCCGAGCTTGTGCTGGACGAGGGGGTGGCGGACTTCGACGATCTTCATGCGGTGGCCTCGGGCGGGGCGGCGATCCTCGGCGCAAGGATCGGTGGGTTGCGGGGACGGCGCAAGCGCGGCGGGTTTCCGGGCGCCTGGCTTCGTGCGCCCGATGGGGTGGGGCGGATGCGGAGCCGGTTCGATCTAAAGCGGGCTTGATTTGGGGCGGGCTTGATTTGGGGCAGGCCTGACTTGGAGCAGGCTTGATGTAAAGCAGGCCCGGCGCAGGCCGTGTGGAGCCGGCCCGTGTCGAGCCGATAGGAGCCGGCCTGCTCCAGCGCGGTCCGGCTGGAAGGGGATTTTGTTCGAGCCGCGGCACGAGCGCAAAAGCCGGTTCCGCCCGCAGCGCCGCGTCCGGTTCCGTACACGCGGCAGGACGGAGCCTCAGTCGGTGCGGGCGTAGCGACGGCCGCCCTCGGCGATGGCCTGTGCGAGCAAGCGCGGGAGCTCGCCGCTCTGCGAGCGTCCGGTGAAGCGCGCCGCGGTCCGGTCCAGTTCCGCCGACAAGCGCGGCAACTCCCCGGACAGCAGGGCGGCGCCGGCGCAATGGTCGTGCAGCGTGTGCAGCAGCGGATACTCGCCGTGCGGCTGCGCCCGGCCTGGCAACGGGGCGAGGCAGCGTCGATCGATGGCGGACGACGTGCGCGAAGCGTGGGGCCCGCGTGCGTTCCGGGCCGGGATCAGACCGGGCGCGCCATCGCGGAGGGGCCCTGCGGGTCAGGACCGCGCAAGCCGGCCCGCGTCGCCGCGGCCGGCCCGCGCCCCGGCCTCAGGCCGTGCGCACGTAGCCGATCTCCACCCCGTCGCTGTCGCCGATGGCCGCGCGCAGCACGGTGATCAGCGAGCCGGCGTTGAGATGATCGATCTCGATCATGTCCACGGTGGCATGGTCGATCCAGTAATCCTGGTCCTTGCTGTTCTCTTCCTCCAGCGCCGCGACCAGGATCTGCAGTTCTTCCTCGCTGATCTCGCCGATATCGGCGCCGGTTTGCTTGTTGGACAGACGGATCATTTCGGTTTCCTGGAAGTGAGCGCAGAGGAGCGAGCGACAGCATAAGCGAGGAGCGGCTTTAGCCCACGCCCCGCTCCTCTGCGCTCACTCCCGGGCGGCCTCAAGCCGCCGCCGCCTGCTGCGCCCGCGGCCCCTCGCGCAACGCGCGGCCGACCATCGACACCAGCAGTTCCAGCTCGTCGCTGCCGATGGTGAAGTTGGGGGTGAAGCGCAGCGAGTTGGCGCCGCCGTGGATCACGCCGATGCCGCGCTCGCGCAGCCATTCCTCGGTCGAGCCGGCGCCGTAGCACTTGAACTGCGGGGCCAGCTCGCAGGAGAACAGCAGCCCGGTGCCCTGGACCTTGGTGATCAGGCCGCCGAGTTCGGACTTGAGCTTTTCCAGCTTCTCGATGGCCTCCGCACCGCGGGCGCGGATGTTGGCGCGCAGCGCCGGGGTGACCTGCTCGAGCACGGCCACGGCCACATCGAGCGCGCGCGGGTTGCTGGTCATGGTGTTGCCGTACAGGCCTTTGCGGTACAGCGAGGCGGCGCGCTCGCCCACGGCCAGCACCGACAGCGGGTACTGGCCGGCGTTGAGCGCCTTGGAATAGGTCTCCATGTCCGGCGCGTCCAGGCCCTCGAAGCCGGGGTAGTCGACGATGGACAGCACGCCGTGGGCGCGCAGGCCGGCCTGGATGGAGTCCACCAGCAGCAGCGAGCCGTGGTCGCGGGTCAGCTCGCGGGCGACGGCGTAGAACGCCGGCGGCACGCCGCGGCCGGGGTCGCCTTCGCCCATCACCGGCTCCAGGAACATCGCCTCGATGAACCAACCGTTGGCCTCGGCGTCGGCGAAGGCCTGCTTCAGCGCCTGCGCGTCGTAGGGCTCGATGGCGATCACCGAATCCTCGCCGCGGAAGCTGGCCAGGTGCTGGGTGTAGGACTTGCGCGAGGAATCCGAATACAGCGCCGGGCGCTCGGTGCGGCCGTGGAAGCTGCCCTTGACCACGATGCGCTTGATCGGGCGGCCGGCGTGGCGTGCGCCCGGGTCGGTCATCAGCTTGCTGTTGACGTCGGCGATGCGCGCGGCCAGCGAGACCGACTCGGAGCCGGAGTTCAGGCAGAAGAAGCGCTCATAGGGACAGCCGCCGCGCTCCACGCCGATGGCCGCGCGCAGGGCGCGCTCGAAGCGGCGCTGCGACAGCGAAGGGGTCATGATGTTGGCCATCACCTGCGGCTTGGCCATGGCCGCGATCACCGCCGAGGGGGTGTGGCCGAAGCCGAGCATGCCGTAGCCGCCGGAGTCGTGCAGCACCGCGCCCTTGAGGGTGACGATCCACGGGCCGCGCGCGGCCAGGGCGATGTAGGGGTTGACGCCGTCGTCGGGGTAGAAGTTGACATAGCCTTCCTGCACCGCGTGGATCTGCGCGTCCTCGTCCAGGTCGAGCAGGTCGGCGTGCAGCTCGCGCACCAGGGCGTATTCGGCCGCGGCCGCGGCCACGGCCTCGCCCAGCTCGGGGTGGGTCGCGGCGAAGCGGAGCAGGATCTCGTCGTCCAGGCCGACGGTGCGGCGTTTGCCGGCATGGGCGCGCAGCGGCGCGAGTTGGCTGAGCAGGTTGGTCATGGCGATCTCCAAAAGGTCGTCGGCATCCGGGCCGAAGTGAACTGCGTGGGAGACCGGTCCGCCCTCATGGCTGGACGCTCGCAGTTGCAGCAGCCCCGGGCTGCCAAGCGCCATCTCTCACACCCAAAGCAACACATCCCATGCAACGAGGGTCGCGCAATATTTTTGCGCGGCGTACCGGCTATTTGACGGTTTTTCGTTGCATTTCAATGATTTATGGGAGTCTATCATGTTCGCTCGGCGCCGATAACCCCCGCCGGCTGGCGATTGGGCCATCGCGGCCGGGCGGGCGTGACGCTTGTCACCGGCAGGCGGTGTGCCGGCCCACTGCCGGGCCTGCGGTGGCGGCGCGACAGTGGCCTCCCGTCCGGATGCCTGCGGAGAACGCCGATGGCCGCCCTGCAACCGTTGCAGCAATTGTTCGCCGTGCTGGCAGCGAGCGCTCCGCCGCGGCGCACCGAACGGCCGCTGCCGGCCTATGCGCGCGCCGCGCCATCGGCGAGGCCGGGGCGCGGCGCGGGCGGTCGCGCCGAAGCGGGGCTGCCGGCGATGCCGCGGTCGCCGGCATGAATGCGGCTGCCCGCGGCCGGGGAGGCGGCAGCGCCGTGGCCGCGATGACGGCGACGCAGTCGGCTGCGCGCGCGGTGGGCTAAAGTCGCTGCGCGCACGGAGGGCGCGATGCGTCCGGCGGAGCGGCCGCCGCGGACCAGATGAGGCGGCGGTGCGCGGCGGCCGAGGCCGGCCAGCGCCGGTGCCGTGTCCCATCCTCGCCAGCTTCCCGTCCGGCCTGCTCTGCCCGCGCCTTGTTCCGCCCCATCCTTCGCCGCTTTCCGCCCTGGACCGATCCGATGCGCTTGCCCGGCCCCCCGCTGGACCAACACGACAACATGCTCGGCTGGCACCTGGCCTCGCTGTTGTACCTGAGCTTCGTGTTCATCCCGCTGTTCTTCTGGTCGCCGCCGTGGTGGGTGGTGGCGATCGCGATCGGCTCGGTGATCGCCTTCCTGCCGCTGTACTGGGCCTTCTACCGCGGCGGGCCGCGGGTGCGGCTGTGGCTGGTGCTGGCGGTGGCGGCCATCGGCTATGTGGTGGTGCCCTTCGGCAGCGGCGGCGGCACCTATCTGATCTTCGCTGCCGGCATGAGCGCGGCCTTCCTGCCGGTGGGGCGCGGCATAGCCCTGGTCAGCGTGTTGTTCGCGCTGTTCGCGGTGGAGGCGCTGCTGACCCTGCCGGCGCAGGCGATGCCGCTGTCGACCGCGCTGATCAATACCCTGGTCGGGGCGATCGTGTTCGCCGGCGTGCTGGCCGCGCGCACCCGCGAGCGCCGCAACGCCGAGCTGCGCCTGACCCAGGAGGAAGTGCGGCGCCTGGCCAGCCTGGCCGAGCGCGAGCGCATCGGCCGCGACCTGCACGACCTGCTCGGTCACACCTTGTCGGTGGTGGTGCTCAAGTCGCAGTTGGCCGCGCGCCTGCTCGAACACGACACCCGCGCCGCCCAGGACCAGATCTGCGAGGTCGAGCGGGTCGCGCGCGAAGCGCTGACCCAGGTGCGCGAGGCGGTCGCCGGCATCCGCGCCAACGGCCTGCAGGCCGAACTGGCGGCCGCGCGCCTGGCCCTGCTCGGCGGCGAGATCAGTCTGGACCACAAGCTCGATCCGGTCGATCTGCCGGCCAATATCGAAGCGGTGCTGGCGCTGGCGCTGCGCGAGTCGGTGACCAATGTGCTGCGCCATGCGCGCGCGCGCCGGGTCGAGGTGGAACTGGCCCAGGATGCGCGCGGCGGCGTAGTGCTGCGGGTGGCCGACGACGGCCGCGGCGGCGTCGGCGCCGAAGGCCACGGCCTGACCGGCATGCGCGAGCGCCTGCGTGCGGTCGGCGGCGCGGTCGAGATCGACAGCCCGCCCGGTGCCGGCACCCGCCTGAGCCTGCTGGTGCCGCGCGAAGCCCTGGCCGCGGCGCGGCGCCAGCCCACTCCCACGCCCCCCATCGCCGGACGCCAGCCGGCCCTGCTCGAACGAGGAACCGCATGATCCGACTGCTGCTGGCCGAAGACCAGGCCCTGGTGCGCGGCGCGCTGGCCGCGCTGTTGAACCTGGAGCCCGACATCGAAGTGGTCGCCGAGGCCGGCGACGGCGCTACCGCGTGGGAGGCGGTCAAGCGGGTCCAGCCGGATCTGGTGGTGACCGACATCGAAATGCCGGGCATGACCGGCATCGATCTGGCCATGCGCGTGCGCGATTCGGGCCTGCCGACCCGGGTGGTGATCGTCACCACCTTCGGCCGCGCCGGCTATCTGCGCCGGGCCATGGACGCCGGGGTGCGCGGTTATCTGCTCAAGGACGCCCCGGCCGGGCAACTGGCCGATGCGCTACGCCAGGTCCATCGCGGCGGCCGCGCCATCGACCCGCAACTGGCGGTGGCGGCCTGGAGCGATGAGGACCCGCTGACCGAGCGCGAGCGCCAGGTCCTGCGCCTGGCCGGCGAAGGGCTGTCCACTGCCGAGATCGGCGAGCGCCTGCACCTGAGCCAGGGCACGGTGCGCAATTACCTGTCCGAGGCGATCGGCAAGCTCGACAGCAGCAACCGGATCGAGGCGTACCGGCGCGCGCGGCAGAACGGCTGGCTTTGAGCGCCGGAGGCCCGGAGCGGCAGGGCAGGGCGCCGGGGCCCACGCTCCGTTCGCGCGGCTGGCGCCGCTCCTGTGCGGACGACAAGACAATCGAGCTGTAGGAGCGGCGCAAGCCGCGACCATGGCCGCCAGCCGCCAGCCGCCAGCCGCCAGCCACGCCTGACGCCTGACGCCCGATGCCCGATGCCCGATGCCCGATGCCCGACGCGGCTCCGGCGCCTGCGGCCGCCGTTGCCCGCCGCCGGCGCTGCTCCGCCGCCCGGTCGGCCCAGCCCGGCGTCCCTGGTTTTGGCGCTGACCGCCCTTAGCCACGATAATGGCCCGCTAATGGCCCGTTCTCCTGCCCGGTCCGGCCGCGCCCACCCGGCCGCGGCCGGGCCTCGGCTCGCCCCCGGATGCAGCGGCGCGGCGCGCTCAATCACTTTGTCTGGTTCCCTTTGAAAAAGTCCGATTTCCACTACGACCTGCCGCCCGAACTGATCGCCCAGGCCCCTCTGGCCGAGCGTTCGGCCAGCCGTTTGCTGGCGGTGCCCCCAGCGCCGCGGCCGCTGGAGGACCGCGTGTTCCGCGACCTGCCGGAGCTGTTGCAGCCCGGCGACTTGCTGGTGTTCAACGACACCCGGGTGATCCCGGCGCGCTTGTACGGGCACAAGAGCACCGGCGGGCGGGTCGAGATCCTGATCGAGCGCCTGCTCGGCGGCATGGAAGCGCGCGCCCAGGTGGGGGTGAGCAAATCGCCCAAGCCAGGCGCGCGCATCGCCCTGGACGCCGGCGGCGAAGCCGAGGTGCTCGGCCGCGAGGGCGAGTTCTATCGTCTGCGCTTCGAGGTGCCCGCGCCGTTGGAGCAGTGGCTGGAGCAGGCCGGGCGCCTGCCGCTGCCGCCGTACATCCAGCGCGAAGCCAGCGGCGAGGACGCCGAGCGCTACCAGACCGTGTTCGCGCGCGAGGTCGGCGCGGTCGCCGCGCCGACCGCCGGACTGCATTTCGACCAGGACTTGCTAGAGCGCCTGCGCGCGCGCGGGATCGGCTTCGGCCACGTCACCCTGCACGTCGGCGCCGGCACCTTCCAGCCGGTGCGCGCCGACGACCTGGGCCAGCACGTGATGCACAGCGAATGGCTCAACGTCGGCGCAGCGTTGATCGAGCAGATCCGCCGCACCCGCGCCGCCGGCGGCCGGGTGATCGCGGTCGGCACCACCGTGGTGCGGGCGCTGGAAAGCGCGCTGCGCCTGGGCGGCGAGGACGGGCAACTGCGCCCCTATGCCGGCGAGACGCGCTTGTTCATCCTGCCCGGCTACCGGATCGCCTCGGTGGACGGGCTGATCACCAATTTCCACCTGCCCGAAAGCACCTTGCTGATGCTGGTCTCGGCCTTCGCCGGCAAGGACCGGGTGTTCCAGGCCTACGCCCACGCCATCGCCGAGCGCTATCGCTTCTTCTCCTACGGCGATGCCATGCTGCTGTGGCCCAGCACCGCGGGCTAGTCCGCGGCTTCGCGCCGGCCGGCGGCGGCCCATCGCCCTGCGGCCGCCGCGGCCATGCCGAAGCCCTGGCC
>CBIFVU010000112.1:0-11763 GCA_966185905.1 uncultured Lysobacter sp.
AGCGTCGCGTTCGCAATGCGAAGGTCGGGAGTTCGATCCTCCTCCGCTCCACCAATCATCAGCGAAGACAGCGGGTTGCGCCTCGGCGCAGCGCGCTGTTTTTCTTTGCGGACTCCTCTTAGCCTCAGTTCGCGCCGCCGCCCGCGCGGCCGCGCCGGCAACGTCCCGCCTCGCGCCCCGCCCGTCGCTCTCCGCCGCCTCGTTGCGCACGCCCGGCCGACGGCGCCTGCTCATCGCGGACGAGCCGCCGCCCAGATCGCCCCGCCCTCGCGCGCACGTCTCAGCCCCTGCGACCGCGATGCCGCAGGCTGGCCGCGTCCCCGCGAACGGTCCACCGCATGACCAAGCAGCGCGCCTACACCTCCGAATGGGGCCAGCAGAGCGTATCGGCCGAACAAGTCGGCCGCATCCGCCGGCAGCGCTTCAACGGCGCTTCCACCGGCGAGGACTACTTCAGCACCCACAAGCCGGGCCAGCGCAAGCGCGTCAAGCACGTCATGAGGGGCAGCACCTGTTACTTCGCCTATATCGAGGGCAACGGCAACACCGCCGCGTCCGACGGCGAGTCCTTGAACCACCTGTTGTTCAAGGAGGCCCTGGCCAGCCTGGAGCGGGTCAAGCTGTCGCTGTACCGGCCCACGGCGCAAGGCAGCCGGCACTGGATGGACGCCACCGTGCGCATCCGTGCGGCGGCGATGGAGCAGCGCATCGAGCGCGCGGGCGCGGCGCCCTGGTTCGCCGACGTGCGGTGGGAACTGGAGGACGAAGGCGCCGGCAAGCTGGCGCTGCGCTGGGATGGGCGCCTGTACCTGGAAGTCCGCCACACCCATGCGGTGGATGCGGCCAAGCAGACCGGGCTGCGCGCACTGGGGCTGCCGGTGGTGGAAGTGGAGATCCCGGAGCTGTTCGCCTATCGCGAATCGGAAGAAACCACCAGCGACGAGGCCGAAGCCGCGCACCGCTTGCGGATCAAGAACACCCTGGAAGGTCCCAAGGGCTTCCTGCGCGCGACGGTGCTGTGCAATCCCCGCAGCAAACCGTTCCTGGAGTGGTCGGTGGATGCCCTCAAGGCACGCAACGATGCCCTGGGCACCGAGCAGCGGGCGCTGCGGCACAGCCTCCAGGAGACGGCCGACGCGCTGGCGGCCGCGCAGGCGCAGTCGCGCGCCCTGCAACAAGCCGCAACCCTCCGGCAAGACGAAGCAGGCACGCGCATCCAGGCGTTGGAACAGCGTGCGAGCGAGCAAGACACGGCCTTGGCGCAGGCGGGCAAGGCGATGTCCGCAGCGCGGCAAACCATTGCCCGTCTCCGCCAGCAACGCAGCTGGCTCGGCGCCAGCGCCGGCGTGCTGGCTGCAGGACTCCTCGTCGCCGTGTTGTGGCGGACCGGCGCGATCTGAGCGAAGCGGCAGCAGCTCGCCGCCGCCGGCTCACGACTCCGGCGTGAACACCGTCAGCACCTGCTCCTCGCCCTCGCCCCTGCCGGGCACCAGGGCGATGGCGAAGGCGCGGCGGCCGTCGCTCCATACCCGCGAGCGATAACCCGGGCCGGCGTCGGCGGCATAGCGGTCGTCGGCCTGCCATTGCGCGCCGAGCGCGTGGTCGTAATGGGCCGCGATCGCGCCCCAATCGGTGGCGGCGGGGATCGCCAGGCGGTGCACGTCCCAGGGCGGGGTGTAGTGCTCGCGCAGGCGCGCGTGCAGGTCGGCCAGCGACAGCTGCGCGGCGGTGGCCAGCTCGCCAGTGCCGGAATAAGCGCTGGCGCCGGGCGGTGCGGTGGGCTCGGTCATGGGCGGATGGCCTCCGGTGCAGGCGCTCAGCGCGGCGGCGAGCGCGATGCCGAACGCGAAAACGCGCGCCCGGCCACCAGGGCCCGACGCGCGCGCAAGGGCGCCGGACGCGCACGGACCGCGCGCGTCCTGGCAGCGATCAACGGTTGACTTCGGCGACGGCGGCAAAGGCGGCATTGAACGCATCGTAGCCGGTGCCCTCCAGGTTGATCTTGCCATCGGCGTCACGCGGGATGGCCAGCTCGTACATCGCCTGCTTGAGGTCGGTCTGCCCGTTCTTGACGTCGTCGACCACGCTGTCGATGACGATGGAGGTGATGCCGTTGCCGACCGAGGCGATCACGCCGGCCGGCGGATTGGCCGCACCGCCCGCGCCGAAGCCGGCGCCGAAGATGTTCTTCAGCAGGTCGCCCTTGGACTCGGCATCGTCGGCCACGCTGTTGATGGCCGCGGCGGTGGCGCCGGTGAAGTAGCCCACGCGGCGGGCCACGTCCACGTTGCTGAAGTTGTCGAACGCGCTCTTGCTGCCGTCGTTGCCCTGCTGCAACTGCACCAGCAGGTTCTGCACATCCTGCTGCTTGCCCGACTCCAACATGTCCTTGATGTAGGTGGTCAGCGCCTTGCCGGTAGGATCGCTGCGGCCTTGCAACTCGCCGACCAGGCCGGTGGGATCGCTCTTGACCAGTTCGGTCAGCCCGTCGCGGAAGGAGGACTCGGCGGTGCCGCCGCTGACTAGGTTGTACTGCTCGGTGGCGGCTTCGAACACGCGCGCCTTGAGCTGCGGATCGGTGCTGTTGGCCGCGCCTTCCAGCAGGCCCAGGGTCGCGGAGGGCTCGAAGTAGGTCTGGTTGGCGTTGCCGTAGGGGCTGGCGACGTAGTTGCGCCCCAGGCCAACGGTCATCACCGCCTTCAACTGCTTGTCGTCCAGCGAGCCGACGGCCTGATCGAAAGCGGCCTGGTCGCTGCTCAGGCTGGCCAGGACCTTGGCGATCACCACCGTCTCGGGATTGCCGTCGCGGCCCTGGGTGGCCTTGTACTCGCCGTCGATGCTGCCCTTGGTGGCTTCGACGAAGGCGACCTTGGCATCGCCGGACGCATGCTGGGCGACCGCGTTGCCCAGCGCCTCGCGCCCGCCCGGGTTGCCGTCGAAGGCCTTGACCAGGCGGGTGAGCTGCTCGCCGTCCAGGCCTTCGGCCAGGTCGTCGAACAACTGCTGGCGTTCGCCGGCGTTGAGCGCGCCGCTGAGTCCGTCGATTTCCTGGGTCCAGTTCTTCAGGTCGTCGTCGCTGAGCTGGCTGACCAGTTCGTTGCGTTGCTGCGGGGTCAGTTCGGCGACCTTGGTGTTGTTCTCGATCAGTTCGCCGTGAGTGACGTCCCAATCGAAAATGCCTTGTTCGAGGTTGTTCTTGATGGTGCTGGCAGCGCTGTCGACGGGACCGGACATGGCGGGATTCCTTCTGGGTGGGGGAGCGATGCCGGCGTGGCATCGATGGCATCGACGCCGCCGGGCATCCACAGGGTCGATACACCGCGCATCTTGGCCAAGCCAGCCGCGATGGGTAGCTAGGTCAGGCCCGAGCTAGGGTCGCCCCGAGGTGGCAATGTCACACGGTTCAGGAAACGCCGGACCGACTGAACAGGAGGATGCCCCCGGCTTTCAGCCCGCCCCTGCCTGGCCGCTGCGCGCCGCCGCGCCCGGGGCCGGATACAGCGCCTCGGGCGAGGCCAGGGCGATCTCGCGGATCAACTGGCCGAACTCGCGCGCCGCCGGGGTCTGGCCGCCGTCGCCGCGGACCAGGCTGAACTCCACGTTCGGCAGGGGCGGCAGGCCATAGCGGGCATCGACGATGTGCATGCCGGGCTCCAGATCGTCGCGGGCCATGACCGTGATCGCCAGGCCGGCCAGCACCGCGGCATGGATGCCCTCCTGGCTGTGCGAGGTGAACACGATGTGGCCGTCGATGCCGGCCTCGGCCAGGGCCGCGGTGCCGACCTGGCGGTGCACGCAGGGCGGCGGGAAGAAGGCGAACGGCAGCGAGCCGCTGGCCGGCGCGCGGAAGTCCTCGCCGGCCGCCCACACCAGCGGCGAGCGCCGCAGCAACTCGCCGGCGGGTTCGCCGCCGGGCTGGCCCAGGGCGATCACCACCGCAAGATCGAGGTCGCCGGCGCGGATCAACGCCGGCAGGTCGAGGTTGGCGCTGACGCTGACGTCCAGGCGCACCGCGGGAAAGGCGCGGGCGAAGCGGCACAACAGATGCGGCAGGCGCTCG
This sequence comes from uncultured Lysobacter sp., assembly GCA_966185905.1. Lineage (GTDB taxonomy): Bacteria > Pseudomonadota > Gammaproteobacteria > Xanthomonadales > Xanthomonadaceae > Lysobacter. Next base: position 4,061 of record CBIFVU010000112.1, read on the forward strand.
CCCAGGAAGTTCTCCGGCGCGCCGAAACGCAGCGCGCCGGCCACCGGCGAGGGCTTGAAGCGCTGGGTCAGCGCGTCCAGCGAGGCCAGGATCTGGCGCGCATGGCGCAGGAACTCCTCGCCGTCCTCGGTCAGCCGCAACTGGCGCGTGGTGCGAGTGAGCAGGCGCCGGCCGACCTGGGTTTCCAGCCGGCGGATCTGGTGGCTGACCGCGGACTGGGTCAGGTGCAGGCGCTCGGCGGCGCGGGTGAAGCTGCCGGCTTCGGTGACGGCGAGGAAGGCGCGCAGCAGGGCGGGGTCGAAATCCATGGCCAGATCAATGAAAGCTATTCATGGGCGATGCGAAATTAAATCACTTCCCTCATCAACGCGCTGCCCGCACACTGCCGCCCTACCGCCGCGGTGGGGCCGGCCGGCCCGCGCGGCCCGCCCCGCCCTGGTGGCGGCGGCCGCCCCTCCGAAGCCACCGGCACGGCGCCTGCGCGCCGCACGGCCGGCTGCGCGCGGAGCGGGCGGGCCCAGCCGGCCGCCGGGCGTCCCCTGCCAGGAACGCCGATGCCTCTTGCCCCTCGTGTCCCCGCCCCATCCGATCGCCGCCGCAACGCCGTCGCCCTGGCCGCGGTGTGCCTGTCCTCGTTGATGTTCGGCCTGGAGATTTCCAGCGTGCCGGTGATCCTGCCCACGCTGGAGCAGCGCCTGCACGCCGATTTCGGCCAGATGCAATGGATCGTCAACGCCTACACCCTGGCCTGCACCACCGTGCTGATGGCTGCCGGCGCCCTGGCCGACCGTTATGGCCGCAAGCGCGTGTTCACCGTGGGCCTGCTGCTGTTCGGCGCGACCTCGCTGGCCTGCGGGCTGGCCGGCAGCGCGGCGGCGCTGATCGCCGCACGCTTCGCCCAGGGCGCGGCCGGCGGGATCATGCTGATCTGCGGCACCGCGGTGCTGGCCCAGCAATTCCAGGCCGGGCGCGAACGCGCGCGCGCCTTCGCCGTCTGGGGCGTGGTGTTCGGCATCGGCCTGGGCTTCGGGCCGATCATCGGCGGCGCCATCGTCGCCCTGGCCGGCTGGCGCTGGGTGTTCCTGGTGCACGCGTTGTTGATGTTGGCGACCCTGGCGCCGCTGCGTCTGGGTGTGCGCGAATCGCGCGATCCCCAGGCCAGCGCGCTGGACGTGCCGGGCATGGTCACCTTGTCGCTGGCGGTGTTCGGCCTGACCTGGTACATCGCCCAGGGCCCGGCCCTGGGCCTGGCCAGCCCGGTGCCGCTGGCGGTGCTGGCCGGCGTGGTCGCCTCGCTGGCGCTGTTCGTGCGCGCCGAGCGCCGCCATCGGCACCCGATGTTCGACTTCTCGGTGTTCCGGGTGCGCGAGTTCTCCGGCGCCATCGTCGGCGCGGCGGCGATGAACTTCAGCTTCTGGCCGTTCATCGTCTACCTGCCGATCTATTTCCAGGGCGTGCTGGGCTACGGTGTGGTCGCCTCCGGCGCGCTGCTGCTCGCCTACACCCTGCCGACCCTGGCGATGCCGCCGCTGGCCGAGCGCCTGAGCCTGCGCTATCACGCCGGACGAGTGATCCCGCTGGGCCTGCTGGCCATCGGCGTGGGGTTCTTGTTGCTGCTGGCCGGCGGCAGCGTGGACGCGCCGGGCTGGCGCAGCCTGCTGCCGGGCCTGCTGCTGGCCGGCGCCGGCCTGGGCCTGACCAATACGCCGGTGACCAACACCAGCACCGGCGCAGTGCCCGGCGACCGCGCCGGCATGGCCACCGGCATCGACATGAGCGCGCGCTTCATCACCTTGACCCTCAATATCGCAGTGATGGGCTTCGTGCTGCTGGCCGGCACCCTGGCCGGACTGCGCGAGCGTTTCGGCGCGAGCGTGTCGCCGCAGCGGTTGCGCAGCGCCGCCGAACGCATCGCCGCCGGCGACTTGCAAGCTTTGCACGGCCTGGCCGAAGGCGCCGACGCCGCGGCGCTGGCGCACGCGGCGCTGGCGCAGGGCTTCGCCTGGACGCTGTGGTACGGCGGGCTGGGCGCTTGCCTGCTGGCGGGGGTGTGCGCCTGGGTGTTCGGGGCGCGGCCGGTGCGGGAGGCGGCGACGGCGTGAGCGAGGCGGCGCCGCGGCAGGCGCGGGCCGCTGCGTCCGCAGCCTGCGCCCGTTCCGAAGGGGCGCCGCCGCGATCGTTACGCTGCGTGAGCCCTCGTCCGCCCTGCGGGGCGCCTTCTCCCGCACGCGCGAGAAGGGATTGCCGAGCGCGGACGCCGTGTTCTCGTCTGGCTTGCGCCAGGTCTCAACCGATTCTGCTCTGTTACTGCTCGTCCAAGAGCAGCGTCTTGGCATCCAACGCCCCGCGTCTTCTCCCGCCGCCGCGCTCGGAATCGGAATCGGAATCGGAATCGGAAGAAGATGACCGCGAATGCACTGCGCCCGGATCTTTACCTCAGGAAACGAGGAACCCAAGAATCCGCGCTCTGCCCCCCTCTCCCGCTTGCAGGAGAGGGTTGGGGTGACGCACGCCGCTTGCGGGAGAGGGTTGGGGCGAGGGGCGCCGCTCGCGCGAGCCGCAGGCCGCGAAGCCGCCGCCCTTTTCCTCGCGCAACAAAAAACCCCGCTTTCGGCGGGGTTTTTCGTCTTGCGGAGCGCGTTGGCTTGCGATCCGCCTTATGAGTGGTGCCCAGGAGAGGACTCGAACCTCCACGGTTTTACCCGCTAGTACCTGAAACTAGTGCGTCTACCAATTCCGCCACCTGGGCCCTGCCGCTGCGCTTCGTGTTTCGTGTTCGGCGCTGCGGGAGGCGCGTATGTTGCGTTGCGGCGGCACGACTGTCAACACTTCATGGCAACTTTTTTTCACGCGGCTGAATGCGCGGGCCGATCGCCGCACTTGCGGCCCGATCCGGACAAGCCGCGCGCTATCGCCCGGCTCGCCGACCGCCCTGCCCGGCCGCATCGCCTTCGCGCGCCGCTGAGCTCTGCGAGACGGAAAACGCCGCGCGGCCCGGTGGGGGCAGCGCGGCGGTGGTTCGCGGCTACAGGGTGATCCCGCCCTGCGCCACCACCGGCCCGGTGGGCTCGCCGTGCGGCGCGCCGCCCGGCGGTTCCAGGGTGATGGCCAGGGTCGCGCCGGCCGCGAGCTTGTCCAGGGCGTCGGCCGGCACGCTCACCGCCTCGGCCCAGGAGGTGGAGATCAGGCCCAGCGAGCGCGGCTTGCCGTCCTTGGGGATCAGCCACAGTTCGGCCACCCGGCCCTTGGGGTCGGCCGGGCCCGGCACCGGCAGGGTCATGACCCGGCCGCGCTCGCGGTCCACCGAGGCCAGCCAGCCGGTGCGGCCGTCGTCGCGGGCCAGTTGCGTGACCGGGAAGCTGGGCAGGTGCTCCGGCGGCGGCTGGGGCGCGGGCTCGACCGGCACGGGCCGGGGCGTCGGCGAGCCGGCCTGCGGCGCTGCGGGCGGCGGCGGGCGGCCCCAGAACAGCGCCACCAAGGCCAGGCTGGCCGCCAGCGCGGTGGCGGCGCGCCACAGGCCGGCGTTGTGCCAGGCGCCGCGGCGCGGAGGGCGCGCGGGCGGCTCGGCCAGCGTCGCCGCATCGGCCAGGCCCAGGCGCACCCGCAGGCGCAGCCAGGCCGAGGCCGGCACCGGCACCGGCGCCACCTCCGCCGCCAGCGCGGCCAGGCGGCGCTCCCAGTCGGCGACCAGGCGCGCGAACGCCGGTTCGGTCAGGCTGCGCAGTTCGGCGCGCCGGCGCTGCTGCGCATCGAGCAGGCCCAGGACGTACTCAGCGGCCTGCACATCGGCGCTGGGCGGTTCGCGGTCGGGATCGCGGCGATGCGGGTCCATGGCTCAGCGCTCCAGGCAAGCGCGCAACTGGATCAGGCCGCGCCGGATCCAACTCTTGACGCTGCCCAGCGGCGCTCCGCTGCGCTGGGCCAATTCCTCGTAGGTCGCCCCGTCGAAGAAGGCGGTGCGGATCAGGCCGCGGCCGCGCGCGTCCAATTCGTCCAGGCATCGTTGCAACTGCTGCGCCTGTGCGCCCTGTTCGGCGCGGGCCGCCGGCGAGAGCGCCGCGTCGGGCAGGGCCTCGATGGCCGCAAGCGGCGCGCGCCGGGCCGTGGCCGGGGCTGCGCGCAGGCGGTCGATGGCCTGGTGGCGAGCGATGGTGGTCAGCCAGGTCATGGCGCTGGCGCGGCCGGCATCGAATTGCGCGGCCTTGCGCCAGACCGCGGCATAGGCGTCCTGCAGCGCGTCCTCGGCCTCGGCACGCTCGGGCAACAAGCGCAGGCACACGCCGAACAGGCGCGGCGCGGTGGCGCGGTAAAGGCGCTCGAACGCGGCCGCGTCGCCGCTGGCGACGGCGGCGAGCCAGTCCTCCAGCGGCGCGGCGTCTTCGGGGAATGCGCTGGACGTATCGGTGCTTGGGCTCATCGGCGCCTCTGGAAAGGGCGCGCTCCGGCGCCCGAGGGGGAAGTCTAGCCAGCCGCAGCCGCCGCACGCCGCCGCGGACGCGGCGCAAGTGCGGAAACGTGCGCGCCGGCGCGCTGGGGCCCGGACTGGGCCGACGGCGGCGAATGCGCGCGGCGCGCGGGCCCGGCGAGCGCTCCCGATGCGATGGAGTTGCATGCTGGCCGTCCTGTCCGCCGCGGCCGCGACGCGGCCCCTGCGGCTGTTACGGGCCCGGGCCGCGCGCGGATGCAAGCTCGGCCCGCGGCCGAACCCGCGCCTTGGCCCGCGGCGACTTGAAGCCAGCGCCCGCCCCGGCTAAGGTCCGCCTATATCACTGGAACCGCGGGCGGCGCGCGCAACGCGCCGCCCGCTCTGCTTTGGAGATCCCCCGTGGACGAACGCCAACTGCCCCATCCCTCCGGCCTGCCGCCGCCGCTGCTGCTCTCGCGGCTGGACTGCGACCGCCTGGAGGCCCTGCTCGAACAGCCCCTGCCGGCGGGCATCGACACCCGCGGCCTGCGCCGCGAACTCGATCGCGCCGACGTGCTGGAACCGGCGCAGATGCCGGCGGACATCATCACCATGAATTCGGTGATCCGCTTCATCGACGACAGCACCGGGGAAGAGCGCGAAGCCACCCTGGTCTATCCGCGCGACGCCGACGGCAGTCCCGAGCGGATTTCGATCCTGGCTCCGGTCGGCAGCGCCCTGCTCGGCCTGCGCGTGGGCGCCAGCATCGATTGGCCGCTGCCGGGCGGACGCAGCGCGCGCCTGCGCGTGCTCGGCCTGCGCTATCAGCCCGAGTCGGCCGGCGACCTGCATCGCTGATCGGCGCCGCGGGCGGCTGCGGCCAGCCCGCCTCCTCGCCCGGCACCGGCCGGGCGGCCGGATCCCCGACGACGCCGCATCGCCTGCGGCGCCGGCGCGCCATGCTGCACGTGCGCCCAGCGGACGGCGAACGCGGCCACCCTGCGCCGGTCGCGCCCGCAGCGCCGGCCGCGCCCCGGCCTCGGGTTCAATCCACCGCCGGCCGCGGCTGCGCCAGGCTGAAGCCGACCGTGGTGCTGCCCTCGCCGCTGCGCGCGAACACTGCACCGCCGTGCAACACCGCGATGGCCTTGACGATGGACAGGCCCAGGCCGTGGTGGCGCTGGCCGCGGTGCTCGCGCGCGGCATCGGCGCGGTAGAAGCGATCGAACATCCGCGCCAGGTGCTCGGGCTGGACCTCCGCGCCGCGGTTGCGTACCGCCACGCTGGCGCCGTCGCCGCCGTTGCGCACTTCCACCACGATCTCGGTACCGGGGGTGGCGTGCTGCACCGCGTTGTGCAACAGGTTGGTCATGGCGCGGCGGAACAGCGAGGTATCGATCCAGGCCTCGGCGGCGCCGTCGATGCGCAGGCGCATGCCGGCTTCTTCCAGCAGGTACTCCAGGAATTCGCCGGTCTTGGCCACTTCCTCGGCCAGCGGTACGCAGACCCGGTCCAGGGCGATGTCGCCCTGGTCGGCGCGGGACAGGAACAGCATGTCGTTGACGATGCCGCGCATGCGTTCGAGTTCTTCCAGGTTGGACTGCAGCACGTCCTCCAACTGCGCCGCCTCGCGCGGGCGCGACAACGCGACCTGGGTCTGGCCCATCAGGTTGGTCAAGGGCGTGCGCAGTTCGTGGGCGACATCGGCGTTGAAGGCGTCCAGGCGGGTGTAGGCCGCTTCCAGACGGTCGAGCGCGCCGTTGAAGGCACTGGTGAGGCGGGCCAGTTCCGGCGGCAGTTCGGTCGGTTGCAGGCGCTGGGACAGGTTGCTCGGGCTCAGCGCCTGGGCCTGCGCGGACAGGCGTTGCAATGGACGCAGGCCGACCCGGGCGATCCAGTGCCCGAGCAGGGCCACCAGGCCGGTGCCGGCCAAGCCCAGCAGCACCAGGGCCACGGCGAAGGACCGCAGCGCGGCCACGTAGGGCTGCGAATCCATGCCCACCCACAAGCGCACCGCCGGGCGCTCGCCGCGCGCCGGCACCTGTTCGTCCAGGATTCGATACGGCGTCTCCAGGCCCGGCAACCACAGCCGGCCCATGCCGTTGTCGCCCGGGCCCGCCGCGTCCACCCGCGGCTCGGCCGCGCCGATGCGGAAACCGGGGCTCTCGCTCCAGGCCCAGACCCGGGTGCTGCGGTCGCCCGACACCAGTCCCTCGACCTTGTCCTGTACCTTGAGCCAGCGCTCGCGCGAATCGCACAAGGCTACGCTGGCGACGACATAGCGCAGCTTGGTCTCCAGTTCGGCGCGCTGGTAGCGGGCGATCTGGCTGCCCAGCACCTGGTAGAGCGCGATGCCGACCAGGGCGAACACCAGCATCGCGGCCACGGCGAACATCGCCGCCAGGCGCTGGGCGATGGACAGGCGCGCGAACGGCCGCGGGCTCATGCCAGCGGCCCGCCCGCCAACGCGCCGTCGCCATCGTCCTCGCGCGTTTCCAGCACATAGCCCATGCCGCGCACGGTGTGCAGCAGCTTGCTGGGGAACGGCCCGTCGATCTTGGCGCGCAGGCGCTTGATCGCCACTTCCACCACGTTGGTGTTGCTGTCGAAATTGATGTCCCAGACCTGCGCGGCGATCACCGTCTTGGACAGGATCTGCCCGCGCCGCTGCGCCAGCAGGGCCAGCAGCGCGAATTCCTTGCCGGTCAGGTCCAGGCGCACGCCGTCGCGGAAGGCGCGGCGGGCGATCAGGTGGATCTGCAGGTCGCCGACGGACAGTTCGGTGGGCTCCTGCTGGCGCCCGCGGCGCACCAGCGCCTGCAGCCGCGCCAGCAGTTCGATGAAGGAGAACGGCTTGACCAGGTAGTCGTCGGCGCCGGCGCCCAGGCCGTGCACGCGGTCGTCCACGCGATCGCGCGCGGTCAGCATGATCACCGGGGTCTGCTTGCGCGCACGCAGTTCGCGCAGCACCGCGAAGCCGTCCATGCCCGGCAGCATCACGTCCAGCACGATCACGTCGTAGTCGAACTCGCGCGCCAGGTGCAGGCCGGTCGGGCCGTCGCGGGCCACGTCCACCGCCCAGCCTTGTTCGGCCAGCCCGTCGCGCAGGTAGTCGGCGGTCTTGGCCTCGTCTTCGACGATCAGCAGCTTCATCGGTTCGGGCATCGATCCTGGGTGCGGCCACTGTCGGCCATCGCGGGGCGGCGCTCAAGCCGCCGAGGGCGAACGCAGCCCAGGCCTGCCTGACGCGCCGCCGGGCCAGGGCGGCGAACGGCGGGAGGAAAAAAAGGCGGCGCCA